>NZ_BAAGQZ010000039.1:0-54899 GCF_054783215.1 Rhodococcus aerolatus | reverse complement strand
GGGCGGCGTCGAGCAGCCTGGTGGCGTCGGTCCGCTGCCCGGCGGAGGCCGCCAGCACCGCGAGCCGGTCACGGGCGTCCGTGCGGCGGGCGAGCAGGCCGGCGTGCTCGGTGGCCGCGGCGAGCTCGGCCTCGGCGGCGGTGGCCGCGGCGCGGGCCTGCTCCAGCTCGGAGCACCGGGCCTCCTCCGTCGCCGTCGCCGCGTCGCGCTGCGCCCGGGCCCAGCCCAGTGCGTCGTCCTCCGCCGGGCCGTCGGACCCGGCTGCGGTGGCCACCTGCCCGAGGAGCACCTCGACCTCGCGGCGGCCGGCGTCGGCCGCGGCGGCCGTGCTGCGCCGCCGCTCGGCCAGCCAGGCCTCGGCCGAGGCGAAGCGGCCGGTGTCGAACAGCCGCTGCAGCAGCGTGGCCCGCTCGTCGGTCCCGGCGCGGAGGAACCGGGCGAACTCGCCCTGCGGCAGCAGGACCACCTGGAAGAACTGGTCCGCGCTCATCCCGAGCAGGCCCTCGACGACCCTGGCCACCTCGTCGATGCGGGTGATGCCCTCCGACCCCGGCTCGTCGACCCAGGTCAACGACGCCTGGGCCGGCTCCTTGGTGGTGCCGGTGCCGCGCTTCTTCGGCCGCTGCCACTCGGGGCGGCGCACCAGTCGCACGCGGCGCCCGCCCACGGTGAGCTCGAGCACCACCTGCGGGCCGACCCCGTCGGCGGCGTGGTCGGAGCGCAGCCGCCTGCCCTCACGGCGGGCGCCGGGCACGGTGCCGAACAGCGCGAGCGCGACCGCGTCGAGCACGCTCGTCTTCCCCGCCCCGGTGGGCCCGTGCAGCAGGAACAGCCCGTCGGCCCCCAGGGCGTCGAAGTCGACCCGCTCGGTGCCCGCGAAGGGGCCCACGGCGGTGACCTCGAGGCTGTGCAGCCTCACTGCTCGCCCGCCCGGATGCCCGCCTCGACCAGCTCGGTCTCCCAGGGCTCGGGGGCGCTGCGCACGTCGGTCAGGAACGAGCCCACGACGTCGCGGTCGGTGCGGCCCCGCACCTGGCGGGCGTAGTCCAGGGCCTCGGTGCCGCCCGGCCGCCGCCACTCCAGGTGCACCGCGTGCGGGAAGCGGGTGTGCAGCCGCCGCATCGCGTCGACCGGCCGCACGGGGTCGGTCAGCACCGCGGAGACGAAGTCCTCGGCGGCCGCCGCGTGCGCCGGGTCGGCCAGCAGGTCCTCCAGGGTGCCCTCGAGCTGGGTCAGCCCGCGGACGACGGGGAGGTCGAGGCGGGTGACCGCGCCGAGGCCGCCCGCGTCGAGGTCGACGAGCCACACCGCCTTGCGGTGGGTCCGCTCGCCGAAGGAGTACGGCAGCGGGCTGCCGGAGTAGCGCACCCGGTCGGTCAGCCGCTGCGGGGAGTGCAGGTGGCCCAGCGCGACGTAGTCGACCCCGTCGAACACCCCCGCCGGCACCGCCTCGACCCCGCCGACGGAGATGGTGCGCTCGCTGCCGGTGGCCTCCCCGCCGGTGACGAACGCGTGCGCGGTGACCACGCTGCGCACCCCCGGGCGGGTGGCCAGGTCGGCCCGCACCCGGTCCATGGCCGCGGAGAGCACGGCGGCGTGGCCGCGGCCCTCGACGCCCAGGGTGTGCCGGGCGGTGTCCGGCTCCAGGTAGGGCAGGGCGTGGACCGCGACGGGGCCGTGCTCGTCGGCCAGCAGCACCGGCCGACCCACCTCGGCGGTGCGGGTGCGCAGGTGCAGCCCACCGGCGGCGGCGAACGAGCCGGCCTGCCCCAGCCGGGGCGCCGAGTCGTGGTTGCCGGGGGTGACGACGAGCTGGGCGCCCGCGGCGCGGATCGCCTCCAGGGCCGTGGTGCACACGTCGACGGCGTCCGCGCCCGGCACCGCCCGGTCGTAGACGTCCCCCGCGACCAGGACGACGTCGACGTGGTGCTCGGTGACCAGCCGGGCCAGCTCGGCCAGCACGGCGGCCTGCTCACGGAGCAGGTCGACGCCGTGGAACGTCCGCCCCACGTGCCAGTCGGAGGTGTGCAGCAACCGCATGCCCCGCACGGTAGGGACGGGGTCCGACAGAACCGCGGCCCCGCGCCGCGGTGTGACGGGTGGTGCTCGTGTGACCCGGACAGGCGCAGGAGCGGAACTGTCGGACCCCCCGGGCACGGTCCGGGACGTGGACCCGACGACCGCGCTCGCGCTGCTGCTGACCCTGCTCCTCGGTGCTGCCCTGGGGTGGTTCGCGCACGGCGCGCGCACCGCCGAGCGGCTGGCGACCGCCGAGGCGCGGGTGCGGGGCCGCGAGGAGGGCGAGGCCGACCTGCGCCGGTCGCTGGAGCTGCTCGGCGCCGACGCCGCGCGTCGGCAGTCCGGCGAGGTGGGGGCGCAGGTGGCCGGGGTCGTGGGGCCGCTCCGGGAGGCGGTCGGCTCGCTCGCGGAGCACCTCGACCGCGTCGAGCGGGTGCGCGGTGAGGCCTACGCGGGGCTCAGCGAGCAGGTCGCGGGGATGCACCGCACGTCCGAAGCGCTGACCACGCAGACCTCGCGGCTGGTCACCGCCTTGCGAGCGCCCCAGGTGCGCGGACGGTGGGGCGAGCTGCAGCTGCAGCGGGTGGTCGAGCTGGCCGGGATGACGGAGCACTGCGACTTCACCACCCAGGCCGACGGGCACGTCGACCGCGGTGACACCACCGCGCGGGTGCGACCGGACATGGTGGTGCACCTCGCGGGCGGCCGGACGGTGGTGCTGGACGCCAAGGTGCCGTTCCAGGCGTTCCTCGACGCCGTCGACGCCCCCGACGAGCGCACCCGCACCACGCTCCTGGCGTCTCACGCCCGCGCCCTGCGCGCGCACGTCGACCAGCTGGCCGGCAAGACCTACTGGCGGGCGCAGGCCGACACGCCCGAGTTCGTCGTGCTGTTCGTCCCCGGGGACCCGTTCCTCGAGGCGGCGCTGCGCGCCGAGCCGGGGCTGCTGGAGCACGCGTTCGCCCGCAACGTCGTCATCACCACCCCGACGACGCTGGTGGCCCTGCTGCGCACCGTCGCCCACACGTGGCGGCAGGACACGCTGCACCGCGACGCCGCCGCGGTGCTCGAGCTCGGCCGCGAGCTGCAGACCCGGGTGGCCACCGTGGGCGGGCACCTCGACCGGCTCGGCGGGCAGCTGGGGCGCGCCGTCGAGGCCTACAACGCCACCCTCGGGTCGCTGGAGTCCCGCGTGCTGGTGACCGCCCGCAAGCTCGGCGACCTCGGGCTCGGCGGGCCGGCCGTCCCCGAGCCCGAGCAGGTGGAGACCCGGCCCCGCCGGGTCCAGGCGGCCGGACTCCTGCCCGACGGGGCCCCGCCGCCGTGGGCCGCGGCGGCCGCCGACGAGCACCCGCGGCAGGACGACCGTCGTGCGGGCTGAGGGGAGGCACAGCAGCCGGCCGCTACTGTCGTGGCGTGCGCAACGAGTCCCCGGGCGAGCCCGTGCCCCGGGCCGAGTGGTCGGTCGTCGCGCACCGCAGGGGTGTCCCGTGGTGGGGTGCGGTCGCGCTGGCGGTCGTGCTGACCGCCGTGGGAGCGGGGATCGACCTGCTCATCGGCGACACCCTGACGACGGTCTTCCAGGTCTTCTACGGCCTCGGCTGCCTCGCCGCCGTCCTGGCGGTCGCGCAGCGGGGCCTGTTCGCGGCGATGGTGCAGCCCCCGCTGGTGCTGGCCGTCGCGGTCCCCACGGTCGTGCTGCTGCTGGGCGGTCCCGGCGACTCGAGCACCCGCGGCAAGGTCATCGCGACGGCGATCCCGCTGGTCAACGGCTTCCCGACGATGGCCGTCGCGACGCTGCTGACGATCGCGATCGGGGTGGTGCGCATCCGGACCCGTCGCGCGGCCCGACCGGCGCACACCAGCCGTTCCGCCCGGCCGGCCGCGGCTCGACCCGCCGGCGGTGGCGCAGCTCCGCGCCGGGCCGGCGCACGCCGGGCCGGGAGCGGCCGACCCGCCGCAGCCACGCCGGCGCGCAGTGCCGCGCCGCAGGACGACGACCGGTCGCCGTGGCAGCGCGAGGGCCGGGCACCGTCGCGGCCGGAGGCTCCCCGTCCCCGCGACCCCCAGGCGCGCGACCCCCGCTCCCGCGACCCCCAGGTACCCGACCCGCGACCGCGTCGGGAGCGACCGGCCGAGGCGTCCCGCACCCCGTGGCCCGCCGAGCCCGTCACGAACCGGCCGGCACGCACCCCCCGCCCAGCGCCTCCTCGCGCGGAGGAGCCGCGCTACCGCCGGGCGCGCGAGGACGACCCGCGCGACCGGCTGCCGGAACGGCCGCCGCAGTCACGCTGGCAGGAGCCGGGCCGTGCAGGGTCGCCCGAGCCGCGACGGGGCGAGCCACGTCGCAGCGGCCACCGCTACCGCTGACGCACCGCGCTGGACACCGACCAGCGCGCCACGCTGAGCAGGTCCTAGCGCACGGCGCTGAGCAGTTCCTAGCGCACCGCGCTGCGGGGCTCCCGGACGCCGTGGGGCAGGGCGAAGACCAGCGTCTCGTTCGCGGTGGTGACCGGCGCGACGTCGTCGTAGCCGAGCTCGGCCAGCCGGTCCACCACGCCCCGGACCAGCACCTCCGGCACCGACGCGCCCGAGGTGACGCCGACCGTGCGCACCCCCTCGAGCCAGGTCTCGTCGATCTCCTTGGCGTAGTCCACGAGGTGGCTGGCACGCGCCCCGGCACCGAGTGCGACCTCGACCAGGCGCACGGAGTTCGAGGAGTTCGTCGACCCCACGACGATGACGAGGTCGCACTCCGGCGCCATCGCCTTGACCGCGACCTGCCGGTTCTGGGTGGCGTAGCAGATGTCGTCCGACGGCGGGTCCTGCAGCGCGGGGAAGCGCTCGCGCAGCTTGCGGACCGTCTGCATCGTCTCGTCCACGCTCAGCGTGGTCTGCGACAGCCAGATGACCTTGTTCTCGTCGCGCACGGTCACCGCGTCCACCGACTCGGGGCCGTCGACCAGCTGCACGTGCTGCGGCGCCTCGCCCGCCGTGCCCTCGACCTCCTCATGGCCCTCGTGGCCGATGAGCAGGATGTCGAAGTCGTCGCGGGCGAAGCGCTTGGCCTCCTGGTGGACCTTGGTGACCAGCGGGCAGGTCGCGTCGATCGTCTGCAGGTTGCGGGCCGCCGCCGAGGCGTGGACCGCGGGCGAGACACCGTGGGCGGAGAACACGACCAGCGCACCCTCGGGCACCTCGTCGGTCTCGGAGACGAACACCGCGCCCCGGTCGGAGAGCGTCTCCACCACGTGGCGGTTGTGGACGATCTCCTTGCGGACGTAGACCGGCGCACCGTGCTTCTCCAGCGCCCGCTCCACCGTCTCGACCGCGCGGTCGACGCCCGCGCAGTAGCCGCGCGGCTCGGCGAGCAGGACGCGCTTGGCGCCGGGGGCGGTCGGGTCGTCCGCAGCGGAGGTCATGTGCCCAGCCTACGGGCGGACCGCCACCCGGACAGGGCCCCGGAGCCGACGGACGCGCGCACCACGGCGCCACCCCCGCCGGCGACCGCGACGCTGCCCCCGACCACGCCCCCGCAGCGGGGGTGCGTGAGCGGTCGCGCCGCTGATCAGGCACCCTGGGGCCATGCCTCGAGTGCCGTTCGCCGCGCGCGTCGCCGCCGGAATCGCCGCCACCACCGTCGACGAGGTGCGCTCGCTCCCCTCCACGGTCACCGGTCTGCCGGTGACGGCCGTGTCCAAGGCGCTGCAGAGCGCGATGCGGCTGCAGCAGCACGTCACCGCCCTGGCCATCCGCGGCGACGAGGTGCTCAGCTTCCTCACCCCGGCCGAGGCGGAGCCCAGCTGGGCCACGTTCGACGAGGACTCCGAGGCCGCCACCCCCGGGCCGCGGTCGGTCTCCTCGATCACCCGGTCCGGCTCGGCCAACGGGTCCCGCGCCGGCGGGCCGGGCCGCTTCGCGCTGTACACCCAGGTGCCCGACGACGCGGAGGAGACCCGCGCGGCGCCCACCCTCGCCGAGTCCGGCAGCGCCCCGGTGCCCGGCTACGCGACGATGACGCTGGCCCAGCTGCGGGCGCGGCTGCGCTCGCTGTCGCTGACCGAGCTCGAGGAGCTGCTCGGCTACGAGCAGTCCCACCGCAACCGGGCGCCGTTCGTCACGATGCTCGGCAACCGCGTCGACACCGTCCGCGACCAGTAGCACCCCGCCGCACCCACACCCCCGCCGCCGCACCCCGGGCCGAGCCGTGAGCACCCCCAGCACGGCGGAGCAGCCGTGGCCGGTGCGGGTCGTCTCGCTCAAGGTCGGGCAGTGGATCGCCCGGCTCGGCCACATCTGGGTCGAGGGCCAGGTCACCCAGATCAGCCTGCGCCCGGGGCAGGCCACCGCCTTCGTCGTGCTGCGCGACCCGTCGGCCGACATGTCGATGACGCTGACGTGCTCGGCCACCCTGCTGCGCTCCAGCCCCGTCCCGCTCACCGAGGGCAGCCGGGTCGTCGTGCACGGCCGGCCGGACTTCTACGCCGGCCGCGGCACCTTCAGCCTGCGGGTCGACGAGATCCGCGCCGTCGGGGTCGGGGAGCTGCTCGCCCGGATCGAGCGGCTGCGCCAGCTGCTCGGCGCCGAGGGCCTGTTCGACCCGCGCCGCAAGCGCCCGCTGCCGTTCCTGCCCGGCACCGTCGGGCTGGTCACCGGCCGGGCCAGCGCCGCCGAGCGCGACGTGCTCAGCGTCGCCGCCGCCCGCTGGCCCGCGGTGCGGTTCGAGGTCCGCAACACCGCGGTGCAGGGCCCGACCGCGGTGACCCAGATCCTGGCCGCGCTGCGCGAGCTCGACGCCGACGAGTCCGTCGACGTCATCGTGCTGGCCCGCGGCGGGGGCAGCGTGGAGGACCTGCTGCCGTTCTCCGACGAGGCGCTGTGCCGCGCGATCTCCGCCTGCCGCACCCCGGTGGTCAGCGCCATCGGCCACGAGCCGGACTCCCCGCTGTCCGACCACGTCGCCGACCTGCGCGCCGCCACCCCCACCGACGCCGCGAAGCAGGTGGTGCCCGACGCCGCGGCCGAGCAGGCGCTGGTCGACGAGCTGCGCGCCCGCAGCCGGGCCGCGCTCACGGGCTGGGTGCGCCGGGAGGCCGCCGCGCTGACCGCGGTCCGCGCCCGCCCGGTGCAGGCCGACCCGCTGCGCGCCGTGACCGCCCGCGCCGAGCAGGTCGACCGGCTGCGCGCCGCCGCCCGCCGCGACGTCCGCCGCAGCATCGACGACGCCACCACCCGCACGGCCCACCTGCGGGCCCGGCTGGCGACCCTCGGCCCCGCCGCGACGCTGGCCCGCGGCTACGCGGTGGTGCAGCGGCTCGACGCCGACGGCGCCCACGTGGTCCGCTCCGTCACCGAGGTCACCCCCGGCACCCGGCTGCGCGTGCGCGTCGCCGACGGCGCCGTCACCGCCCGCACCGACGAGAGGGACCAGGATGGCTAGGGCACGGCAGGACGACCCCCAGGACGACGCACGGGACGCGACCGGGGACGGCCCGGCCCCCACCGACGGCCTCGGCTACGAGCAGGCCCGCGACGAGCTCGTCGAGGTGGTGCGCGTGCTCGAGCAGGGCGGCCTCGGCCTCGACGAGTCCCTGGCCCTGTGGGAGCGCGGCGAGGCGCTGGCCACCCGGTGCGAGCAGCACCTGGCCGGGGCCCGCACCCGCGTGGAGGAGGCGCTGGCCCGCGCCGACGAGGACTGAGCCCGGCTCAGCCCGGCAGCGGCTCGGCCGAGGTGGTGCCGATGGCCAGGGTGCGGAAGTCCTCCTCGGTGCCGCTGCCGGTGATCAGCAGCCGCACCGGGCCGAGGTCGGCCACCCACGCGGGCTCGGCGCCCTGCTGGGTGTAGATCGTCCAGCTCGTCCCGGTCAGGTCCTCCGCCGAGGTGGGGCTGCGCCGGCCCTGCACCTCCGCGGCCAGCAGCGGGTCGGTCGCCGCCGAGCTCTGCACCAGCCGCAGGTAGCGCCCGTCGGGGCTGATCCAGCCCACCCCGACCGAGGTGCCGCCCGTCGCCCCCCGCACCGTGGTGCGGCTCGACGAGTTGGCCACCCAGCCCTCGGGCAGCCGCGGCAGGCGCAGCGGGAACCCCGCCGTGGTGGCCTGCGACGACAGCGTGGCCGCGGCGTCGATCGTCGTCGGCGGCGGCGCGGCCTGCGGACCCCCGGGGCTGAAGGCGCAGGCCCGGGAGGCGCCGGCCAGCACCAGGCAGATCAGGACCAGCGGGATGATCGAGTACGCCATGTCCCGGCCCGAGAGCAGGTGGCGGGGCTTGGAGGGCACGCCCCATCCTCCCACCGCCGGGCGGGGGCCGCGCCCGCGAGCCGGCCCGCTCTGCGAGGATCACCCCCGACGCACGCCGCGCACCCGCGCACACCCCCCAGGAGGCCCCATGACCCCGCCGCCCAGCTCGACGAGCCGGCGGGAGAAGCCGGACCGCAACCTGGCCCTCGAGCTGGTGCGCGTGACCGAGGCCGCCGCCATGGCCGCCGGACGCTGGGTCGGCCGGGGGGACAAGAACGGCGGCGACGGTGCCGCGGTGGACGCGATGCGCCAGCTCGTCGGGTCGGTCTCGATGCGCGGCGTGGTCGTCATCGGCGAGGGCGAGAAGGACGAGGCGCCCATGCTGTTCAACGGCGAGGAGGTCGGCAACGGCGACGGGCCCGCGTGCGACGTCGCCGTCGACCCCATCGACGGCACCACGCTGATGGCCAAGGGCATGCCCAACGCGGTGGCCGTGCTCGCCGTGGCCGAGCGGGGCGCCATGTTCGACCCGTCCGCCGTGTTCTACATGGAGAAGATCGCCGTCGGGCCCGAGGCGGCCGACGTCATCGACCTCACCGTCCCCGTCGCGGAGAACATCCGGCGGGTGGCCAAGGTCAAGGACTCCGCCGTCTCCGACATCACCGTGTGCGTCCTCGACCGGCCCCGCCACGACGGCCTCATCGCCGAGATCCGGGAGGCGGGCGGACGCATCCAGCTCATCTCCGACGGCGACGTCGCGGGGGCGATCGCCGCGGCCCGGCCCGACTCCGGCGTCGACATCCTCATGGGCACCGGCGGCACCCCCGAGGGGATCATCGCCGCGGCCGCGATGCGGTGCATGGGCGGCGCGATCCAGGGCCGGCTCGCGCCCAAGGACGACGCCGAGCGCCAGAAGGCCCTCGACGCCGGGCACGACCTCGACCGGGTGCTCACCACCGAGGACCTCGTCTCCGGGGAGAACGTCTTTTTCTGCGCCACCGGCATCACCGACGGCGACCTGCTGCGCGGGGTGCGCTACCGCGCGGGCGGGGCCACCACGCAGTCCATCGTCATGCGGTCGAAGTCCGGCACGCTGCGCATGATCGACGGCTACCACCGGCTGTCGAAGCTGCGCGAGTACTCCTCGGTCGACTTCGACCGCGACGACCCGACCGCGCCGCCCATGCCCTGAGCGTCCCGCCCCGGCCGCTACCCCTCGTTGGAGGAGTGGCCGGGGAACAGGTGCGCCCCGGGGTCGAGCTCGACGGCGATGTTGTTGACCGCCGTCGCGGCCTCGCCGAACCCGGTGGCGATGAGCGCGACCTTGCCGGGGTAGGTGGCGATGTCGCCCGCGGCGTAGATGCCGGCGCGCGCGGTGCGCATGGCGGAGTCGACCACGACGTGGCGCCGGTCGATCTCCAGGCCCCACTCGGTGAGCGGGCCGAGGTCGGCGGTGAACCCGAGCGCGGCGACGACGGTCTGCGCGGGCAGCACCCGCTCGGTGTCCCCGGTCTGCACCTTAAGCGCCTGCAGGCCCCCATCGGCCGCGGCCTCGAACCCGACGACCTGGGCATCGGTGACGAGCTCCACGCCCAGCCCGCGGACCGCGTCGACCGTGCCGGCGTGGGCGCGGAACTTGGCCCGGCGGTGCACGAGGGTGACCGACTTGGCGATGGGGTGCAGGGCCAGCGCCCAGTCGAAGGCGGAGTCCCCGCCCCCGACCACGACGACGTCCTGCCCGGCGTGCCGGGCCATCTCCGGGACGAAGTGGACCACGCCGTCCCCGTCCCAGGACTCCGCCGACGGCAGCGGGCGGGGGGTGAAGGTGCCCAGCCCGCCGGTCACGAGGATGGCGCGGGTGGTGACGGTGCCCCCGTCGGCCAGCTCGACCCGGTAGCCGGACCCGTCCTCGGTGAGGGTGCGCGCCTGCCTGCCCAGCAGGTACGTCGGGGAGTAGGTCGCGGCCTGCGCGACGAGCCCGGTGACGAGGTCGCGGCCGCGCACGGCGGGGAAGCCGGCCACGTCGAAGATCATCTTCTCCGGGTACATGGCGGTGACCTGGCCGCCCGGCTCCGGCAGGGTGTCGACCACGGCCACGGCCATGCCGCGGAAGCCCGCGTAGTAGGCGGCGTAGAGGCCGGCCGGGCCCGCCCCGACCACGAGCAGGTCGCACGTGACGGCCCCGGAGCCGGCGGCGGCCTGCGACCCGGTCTCGGCGACCACCTGCCCGGGATCGGTCTCGACGGGCGCCCCGTAGGGGTTCGCGGCGGTGGGGGCGGTGGTCTCGGTCAACGCGTCTCCTCGGGGTGCCGGGCCGGTGCGGGTGCGGTGCGGGGCCGGTGCGTGGGCCACCTCACAGTAGGGCCAGGAGCGCGGGCGGGCGCCCCTGACCGGGCAGGACCGGGCGTGGCAGGGTGTGGCCATGGCTGACACCGCTGCCGGCAACGACGCCGGGTACCGCATCGAGCACGACACCATGGGCGAGGTCCGCGTCCCCGCCGACGCCCTGTGGCGCGCGCAGACCCAGCGGGCCGTGGAGAACTTCCCCATCTCCGGCCGCGGCCTGGAGCGCGCGCAGATCCGGGCTCTGGGACTGCTCAAGGGTGCGTGCGCGCGGGTCAACGCCCGGCTCGGGACCATCTCCGACGAGCACGCCGCCGCCATCGGCGCGGCCGCGGACCGGATCGCGGCCGGGGAGCACGACGACGAGTTCCCCATCGACGTGTTCCAGACCGGCTCCGGCACCAGCTCGAACATGAACGCCAACGAGGTCATCGCCACCCTCGCCGGGCGCTCCGGGGTGGAGGTGCACCCCAACGACCACGTCAACGCCTCGCAGTCGTCGAACGACACGTTCCCCACCGCCACCCACCTCGCCGCGACCGAGGCCGTGGTGACCGAGCTGGTGCCGGCGCTGGCGCACCTGCAGGCCGCGCTGGCGGCGAAGTCCCAGCAGTGGCGCACCGTGGTGAAGTCCGGCCGCACCCACCTGATGGACGCGGTCCCGGTGACCCTGGGCCAGGAGTTCGGCGGGTACGCCCGCCAGGTGCAGGCCGGCATCGAGCGCGTCGAGTCCACCCTGCCCCGCCTCGGCGAGCTGCCGATCGGCGGCACGGCCGTCGGCTCCGGGCTCAACGCACCCGACGGGTTCGGGGCCGCCGTCGTCGCCGCCCTGCGGGACGCCACCGGGCTCGACGTGCTCACCGAGGCCACCGACCACTTCGAGGCCCAGGCCGCCCGGGACGGGCTCGTCGAGGCCTCCGGGGCGCTGCGGACGATCGCGGTGTCGCTGACCAAGATCTGCAACGACCTGCGCTGGATGGGGTCCGGGCCGCTGACCGGCCTCGGCGAGATCGCGCTGCCGGACCTGCAGCCCGGGTCGTCGATCATGCCGGGCAAGGTCAACCCCGTCATCCCCGAGGCGACGCTGCAGGTGTGCGCGCAGGTCGTCGGCAACGACGCGGCCATCGCCTGGGCCGGTGCGCAGGGCAGCTTCGAGCTCAACGTGTCCATCCCGGTCATGGCGCGCAACCTGCTGGAGTCGATCCGCCTGCTGGCCAACGCGTCCCGGCTGCTGGCCGACCGCTGCGTCGACGGGCTGGTGGCCAACGAGGACCACTGCCGCGAGCTGGCCGAGCGCTCCCCGTCCATCGTCACCCCGCTGAACTCGGCCATCGGCTACGAGGAGGCGGCCAAGGTGGCCAAGCAGGCCCTGGCCGACCGCGCCACCATCCGCGAGACCGTCGTGGCCCGGGGCCTGGTGCCGGACAAGATCTCCGCCGAGGAGCTCGACCGGCGCCTGGACGTGCTGGCCATGGCGCAGGTGCGCGCCGAGCAGTGAGGTGACCGCGCCGCTGCTCGCCACCCTCGCCGGGTGGTGGCTCGCGGGTCTGGGCTGGACGGTGCAGGCGACGACCTACCCCGCCTTCGCCGACGTGGACCCCGCGCGGTGGACGGCGTTCCACGCGCGGCACTCCCACGGCATCACCCTGGCGGTCGGTCCGGTGTGGGCGGTGCAGGGCGCGGCCACGCTGTGGTGGTTGGTGACCGGGCCGGGCGTGCTCTCCGTGGCCCACGCGGTGGCCGCGGCCGCGGGCGTCGGGCTGACCGTGGCGTGGGCGGTGCCCTACCACCAGCGTCTGGCGGCCGGGTTCTCCCCGGACGTGCACCGCTCGCTGCTGCGCTCCAACGCGGCCCGGTCGGTGGCGTTCACGGCCGCGGCCGCCCTGGCGACGGCCGGGGTGCTGGCCGGGTGACCCGACGCGGCCGACGTCATCCACAGGCCGTCGGGTCGGCCTTCCCCGGGTGAGCGGTTGTCGGCAGGCTCTGGTTTCAGGTCGATCCCCCTGAAACCGGAGCCTGCATGACGACACATCCCCCGCTCGGCACCACCCCGGTGAGCGCCGGCGACCTGAACCGGTCCACGGCCCAGGTGCTCGACCGCGTCGAGGCCGGCGAGCAGCTCGCCATCACCCGTCACGGCATCGTCGTCGCGCTGCTGAGACCCGCCCGGCCGCACCCCCTGGCTGCGCTGGTCCGTGCCGGGCTGGTCGAGCCGGCGGTCCAGCTGTCCTTCCCCTCGCAACCGCGGTGATCTATCTCGACCCGTCCGCGCTCGTCGCCCTCACGGTCCTCGACGACCGCGGCCGCGCCCTGGCCCGCTGGCTCAACGCCGGCCCCGGGCGCGCGGCGGTCACCTCCGTGCTCAGCGACGTCGAGGTGCCGGCGCTGCTCCGGGAGACGCACGCCGACGCGCTGCCCCACCTGCCGCGCACCCTGGCCGCGGTCTCCCGGTGCGTGCTCAGCGACACCGTGCGCCACCTCGCCGGGGTGCTCGGGTCCCACCCGGACACCCGGCTCGGCCCGACCGTCGCGGTGCACGTCGCCACGGCGCTCGTCGTGCTCGGCCGGGACGCGGAGGCCTTCGTCACCCACGACCCGGTGGTGGCCCGGGCCGCGGCCGCCCGCGGGCTGCGCGTCAGGCCGTGACCGGGTCCGCGTCCGCGGCGTGCTCGGGCAGCACCCCGGTTCCGCGGGAGCGGTAGTACAGCAGCACCGCGACCCCGATCAGCAGCCAGATGACACCGCCGATCTTGGCGGCCGCGTCGGCGTTGTAGAGCACGTAGCCGATGATGACGAAGCCGAGGACGGGGACCACGAGGTGCAGCCCGAGGTTCCGGCTGCGCCGGCGCAGCACGTAGTGCGACACCACCGAGACGTGCAGCAGCAGGAACGCCGTCAGGGCACCGAAGTTCACGAGCGAGCTGATCACCGAGATCTGCCCGACGAAGAGCAGGCCGAGCACCAGGGTGATGCCGCCGACGAGCAGGATGGCCCGCTCCGGGACCGCGGTGCGCGGGTTGATGTGGGCGAGGAAGCCGGGCAGCCGCCGGTCGCGGCTCATCGAGAACAGCAGCCGCGAGGTGGCCCCCTGCGCGGCGACGGCGTTGGCGATGCCCACGGCCAGGGCGTTGGCCAGCAGGAAGGCGATCTGCCAGGCGTGACCGCTGACCGACTCGACGATGGTGAAGAACGCGTTGTTCTCCTCGTCGGGGGAGAACGACGCGGTGTCCGGGACCAGCATCGCGGCCAGCCAGGTCTGGGTGACGAAGAACGCGGCGACGAGGACCAGCGCCCCGACCATCGCGGTGCCTGCGGCCTTGCGACCGCCCTTGGCCTCCTCGCTCAGGGTGGCGATGCCGTCGAAGCCGAGGAAGCTGAGCACGGCGATGGAGAGCGCGGCGGCGGCCAGGCCGGGGGTGAACTCGGCGGCGTCGAACAGCGGCGTCGTGGTGAAGCGGGCGCCGTTGGTGCCGCGGGTGATCGCGGTGACGGCCATGACCACGAAGATGGCGATGAACAGCACCTCGCCGACGAGGAAGAGCCGGTTGACGATCGCGGTGAACGAGATGCCGATGTAGTTGACCGCCGTGTTGACGACGAGGAAGAGGACGATCCACACCGGCTTGGGCACGGCGGGGAACACCCCCGACATGGACTCGGCGGCGAAGACGTAGAGCAGCGTCGGGATGAGCAGGTAGTCGAGCAGGATGGTCCAGCCGGCGAGGAAGCCGACGTTGGGGTGCAGGCCACGCCCGACGTAGGCGTACACCGACCCGGCGATGGGGAACGCCCGCGACATCTGCGCGTAGGACAGCGCGGTGAAGATCATCGCGACCAGGCCGATCAGGTAGACCAGCGGCACCATCCCCGAGGAGGCGTTGTAGACCACCCCGAAGATCGCCCACGGCGCGATGAGCACCATGAACACCAGGCCGTAGACGACCAGGTCGGTGGTCGAGAGGGTGCGGCGCAGCTCCTGCTTGTAGCCGAACTGGGCGAGGCCGTCGTCGTGGCCGGCGGTCGTGCTCATGCGGTGGGCCTCTCGGGGTCGTGGTCGCGCAGGAAGGACCCGACGACGGACGTGAACGCCGCCGGCTCCTCGACGTGGGGCATGTGGCTGGAGCGGGGGAACACGTGGCTGCGGACGTCGGGGACGCGCTCGACGAACGGCGCCCACGCGGACGGGGTCGCCTCGTCGTGCGCCCCGGCCACCACCAGGGTGGGCACGCCGATCCCGCCCAGGCGGTCGACGACCGACCAGTCCCGCAGCGACCCGATGACGTGGAACTCGTTGGGCCCGTTCATGGCGTGGTAGACCGTCGGGTCCTCGTCGATCTGGGCGAAGCTGGCGACGACCTCGTCGGGCCAGGGGTCGAGCCGGCAGACGTGCCGGGCGTTGAACACCGCGACGGCGGCCAGGTAGTCGGGGTGCTCGGTGGTCCCGTCCGCCTCGTGGCGGTCCAGGGTGGCCGCCACGTCGGCGGGCAGGCCCGCCCGCAGCTCGGCGCACCCGGCCAGCCACAGCGGCATCGACGCCGGGCTGTCGCAGATCGTCAGGCTCCGCACGCCCTGCCCGGGGTGCGCGAGGACGTACTCGGGGGCGAGCATCCCGCCCCACGACTGGCCCAGCAGGTGGAACCCGCCGCCGAGCCCCAGGTGCTCGACGAGGGCGGCGAGCTCGGCGACGAACAGCTCGGGCGTCCAGCTCGCGGGGTCGGCGTCGGGCAGGTGGGTGCTGCGCCCGCAGCCGAGCTGGTCGTGGTGGACCACGGCGCGGCCGTCCCCGGCCAGCGAGGTCATGGCCAGCGTGTAGTCGTGCGCCGCACCGGGTCCGCCGTGCAGGACGACGACGGGCAGCCGGCCGGGGGCCTCGAGGTCACCGGTGACGCGGTACCAGGTGCGGTGGCCGCGGAACGCCATCTCCCCCGTCCGCACGGGCGGCTCGGTGCGCTGCTGCACGGGTGCTCCCGGGGCTCGGGGGACTGGACCGGCGTAGTGGACCACCGATAAGGTCAGGAGGCAATACCAATTGTCCGGAGCGGGGGACGCGCAGGTGACCGAGCCGGACGCCGGGCCCCCGTTCGCCCCGCTGCCCAAGCGGTCCACCGTGGACCGGGTCGTGGACCGGCTGGTGACCGCCATCGCGGTGGGGGCCTACTCCCCCGGCCAGGCCCTGCCCCCCGAGCGCGACCTGGCCCGGCTGCTCGAGGTGAGCCGGCCGACCCTGCGCGGCGGGCTCGCCCGGCTCGTCGCCCTGGGCCTGCTCGAGTCCCGCCGCGGCCGTACCGGGGGCACGTTCGTCACGGGACGGTCCTGGCGCGACGTCGCCCCCGAGGCCGCCCGCCGCACCCTGGAGACCGAGCTGCCCGCCCTGCGCGACCTGTTCGACTTCCGCTGCCTCGCCGAGGGGATGGTCGCCCGGGCGGCGGCGCAGCGGTGCACGCCCGACGACGCCGCCCGGCTCGTCGCGCTGGTCGCGGAGTTCGACCACGCCGACGGGATGGGCGCCGCCCGGGAGGTCGACGCGCGGCTGCACGCCGAGGTGGTGGCCACGGCGCGCAACCCGCACCTGGTCGCGCTCACCGCGCAGCTGACCGCCGCGGCGACGCTCGGGCTGGGCAGCGAGCCCTACGCCCCGGAGTTCTTCACCACCGCCGCCCACCAGCACCGCGCGCTCGTCGAGCGGGTCGTCGCCGGAGACGCCGAGGGCGCGGGCACCGTGGCGACCGAGCACTTCCGGCTCACCGAGGCCACGATGGTGGCCGGCCTCGAGGCCGCCCGGGACTGCTGAGCTCGTCCTCCCGGGCCTCGCGCAGGAACCGCCGCACGCACACACCGGCCAGCAGGTGGGCGGGCAGCGGGGCGACCACCCCGACCACGAGACCGGTGACGAGCCCGGCGATCTCGCCCCCGGTGGAGAGCCGGGTGGCCAGGTCGAAGGCGACGTGTGCCAGCGCCCACACCGCGACGTAGGCCGCCAGCAGCGCGAGCAGGGCCGCCCCCACGGCGCGGACGGTGCTGCGGCACAGCGGGGCCAGGGCCCGGGCGTGGACCGCCACCGCGACCAGCAGCAGCAGCTGGCCCGTGCCGGCGGCCGCCGCGGGCGGGGTGCCCGTCGAGGTGGCCCACGCGTAGACCGGGGTCGGCAGCGCCACGAGCACCGACGCGAGCAGCAGCCCGCGCCGGTGCCGCGGCCGCGGCGCGCTCAGGGCCGCCTCAGCTCGGGCCGGACCCGAGCTCCTCCAGCATGTCGGTCACCAGCGCGGCGATCGGCGAGCGCTCGCTGCGGGTCAGCGTGACGTGGGCGAACAGCGGGTGCCCCTTGAGCTTCTCGATCACCGCGGCCACGCCGTCGTGCCTGCCCACCCGCAGGTTGTCCCGCTGCGCGACGTCGTGGGTGAGCACCACCCGCGAGCCGGAGCCCAGCCGGGACAGCACCGTGAGCAGCACGTTGCGCTCCAGCGACTGCGCCTCGTCGACGATGACGAACGAGTCGTGCAGCGAGCGGCCGCGGATGTGGGTCAGCGGCAGCACCTCGAGCATGCCGCGGGCCAGCACCTCCTCGATCGTGCCCGGCTCGGCCAGCCCCTCCAGGGTGTCGAACACCGCCTGTCCCCACGGCCCCATCTTGTCGGCCTCGCTGCCAGGCAGGTACCCCAGGTCCTGCCCGCCGACGGCGTAGAGCGGGCGGAACACCACGACCTTGCGGTGCGCGCGCCGCTCGAGCACCGACTCCAGCCCCGCGCACAGGGCCAGCGCCGACTTGCCCGTGCCCGCGCGGCCGCCCAGGGAGACGATGCCGACGCTCTCGTCGAGCAGCAGGTCGAGCGCCACCCGCTGCTCCGCGGAGCGGCCGTGCAGGCCGAACGCCTCCCGCTCGCCGCGCACCAGCGCGACCTGCTTGTCCGGCGTCACCCGCCCCAGCGCGCTCTGCGTGCCCGCCAGCAGCCGGACCCCGGTGTGGCAGGGCAGGTCCCGCGCCTCGTCGAGGTCGACCCGGCCGGTGGCGAACAGGGTGTCGACGACGTCGGAGGTGGTGGCCAGCTCGGCCATCCCCGTCCACCCGGAGCTCACCACCTCCTGGGCGCGGTACTCGTCGGCGGGCAGGCCCACCGCGCCCGCCTTGACCCGCAGCGGGGTGTCCTTGGTGACGAGGGTGACCGCGCGGCCCTCCGCGGCCAGGTTCAGCGCGCACGCCAGGATGCGGGAGTCGTTGGAGTCGGTCCGGAACCCGGCGGGCAGCACCGACGGGTCGGTGTGGTTGAGCTCCACGTGCAGGGCGCCGCCGGCGTCCCCGACGGGGATGGGCTGGTCGAGCCGTCCGTGGGCCAGGCGCAGGTCGTCGAGCATCCGCAGCGCCTCGCGGGCGAACCAGCCGAGCTCGCTGTGGTGGCGCTTGCCCTCGAGCTCGCTGATCACCACCAGCGGGAGGACGACGTCGTGCTCCGCGAAGCGGGTCGCGGCCCACGGGTCGGAGAGCAGGACGGAGGTGTCGAGCACGTAGGTCCGGACGGGTGCAGCAGCACGAGCAGCGGTCACGTGTGGCTCCTGTCCGGCGCGGGCACAGCGCGCCGGCGTTTCTCGGGGGGCCGGTGGGTCCCTGGTCGTCAGGTGCGACGACGAGGGACGTGCGCCGGCCCTCCGGTGCAACGCTCGATCACCGTCAAGGACCCTCCCGGACGGGCCGCTTCCCCACGGCCCGACGCCGACGACGCTACCGCCGCGCCCGGGGCCGTCGACCGCGACACGCGCCCTGGTACCCGTGGGACGGGTGGGGTCGAGCTGGGGGTGCCGGGGCGTCAGGACGCGAGCTCGGCCCGGATCGAGGACGGCACCAGCGGCTCGTCGAGCAGCCGGCCGTAGCGCCGCGTCGCGTCGTCGGCGTCGGTGGCCTGCTCCAGCCAGCGGTGCAGCAGCCGGTAGCCCTCGACGTAGGTCGAGGTGTAGGCGCGCCACAGCGGGTGGGCCAGGAAGCGCAGCATCTGCCGGGCGCGCGGGGCAGGCACCAGCAGCCAGCGCTGCAGGTACGCCACCACGGTGTCCTCGTCGGCGCCCTCGTCGTGCAGCATGATCGCCGCGTCCTGGCGCACCCCGGCCAGCAGCTCGCCGGCCGCCTCGCGCGCCTCGGCCCGCTCGCCGTCGAAGCGCAGCCCCGCGTCGGCGTAGACCTCGGCCGCCCACGGCCCCCACCCGGGCCCGACGACCGCGGCCAGGCCCAGGTCGGCCAGGCCCTCGGCCATGAGGCACTGCGGGGTGTTGACGACGAACAGGGTCTGCTCGCGCTGCCCGGCGGCGACGATCCCCGCGTCCTTGCGGCAGTGCTCGGTGTGGTGGCCGGGGTAGGACTCGTGCGCCACGAGGTGGGGCAGCACGCCCATCCGCTGCTTGAGGTCGGCGTTGATGGCCACCCGGGAGTGGTGCCCACCCTCGTAGTAGTTGAACCCCGACCACGGCTTGTCGGTGACGACCTCGTAGGTCACGGTCTCGTCGTCGGGCAGCGGGAACACCGCGCGCACCCGGTCGCGGAGCGCCGAGGAGAAGGCGTGCACGCACTCGGTCAGCTTGTCGGCCGGGATCTCCTCCAGCGTGCGGGTCGCTCCGAGCCGCGCGGCGAGCGGGCCCGCCCCCGGCAGCTGGGCCTCGAGCGCGCGGTGCGCGGCCCGGTAGTCGTCCTCCGAGCCCTTGGCGATGCGCACGTCGAAGTAGGCCTCGACCTCGTCGACGAACCCGACGGGCTCGCCGGCGAACGTCCGCGCCGAGGTGTGCAGCGCGCGCAGGTGCACGTCGAGGAAGTGCTCGCGCTCCGGGGCCAGGCCCGCACCGGGCAGCTCGGCGCGCAGCTCGGTCGCGCGCCGGGCCAGGGCGGCCGGGTCGGGGCGGGGATCGTTCTCCGCGCGCCACCGCAGCCCGGGCGCGCCGGTGTAGGCGTCGACGAAGCCGGGCTCGAGGCGGTCGAACCGCAGGCCCAGCAGCAGGTACTCGTCCACCAGGGTCGCCGCGTCCACGAGGTGCGACCCTGCCACGCGTGCGCGGGGGGCCGGTCCGCGCCCCGTAGCCTCTGCACCCGTGCCGCCGCCGAGCCACGAGGCCCCCGAGCTGAGCCCGTACGTCGAGCTCGACCGCAGCCAGTGGCGCGAGCTGCGCCGGGCGACGCCGCTGCCGCTCACCCAGGCCGAGGTCGACACCCTGCGCGGGCTGGGCGACCAGCTCGACCTGACCGAGGTCGCCGAGGTGTACCTGCCGCTGAGCCGGCTGATCAACCTGCAGGTCGCGGCCCGCCAGCAGCTCAGCGCCGCCACCGCGACCTTCCTCGGCGAGCGCCCCGGGGCGCGGGTGCCGTTCATCATCGGCGTGGCCGGCTCGGTCGCCGTGGGCAAGTCCACCACCGCCCGGGTGCTGCAGACCCTGCTCGCCCGGTGGTCGGACCACACCCGGGTCGAGCTCGTCACCACCGACGGGTTCCTGCACCCCAACGCCGAGCTCGAGCGCCGCGGGATCAGCCACCGCAAGGGCTACCCGGAGAGCTACGACCGGCGCGCGCTGCTCAAGTTCGTCACCAGCGTCAAGTTCGGCTCCGCGTACTCCGCGGCCCCGGTCTACTCCCACGAGGCCTACGACATCGTCCCCGGCGCCCAGCAGCGGGTGCACTCCCCCGACGTGCTCATCGTCGAGGGCCTCAACGTGCTGCAGCCCGGCCCGCGGCTCATGGTCTCGGACCTGTTCGACTTCTCCGTCTACGTCGACGCCGCCATCGACGACATCGAGAGCTGGTACGTCGAGCGCTTCCTGGCCCTGCGGGGCACCGCCTTCGCCCGGCCGGGGTCGCACTTCCACCACTACGCGGCCCTGCCCGACGAAGCCGCCCGCGAGGAGGCCCGCCAGCTGTGGCGGACCATCAACCGGCCCAACCTGGTGCAGAACATCCTGCCGACCCGACCGCGGGCGACGCTGGTGCTGCGCAAGGACGCCGACCACTCCGTGCGCCGGGTGCGCCTGCGCAAGCTCTGACCGTGTGTGATTACTGCACCCAGGACGCGAGGTATCGCTCACAGGGGCCGCAGGTCTACCCCCCGAAGCGGCGGTGGCGGGCGGAGTAGTCGCGCAGCGCCCGCAGGAAGTCGACCCGCCGGAAGTCCGGCCAGTGCGCCTCGGTGAACCAGAACTCCGAGTGCGCGCTCTGCCACAGCAGGAAGCCCGAGAGCCGCTGCTCGCCGGAGGTCCGGATGAGCAGGTCCGGGTCGGGCTGGCCCGAGGTGTAGAGGTGCTCGCTGATGCCGTCGACGGTGACCGCGGCGGCGAGCTGCTCGGGGGTGGCCCCCGGGTGGTCGGCGAGCAGCGCGCGCACGGCGTCGACGATCTCCTGCCGCCCGCCGTAGCCGACGGCCACGTTGACCTGCACCCCCGGCCGGCCCGCCGTCCGCCCGGCCGCCTCGCGCAGCTTGGCCGCGGTGGCGTCGGGCAGCTGGTCCAGCGCGCCGACGATCCGCAGCTGCCAGCGCGCGTCCGGGCCGCCGAGCTCGTCGACCACGTCGGTGATGATCTCCAGCAGCGGGTCGAGCTCGTCCGCGGCGCGGCGCAGGTTGTCGGTGGAGAGCAGGTACAGCGTGACGACCTCGACGCCGGCCGCGTCGCACCAGCCCAGCAGGTCGGCGATCTTGCCCGCACCCACGCGGTGGCCGTGGTTGACGTCGGCGAAGCCCGACTCGCGCGCCCACCGGCGGTTGCCGTCGACGATGACCCCGACGTGGCGGGGGACGTCGGCACCCTCGACCTCGGCCAGCAGCCGCCGCTCGTAGACCGAGTAGACGCCGTCGACCACCTGGTGCGGGACCAGCGACTTCACCCTGACCCGCCCGAGGATCGCCACGTCGGCTGAGGCTACGCCCCGCGACGGTCGCCACTCGGGGGTCACGGGGGCCTTAACCGCCGGTAGCGTGGCCGGGTGTCCACCCTCGCGCCCGCCCCGTCGCTGGCCAAGCCCCGTGCCCGCGGGTGGATCCACCTGTGGTCGTTCGGCGCGTCGCTCGTCTGCGGCGCGGTGCTCGTCGTCCTGGCCGCGAGCACGGTCTCGCTGCGGGCCGCCGTGGGGACAGCCGTCTACGGCCTGACCATCTCGGCGATGTTCGGGGTCAGCGCGCTCTACCACCGCCGCACCTGGCACAGCCTGCGCGCGCGGACGTGGATGAAGCGCGCCGACCACTCGATGATCTTCCTGTTCATCGCCGGCTCGTACACCCCGTTCGCGCTGCTCGCGATGCCCGAACGCACCGGGTACTGGGTGCTGGCCGTGGTGTGGACGGGTGCGCTGGCCGGGGTGGCGCTCAAGCTGGCGTGGCCCGGCGCGCCCCGCTGGGTGGGGGTGCCGCTGTACCTCGCGCTGGGCTGGGTGGCGGTGTTCGTGCTGCCCGACCTGCTGGCGCGCGCCGGGGTGGCCGCGCTGGTGCTGCTCGTGGTCGGCGGGGTGTTCTACAGCGTGGGCGGGGTCTTCTACGGCTCGCGCTGGCCGGACCCGTGGCCGACCACGTTCGGCTACCACGAGTTCTTCCACGCCGCGACGGTGCTGGCCGCGCTGTGCCACTACGTGGCGATCTGGCTGACCATCTACGCCTGACCGCGCTGCATCCCGCGGGCTCGAGGCACGCCCGGGGCGGCCCGGGGTGCATCGAGCCCGCGGGATGCGGTCCTACCTACAGCTCCGGGCCCGAGCGCAGGTCCTCGACGCCCTTGAGCGCGTCCCTCAGCTGGCCCAGCCAGTCGTCGGCGTGCTCGCCCACCAGCCGGACGCACCAGGCCAGCGCCTCCGAGCGGGACCGGGCCACGCCCGCGTCGACGAGCGTGTCGAGCACCTGGCGCTGGGGCTGGCGCAGCCGCGTCATCACGGGCACCGCGGCCGAGGTGAACAGCTCGCTGCTGCCCCCGACCCGGGCGCCCCAGGCCACGTCGCGGCCGTAGCGGGCCTGCGCCTGCCGGGCGATCTCCATGCGGGCCGTGCGGGTGTCCTCCCGGAACCGGCTGATGCGGCCCGCCTCCGCGGCGGCGCGGGCGTCGTCGTCCTCGGGGGCCTCGGCCAGGTCGGGCAGCGTGCCGACGACGACGACCTCCTCGCGGTCGACGGTCACCTCCGGCGCCCCGGTGAACCAGTCGTCGGGCAGCCGGCCGGAGAACCAGGCGGCGGCGTCGTCGGCCCCGGGCAGGTCGGCGGCCGGGCGCCCGCGGCCCGGTCCCCCGCCGCGGCCGGCGCGCCAGGCCCCGGGGCCGCGCGGGTGGTCGTGTCCTGGTGCGTGTCCGTGCATCATGTCGCGCTCCTCGTGTCGGTGATTACACGATTACACGCTTACAAACACCGATCCGCCACCCTGTTCGCCCCGGGCGGAGCAGCCTGTGAACGGAACCTCGCCTCCTGGCTGCAGTCATCACACACAGGCGTCCAGCCACCTCACAGGTAGCGTCCAGCAGGGGGGCAGGTGCCCGCCCGAGGCTTGCCCCATGACGACGGCAGCGGTGGCAGGGGACGTGGTGACGACGAGCACGACCGGCGCGGGGACGGCCGAGGCGAAGATCCTGGTGGTCGACGACGAGCCGAACATCGTCGAGCTGCTCTCCGCGAGCCTGCGCTTCGTCGGGTTCGAGGTGGTGACGGCCCCGGACGGGATGCGCGCCCTCGACGTGGCCCGCACCTTCCGGCCCGACCTGGTGGTGCTCGACGTGATGATGCCGGGCATGGACGGCTTCGGCCTGCTGCGCCGGCTGCGCGCGGACGGGGTGCACTGCCCGGCGCTGTTCCTCACCGCCCGCGACGCGGTGCAGGACAAGGTGACCGGGCTGAGCATCGGCGGGGACGACTACGTCACCAAGCCGTTCAGCCTCGAGGAGGTCGTCGCCCGCATCCGGGCCCTGCTGCGCCGCAGCGGCGCCGGGGCCGAGGTGGCCGCGGGCTCACGACTCACCTTCGCCGACATCGAGCTCGACGACGACACCCACGAGGTGTTCAAGGCGGGCGAGCCGGTGACCCTCTCGCCGACGGAGTTCAAGCTGCTGCGCTACCTCATGACCAACGCGGGCACGGTGCTGAGCAAGCCCCGCATCCTCGACCACGTGTGGAACTACGACTTCGGCGGCGAGGTCAACGTCGTCGAGTCCTACGTGTCCTACCTTCGCCGCAAGGTCGACACCACCGAGCCCCGGCTGCTGCACACGCTGCGCGGCGTCGGGTACGTGCTGCGCCAGCCCCGGACGTGAGCGGGCGGGGCCCGGACCCGGCGGCCACCCGGCGGCGGCTGCGGTGGCGCGCGCAGCCGCTGCGGGTCACCCTCGTCCTGGCCCTGCTCGCGCTGCTCGTCCTCGGCCTGCTCGCCTCCGGGGCGGCCGCCACCACCCAGCTCTCCGGGTTCCTGCAGAGCCGCACCGACTCCGGCCTGCTCGACTCGGTCAAGCCGTTCAGCGCCGGCGACCGCGGCACCCGCAGCCCCGGCGGCGGGTCCGGCGACGGCGACGGCGGCTTCTCGCCGCGCAGCCGCTACTACATCGCGTTCTCGACCCCCGCCGGCGCGCTCACCGCGGTCGTCGCCGACCCCACCCCGGGCGAGGCGGGCCCCGACCTGCCCGCGCCGACGCCGGCCCAGCTCGCCTCGGGCCAGCCGTACACCGTCCAGGCGGCAGACGGCAGCCGCTGGCGCGCCGTCGCGACCGTGGGCGGGCCGACGGGGGTCGTCACCGTCGCCGCGAGCCTGGCCGACGACCACGCCGCCATCGAGCGGCTCACCCAGGTGCTGCTCGTCATCGGCCTCGCGGTGGTGGCCCTGCTCGGCGGGCTGGCCTACCTGGTGGTGCGGGCCAGCCTGCGCCCGCTGACCGAGGTCGAGGCCACCGCGGCCGCCATCGCCGCGGGCGACCTGGACCGCCGCGTGCCCGACCGCGACCCGGGCACCGAGGTGGGCCGGCTCTCCGCAGCGCTCAACGGCATGCTCGGCCAGATCCAGGGCGCCTTCGCCGCCACCGAGGCCTCCGAGGCCGCCGCCCGGGAGTCCGAGGCCGCGGCCCGCTCGTCGGAGGAGCGGATGCGCCGCTTCGTCGGCGACGCCAGCCACGAGCTGCGCACCCCGCTGACCACCATCCGCGGCTTCGCCGAGCTCTACCGGCAGGGCGCGGCGGCCGACCCGGCCGCGGTGGCCCGGCTGCTGGGCCGCATCGAGGGCGAGGCCGCGCGGATGGGCCTGCTGGTGGAGGACCTGCTGCTGCTGGCCCGGCTGGACTCGCAGCGCCCGCTGGAGCAGCAGCCCGTCGACCTGCTCGTGCTGGCCAGCGACGCGGTGCACGACGCCTCCGCGGTGGCCCGCGACCGGCCGGTGCGCCTGGAGGTCCTGGCCGGGCCCGGCACCCCGGAGGTCGTCGGCGACGAGCACCGGCTGCGGCAGGTGCTGAGCAACCTGGTCACCAACGCGCTGACCCACACCCCGGCCGGCACCCCGGTCACCGTCCGCGTCGGCACCGTGCCCGGGCCGGGCGGGCAGGACGACCCCGACGGGGGTGACGCCGTGCTCGAGGTGACCGACGCCGGCCCCGGCCTGGCCCCCGAGGACGCCGAGCGCGTGTTCGAGCGCTTCTACCGCACCGACACCTCGCGCACCCGGGCCAGCGGCGGCACCGGGCTGGGGCTGTCCATCGTCGCCGCCCTGGTCGCCGCGCACGGTGGGACCGTGGAGGTCAGCTCCACCCCGGGCCACGGCGCCACGTTCCGGGTCCGGCTGCCCCGGCGGCCGCAGGCGGCGCCGGTCGCCGCGGCGCGGCAGTAGGTTGGCCCCGTGATGTGGTTCCTGATGTCACGGGTGCTGCTCGGCCCCGTGATCAAGCTGCTCAGCCGGCCCAAGGTCTTCGGCCTGGAGAACATCCCCGCCACCGGCGGGGTGATCCTGGCGGGCAACCACCTCGCGGTGGCGGACTCGTTCGTCGTCCCGGTGATCATGCCGCGGCAGGTCTGCTACATCGGCAAGCACGAGTACGTCACCGGCACGGGGCTGCGCGGCCGGGCGAAGGCGTGGTTCTTCACCAGCCTCGGCATGGTGCCCGTCGACCGGGAGGCCAAGTCGGCCGCCGCCGCCTCGGTGGAGAAGGTCATCGAGGTCGTCGACAGCGGGCTGGCGTTCGGCATCTACCCGGAGGGCACCCGCTCCCCCGACGGCAAGCTCTACAAGGGCCGCACCGGCGTCGCCAAGGTCGCCCTGGCCACCGGCGCCCCCGTCGTCCCCGTCGCGGTGGTCGGCACCGACCGGCTCAACCCGCCCGGGACCACGATGTGGCGCCCGACGCGGGTCGAGATCCACTTCGGCGCCCCGCTGGACTTCAGCCGCTACGACGGCATGGCCGGGGACCGCTGGGCGGAGCGCGCCATCGTCGACCAGATCATGAGCGAGCTGGCCCGCCTCGGCGGCCAGGAGTACGTCGACGTCTACGCCTCCTCGGTCAAGGACCAGCAGGAGGCCTGACCCCCGGCGAGCCCCCTCAGCGGGTCGGCGCGTCGTCCCGCTCGGCCGCCGGGCCCGCGCCGTCCCCGGTCTGGTCGTCCGGGAAGCTGGCGGGCAGCCGGCGCAGCTTGCGGTTCATCGAGCGCACCAGCAGCACCGTGCCGATGAGCAGCAGCAGCACCACGACGAGCCCGACGGGGGCGGCCTTGCCGTACTCCGGGCCCTGCCCGCCGGGCTGCTGCACGTCGGACTGCGCCAGCACGGTGGTGACGTCGGAGGCCAGCAGGGCCAGGTGCGCGCCGATCACCGCTGCTCCACCCGGTCGCGGACCCCGGCGAACAGGTCGTCCTCGGGCAGCGTGGTGTCGACCAGCGAGCGGGCCAGCTCGTACTCCTCGGTGGGCCACAGCTCCTGCTGCAGCTCCAGCGGCACGACGAAGAACCGGCCCGTGGGGTCGATCTGGGTGGCGTGGGCGCGCAGCGCGTCGTCGCGCTTGTCGAAGTACTCCCCGCACACCACCTGCGTGGTGACGCGCTCCATCACGTCGGGCCGCGCGGGGTCCCACTTGGCGAGCCACTCGGCGAAGGGCGGCTCCTCGCCGCGGGCCCGCATCGCCTCGTCGAAGCGCTCCAGGCGCCGCCGGGAGAAGCCGTGGGAGTAGTACAGCTTCAGCGGCTGCCACGGCTCGCCGGCGTCGGGGTAGCGCTCCGGGTCACCGGCGGCCTCGAACGCGGCCACGGACACCTCGTGGCAGCGGATGTGGTCGGGGTGGGGGTAGCCGCCGGTCTCGTCGTAGGTCGTCATCACGTGGGGGCGGAACTCCCGGACGACGGCGACGAGCTTCTCGACGGCCTCCTCGAGCGGGGCCAGGGCGAAGCAGCCCTCGGGCAGCGGGGGCAGCGGGTCGCCCTCGGGCAGGCCCGAGTCGACGAAGCCGAGCCAGGTGTGGGAGACGCCGAGGATGGCCGCGGCGCGCGCCATCTCCTCCTCGCGGACCTCGTGGATGCGCTCGTGCACCCCGGGGGTGTCCATCGCCGGGTTGAGGATGCTGCCCCGCTCGCCCCCGGTCAGGCTCACCACCCGCACCTCGTTGCCCTCGGCGACGTACTTCGCCGCGGTGGCCGCACCCTTGCTCGACTCGTCGTCGGGGTGGGCGTGCACCGCCATCAGCCGCAGTCCGCTCACGCTTCGACCCATCTCCTCGCTCGACCTGCCCGCGCACACCGCTCGTATGCTCGGCCCCATCGTCCCACCCCGCGGGCGCGCGCCGCCGAGCCGCACCCCGCACCCCCACCCCCGGACCCCGGTCCCCCGCGCCTGGAAGGCCCCCGCCGTGCCCGACGTCACCCCCGACACCCGCCCCGAGGGGCGGTACTCGCGCCCCCGGGCGGCCCGGGGACCGTCGCGGTGGACGCTGGTGGTGACCACGCTCGCCGTGCTCGTCGGCCTCGGGGTGGCCTACCTGGCCTACACCAACCTGGCGCAGACCCCCGTGCAGGGGGAGCAGACCGGCTTCGAGCTGACCGACGCCTCGACGCTGACGCTGCGCTTCGACGTCACCCGATCCGACCCCGCCGCCCCGGCGGTGTGCATCGTGCGGGCCCGCTCGCTGGACGGCTCCGAGACCGGCCGCCGCGAGGTGCTCGTCGGCCCGGGCACCGACGCGATCACCTCGGTCACGACGGAGGTCAAGACGTCCGCCCCGCCGGTGGCCGGCGACGTCTACGGCTGCAGCCTCACCGTCCCGCCGTGGTTCGCCGGGTCCTGATGCGGGGCCCGGCCCACCCCCGCTGACCTGCGACTTCACCCGTCCCCAGGGGCCCGGGTGGTAACGTGACCCACCGCACGGCCCCGCAGCGGAGCCGTGCTTCGGTGTTTCGGCGCCCGACCCGGACGGGGTGGGGCGCCCCTGCGATGCGAGGAGTGATCACGCGATGACCGACACCCAGGTGACGTGGCTGACCCAGGAGTCCCACGACCGGTTGAAGTCCGAGCTGAACGGCCTCGTCGCCAACCGTCCCGTCATCGCGGCCGAGATCAACGAGCGGCGCGAGGAGGGCGACCTCAAGGAGAACGGCGGCTACCACGCGGCCCGCGAGGAGCAGGGCCAGCAGGAGGCCCGCATCCGCCAGCTCACCGAGCTGCTCAACAACGCCAAGGTCGGGCAGGCCCCGACGAAGTCCGGCGTCGCGCTGCCCGGCTCCGTGGTGAAGGTCTACTACGACGGCGACGAGTCCGACGCCGAGACGTTCCTCATCGCCACCCGCGAGGAGGGCGCCCACGACGACCTCGAGGTCTACTCGCCGAGCTCACCGCTGGGCTCGGCCCTGCTCGACGCCGCGGTCGGCGAGAGCCGCGAGTTCACCCTGCCCAACGGCAAGTCCATGAAGGTGACGCTGACCAGCGCGGAGCCCTTCCGCATGTGAGCAGCGCGGAGCCCTTCCGCATGTGACGCAGCGGACGGCGGGGCCTCAGGCCTCGCGGTCGGGGGTCAGGACGACGACCTGGTAGCCGCGCTCGCGGAGCGTGGCCACCAGGTCGTTCCCGTGCGCGGCGCCCCGGGTCTCGACAGTGGTGACCACCTCGACCTCGCCCAGGGCGAGGGTGCCGGTGAGCCGGGAGTGCGCGACGTCGATGACGTTGCCCCCCGCGGCGCCGACCGTGGTGAGCAGCGAGGCCAGCGAGCCGGGCCGGTCGGGCACGGTGACGCGCAGCGCCAGGAAGCGGCCTGCGGCGGAGAGGCCGTGCTGCACCACCCGGGTCAGCAGCAGCGGGTCGACGTTGCCGCCGGAGAGCAGCGCGCACACGGGGCCGTCGAGGTGCAGGTCGAGGTCGAGCAGCGCAGCGACAGCGGCCGCCCCGGCGGGCTCGACGACCATCTTGGACCGCTCCAGGCACAGCACCAGGGCGCGGGAGAGCGCGTCCTCGCTGACCGTGACGACCTCGTCGACCAGCGCCGAGACGTGGTCGAACGTCACCTGCCCCGGGGCGCCGACCGCGATGCCGTCGGCCATGGTCGACATCTCCTGCAGCGCCACGGGGTGCCCGGCGGCCAACGACGCGGGCCAGGCGGCGGCCTCCTCCGCCTGCACCCCGATGACGCGCACCTGCGGGCGGTGGGCGCGGACCGCCGCAGCGACGCCGGCCAGCAGCCCACCGCCGCCGGTGCAGACCAGGACGGTGCCCACCTCGGGCAGCTGCTCGAGGATCTCCAGCCCGCAGGTGCCCTGCCCGGCGACCACGTCGAGGTGGTCGAACGGGTGGATGAACACCGCACCGGTGCGCTCGGCGTGCTCGGTGGCCGCGGCGATGGACTGCTCGAGCACCGCGCCGACGAGGTGGACCTCGGCCCCGTAGGCGCGGGTGGCGGCGAGCTTGGGCAGCGAGGCACCGGTGGGCATGAACACCGTCGCCCCGATGCCGAGCAGCTGGGCGGCCAGGGCGACCCCCTGGGCGTGGTTGCCGGCACTGGCCGCCACGACCCCGCGGCGGCGCTCGTCGGCGGAGAGGCCGTGCAGCCGGGTGTAGGCGCCGCGGATCTTGAACGAGCCGGTGCGCTGCAGGTTCTCGCACTTGAGGTGGACGGGCACCCCGGTGCGCTCCCCCAGCGCCCGGGACGGCAGCACCGGGGTCCGCCGCACGACGGGGGCGAGCAGCTGCGCCGCCGCGGCGATCCGGTCCGCACCCACGAGGTCCACCGCGGTGATCCTGCCAGCCGCGGGGCACCCCGATCACGCGGCGGGTAGCGTCGGTGAAGCAGGCGTGAGGTCCTCCGGGGGCCTCGGGCACCGGGACGACGACGGGGGGCGAGTGGTGGGAGTGCGGCGATCAACGGTGGCGCTGGCCGCGACCGTGGCCACCTCCGCCGCGCTGGTCGCCGGTGCGTTCGCCACCGTCGCCGGTGCGGGCTGCGACGACCCGGGCCGGCTGGTGGCCCGCTCCGACGGGTCGGCCGTCCTCGTCGGCGGGTGCGTCGCGGCGGACGACCTCGTCGTCCCCGGCGCCCCGCTGCCCGCCCCCGCGGCCGCCGACCCGGCCTCGCCGGGCGACGTGCTGCGGCCCTGACCGGGCCGGGCGGCTAGAGGGCCTCGAGCGCCTGCCCCAGGTCGGCGACGAGGTCCGCCCCGTCCTCGATGCCGACGGAGAGCCGCACCAGGTCGTCGGGGACCTCCAGCATCGAGCCGGCCGTGGAGGCGTGGGTCATCGCGGCCGGGTGCTCGATGAGCGACTCCACCCCGCCCAGGCTCTCGGCCAGGGTGAACAGCGTGGTGCCGCTGCACAGCGCCGTGGCCGCGGCCCGCCCGCCGCGCAGCCGCACCGAGACCATCCCGCCGAAGCGGCGCATCTGGCGCGCGGCGACGTCGTGGCCGGGGTGCTCGGGCAGGCCGGGGTAGAGCACCTCCGCGACGGCCGGGTGCTCGGTGAGCAGGTCGACCACGGCCTCGGCGTTGTCGCTGTGGCGGTCCATCCGCACGGCGAGGGTCTTGATGCCGCGCAGCGTCAGGTACGCGTCGAACGGCCCGGGCACCGCCCCGGCCCCGTTCTGCAGGAACGCCAGCTGCTCGGCCAGGTCGTCGTCGTCGGTGACCACGGCGCCCCCGACGACGTCGGAGTGCCCCCCGAGGTACTTCGTCGTGGAGTGGACGACGACGTCGGCGCCGAGCGCGAGCGGCGTCTGCAGGTAGGGCGAGGCGAAGGTGTTGTCCACCACCAGGGGCACGCCCCGGTCGTGGGCCACGTCGGCGAGCACCCCGATGTCGGCGATCCCCAGCAGCGGGTTGGTCGGGGTCTCGACCCACACCACCTTGGTCTCCGGGCGCAGCGCGGCGCGCACCGCGTCGGGGTCCGACAGCGCCACGGGGGTGTGGCTGACCCCCCACCGCGAGAGCACCTTGTCCACCAGCCGGAAGGTGCCGCCGTAGGCGTCGTCGGGGATGACGAGGTGGTCACCAGGGCTGAGCAGGGAGCGCAGCAGGGTGTCCGTGGCGGCCATGCCGGAGGCGAACGCCCGGGCGTGGGTCCCGCCCTCGAGCGCGGCGAGGCAGGCCTCGAGCGCGGTGCGGGTGGGGTTGCCGGTCCGGGAGTACTCGTAGCCCTCGCGCAGCCCGCCCACCCCGTCCTGGGCGTAGGTGGACGTGGCGTAGATCGGGACGTTGACCGCACCCGTGGTGCGTTCCGGGTCCTGGCCCGCGTGGATCGCCCGGGTGGCGAAGCCGTGGGAGGAGCTGGAGGGCGCGGCGTGGCTCATGTCGCGAGCGTAACGACCCGCGGTGCCGGCTCAGCCCTGGCCGGTGCCGTACGGGTTCTGCCCCTGCCCGTACCCCGGTTGCCCGCTGCCCCAGGGGTCCTGGCCCTGGCCGGGCTGCTGGCCGTAGCCCTGCTGACCCGTCCCCTGCTGACCGTGACCGGGCTGCTGCTGGCCGTAGCCGGACTGGTCGCCGTACCCGGTCTGGCCGCCGTAGCCGGGCTGGCCGTAGGGCTGCTGGCCGTAGGACTGCTGCTCGCCGTAGGGCTGCTGCTCGCCGTAGGACTGCTGGCCGTACGACTGCTGCTCGCCGTAGGCCTGCTGGCCGTAGGACTGCTGCTCGCCGTACCCCTGGCCGTAGCCCTGCTGGCCGTAGGAGCCCTGGCCCGCGTCGGCGCTCACCGGGACCGCGACCGTGGTGAGGATCTTGTCGGCGAACGTCTGCTTCTTCTGGTCCCACAGCGGCCACAGGAAGCCCACGTAGCAGGCGAGCGAGTCGAGGAAGTGCGCGAGCTGGCGGACGAAGGACATCCCGAAGCCGAGCGGGGCGCCGGTCTGCTCGCCGACGATCTTCATCCCCACCATCTTCTTGCCGACCGAGGAGCCGGTGGTGCCCTGCAGGTAGCCGAAGTTGTAGACGAAGTACCCCAGGAACGCGAGGTTCGACAGCAGGGCCAGGCTCACCCCGATGCCGCCGCCGACCGCGAAGGTGAACAGGGCGTAGACGACGTAGAACGCGATCGTCGGCGCGACGTAGTCGACGAGCCCGGCCAGCGCGCGCTTGGGCCACTCGACGTACCCGCCCGTCACCGCGAGCTGCGGCCCCCCGTAGCCGTACCCCGGCTGGCCGTACCCGGGCTGCTGGCCGTACGGCTGCTGCCCGTAGGACTGGTCGCCGTAGGACTGCTGGCCGTAGGACTGGTCGCCGTAGCCCTGCTGGCCGTAGGGCTGCTGTCCGTAGGACTGGTCGCCGTAGCCCTGCTGGCCGTAGGGCTGCTGTCCGTAGGACTGGTCGCCGTAGGACGGCTGGCCGTAGGGCTGCTGCCCCTGGCCCGGCGTGGAACCGCTCCCGGGCTGCGGGGTCTTCTCCAGGCTCGGCGGCGCGTCCCGCCCGGAGCCCTTGTCCAGGTTCGGCGCCGAGCCGGAGGACGGGCTGCCGGGGGACGTGCTGCCGGGAGCCGGGGCGCCCCGGCCGCCGACGACCTGCGTGCGGTCGTCCTCCTCGTCGGGCACCGACCAGGACGGCCCCGCGCCGGCGGTGCTGTCGCTGCCCTGCGGGCCCTGGCCGGACCCGTCCTGCGGTCGCTCGGTCACGCCAGTCTCCTCAGGTCGACGACGACGCGGCCGCGCCGTGGTGCCGGAGACGCTAGCGGACCGGCCGCCGCGGGTGAGGAGATCCGGACGACCGCGTCACCCCACGGTCGAGAGGAACCCCAGCAGGTCGTGCCGGGTGACGACGCCGAGCGGCTTGCCGTCCTCGACCACCATCACCGCGTCGGTGTCGCCGAGCGCGTCGGTGACGGCGCTGAGCGGCTCGCCGGAGCCGAGCATCGGCAGCGGCGCCGTCATGTGCTGGGCCACCGGGTCGGCCAGGTGGGCCCGGCCGGCGAAGACCGCGTCGAGCAGGTCGCGCTCGCTGACGCTGCCGGCCACCTCGCCCGCCATGACCGGCGGCTCCGCCCCCACCACCGGCATCTGCGAGACCCCGTACTCCCGCAGGATGTCGATCGCGTCGCGCACCGTCTCGTTGGGGTGGGTGTGCACCAGGTCCGGCAGCAGCCCGGACTTGCCGCGCAGCACGTCGCCCACCCGGCGGTGGCCCGGGCCGTCGTCGGCCGGGGAGAGGAACCCGTAGGACGACATCCAGGCGTCGTCGAAGATCTTGGCCAGGTAGCCGCGGCCGGAGTCCGGCAGCAGCACGACCACGACCGCGTCCGGCCCGGCCGCCGCGGCGACCCGCAGCGCCCCGACGACGGCCATGCCGCACGACCCGCCGACGAGCAGGCCCTCCTCGCGGGCCATCCGCCGCGTCATGGCGAAGGAGTCCGCGTCGGACACGGCGATGATCTCGTCGGGCACGGCCGGGTCGTAAGCGCTGGGCCAGAAGTCCTCCCCGACGCCCTCGACGAGGTAGGGCCGCCCGGTGCCGCCGGAGTAGACCGAGCCCTCGGGGTCGACCCCGACGATGCGGACCGGGCCGCCCTCGCGGTCGGCGCTGACCTCCTTGAGGTAGCGACCGGTGCCGGTGATGGTGCCGCCGGTGCCGACGCCGCAGACGAAGTGGGTGATGCGGCCGTCGGTGTCGGCCCAGATCTCCGGGCCCGTCGTCTCGTAGTGGCTGCGCGGTCCCTCCGGGTTGGAGTACTGGTCCGGCTTCCACGCGCCCTCGATCTCACGGACCAGCCGGTCGGACACCGAGTAGTAGCTGCTCGGGTGGTCCGGGGGCACGGAGGTGGGGCACACCTCGACCCGGGCGCCGTAGGCGCGCAGCACGTTGCGCTTGTCCTCGGAGACCTTGTCGGGGCAGACGAACACGCACCGGTAGCCCTTGCGCTGCGCCACCAGCGCCAGGCCCACCCCGGTGTTGCCGGAGGTCGGCTCGACGATGGTGCCGCCCGGGCGCAGCGCCCCGGACGCCTCCGCCGCCTCGACCATCCGCACCGCGATGCGGTCCTTCACGCTGCCGCCGGGGTTGAGGTACTCGACCTTGGCCGCGACCGTGCCCAGCCCCCCGCCGGTGCCGGTGACCCCGCTCGTCACCGACGTGAGCCGGACCAGGGGCGTGTGCCCGACGAGGTCGATGACGTGCTCGGCGATGCGCATGGCCCCATGGTCGCAGGTCCGTGGCCGGGCGCACCGCGCCGGGCGACTAGCGTCGGAGGCCGAGGAGGTGGGTGCGTGGTCAGGGCACGTCAGTGGTCGGTCGCCGCCGCCGTCGGGGCGGGCTCGGTGGGCACGGTCGCCGGGGCGACCTACGGGCTGCTGCTCGAGCAGGCCAAGCGGGCCCGCACCACCATCGGGCCGCCCGCCGCGCAGCCGCCCCGCGCCGACGGCGTCTACGACCCGGGCTCGGGCCCCGTCGAGGTGTCCCCCGCCGCGACGGCCGAGCTGAGCCTGGTCCTGCTCGGCGACTCCACCGCCGCCGGGCTGGGCTGCGGCGAGGCCGAGGAGCTGCCCGGGGTGATCCTGGCCCGCGGCCTGGCCGAGGAGACCGAGCGCCGGGTCCGGCTGACCACCCACGCCGTCGTCGGGGCCACCAGCCGGGTGCTCGACGCCCAGGTGGACGCGGCGCTGGCCGGGGAGGCGCCGGACGCGGCCGTCATCATCATCGGCGCCAACGACGTCACCGCGAAGCTGTCCGTCGCGGCGTCGGCGCAGCGGCTGGCCGACGCGGTGGGCCGGCTGCGCGCGGCCGGCGCGGTCGTCGTCGTCGGCACCTGCCCGGACCTGGGGGCGATCCGACCGATCCCGCAGCCGCTGCGCAGCGTGGCCCGCACGTGGAGCCTGCAGCTGGCGCGGGCCCAGCGCACCGCCGTGGAGCAGCAGGGCGGGCACGCGGTGGCGGTGGCCGACCTGCTCTCCCCCGAGTTCCTCACCCGGCCCGACGCGCTGTTCTCCACCGACCGCTTCCACCCCTCCGCGGCCGGGTACGAGGCGGCCGCGGCGCTGCTGCTGCCCGCGCTGTGCGCCGAGCTGGGGGTGTGGGGCGGCGGGGCGCTGCCCGTGGCCCCGCTGCGCTCCCGCACCGCGGAGGCCCGCCGGCCCACGGTGCGGCTGACCTCCGCGCTGAACCGGACCCTGCAGCAGCGGGCCCGCCAGGGCGGCACCGCGGCCGCCGGGCTGCTGCAGGCCGCGGAACGGCGCGCCCGCCGCACGCCCCGCGCCTGACGCCCGGGGCAGCGGGACGGGGGCAGCGGGCCGGGACCTACTGTGGGCTGACCGCACCGCCCACGAAGGAGCTGAACATGCCCGAGGCTGTCATCGTCGCCACCGCTCGGTCCCCCATCGGTCGCGCGATGAAGGGCTCGCTCGCGAGCATCCGCCCCGACGACCTGGCCGCCCAGATGGTCGCCGCCGCGCTGGCCAAGGTCCCCGAGGTCGACCCGAACACCATCAACGACCTCATGCTCGGCTGCGGCCTGCCCGGCGGCGAGCAGGGCAACAACCTGGCCCGCATCGTCGCGGTGCAGCTCGGCTACGACCAGCTGCCCGGCACCACCATCACCCGCTACTGCTCGTCGTCGCTGCAGACCACCCGGATGGCGCTGCACGCCATCAAGGCCGGCGAGGGCGACGTCTTCATCTCCGCGGGCGTGGAGAGCGTGTCCAGCTTCGCCAGGGGCACCTCGGACTCCTGGCCCGACACCCACAACCCGTTCTTCGCCGACGCCGAGCAGCGCACGGTGGACTCCGCGCAGGGCGGGTCGACCTGGCACGACCCGCGTGAGGACGGGCTCGTCCCCGACGCCTACATCGCCATGGGCTACACCGCGGAGAACGTCGCCCAGGCCACCGGCATCAGCCGCGAGGAGATGGACCGCTGGGGGGTGCGCAGCCAGAACCGCGCCGAGGAGGCCATCGGGCAGGGCTTCTTCGACCGTGAGATCACCCCGGTGACCCTGGCCGACGGCACCGTGGTCAGCAAGGACGACGGGCCCCGCGCGGGCACCACCTACGAGGCGGTCAGCCAGCTCAAGCCGGTGTTCCGGCCCGACGGCGTCATCACCGCAGGCAACGCCTGCCCGCTCAACGACGGCGCCGCCGCGCTGGTCATCATGAGCGACACCAAGGCTGAGGAGCTGGGGCTGACCCCGCTGGCCCGCGTCGTCTCGACCGGGGTCTCCGGGCTCTCGCCCGAGATCATGGGCCTCGGCCCGATCGAGGCGTCCCGTCGCGCCCTGGCCATCGCCGGAATGTCGATGTCCGACATCGACCTCGTCGAGATCAACGAGGCGTTCGCGGTGCAGGTCATCGGGTCCGCGCGTGAGCTCGGCATCGACGAGGACAAGCTCAACGTCTCCGGCGGCGCGATCGCGGTGGGCCACCCGTTCGGCATGACCGGGGCGCGCATCACCACCACGCTGCTGAACAACCTGAGCACTCACGACAAGCAGTACGGCCTGGAGACCATGTGCGTCGGTGGCGGGCAGGGCATGGCCATGGTGCTCGAGCGCCTGAGCTGATCCCCCGCCCCGATGGGCCCGCACTCCTGCCGGGGTGCGGGCCCGTCGTGCGTCCCGGCCCCGGTGATCATGGGGTTGGTGTCGCTCCCCGGTGCCGGTGAGCGACGTCGCGCCCATGATCACCTCGGCCGAGCGCCGGTGTGTGGCGCTCACGGGGCTCACCCCGCCGCCACACACCGGCGCTCGGCGGGGTGGGCGAGCGGGTGGTGCGCCGGCGCGGGCAGAGCGGGGGCCCGGGCGACGACGAGGGCCCCGCAGCAGGTGCTGCGGGGCCCTCGTGGTGCGCGGTGCGTCAGTTGCGGTTGAAGTAGCTCAGCAGCCGCAGGATCTCGACGTAGAGCCAGACCAGCGTCACGGTCAGGCCGAGGGCGACGCCCCAGGCGGCCTTCTCGGGCGCCCCGCGGCGGATGAGCTCGTCCGCCTGGTTGAAGTCGAGCAGGAACATGAAGGCCGCGACGCCGATGCAGACGAGGCTGAACAGGATGGCGATCGGGCCACCGTCCCGCAGGCCCAGGCCGCCGTCGACGAAGAACGAGGCCACCAGGTTCACGACCGCCAGGACGAGCACGCCGATGAGGCCGGCCATGACCATGCGGGTGAGCTTCGGGGTGACCCGGATGGCGCCGGTCTTGTAGACCACGAGCATCCCGGCGAACACGCCGACGGTGCCGACCACGGCCTGCACGATGATCGTCGAGCCGGGGGCGTTGCCGGAGCCCGGGAACGCGAAGTTCGCGAACACGAACGAGATGGCGCCGACGAACAGGCCCTCGAACGCGGCGTACGCGAGCACGACCGGGGCGTTCATCTTGTTGGCGAAGGTGGCCAGCATGACCAGGCCGAAGCCGATGAGCGCGCCACCGAGGGCCAGCGGGGTGACCAGGCCGGGGTTGCTGCGGGCGAGCACGTAGGAGATGACCGCGGCGACGACGAGGACGCCCAGGGTCATCGCCGTCTTGGTGACGACGTCGTCGACCGTCATGCTGCGCGAGGTCGTGTAGGGCTCAGGGGCGGTGTAGCCCTGGCCCTGGGGCTGGCCGTAACCCTGCTGGCCGTAGCCGGGGCCCTGGCCGTAGGGCTGGGCCTGGCCGTACGGTGCCGACCCGCCCCGCGGCGCGGCCGGGGTCAGGTTGCGGAACACCGGGTTGCTGCTGGTGCGCACGGGGTCGTTCCCTTCTCGTCGCGGGGTCCTACCTGGTGGACCCGCTCACCTCTCACAACGCTGGGGTTCCGGCGTTGGTTCCCTCCAGGCAAACCGGACACTACCGGGGAACGCCTGGTGTGCCCCCGGTCGGACTCGAACCGACACCACGACGATTTTAAGTCGTCCGCCTCTGCCAATTGGGCCACGAGGGCTCGTGGGTGGACCACGCTAGGTCAGTCCCGCCGCCCGCGCGGCCGCACCGAGCACCTCCTCCAGCATGGCCGGGGTGAGCCGCCCGGTGAAGGTGTTCTGCTGGCTGACGTGGTAGCTGCCGAGGACCTGCAGCGGCGCCCCCTCGCCCCGGCCCGTCCAGGCCAGCTCGGTGCGCGCCCCGTGGCCGAAGCGGGGCCGCGGTGCGGGCACCGTCCACCCGGCGGCGGCCGCGGTGGGCAGGAACGCCTGCCAGCCGAAGCCCCCCAGCACCACGACCGCGCGCAGCGTCGGGGCGAGCAGGGTCAGCTCGCGGACCAGCCAGCGGCGGCAGGTGTCGCGCTCGGTGGTGGTGGGCTTGTTCTCCGGTGGGGCGCAGTGCACGGGCGCGGTGATCCGGGTGCCGCGCAGCACGAGGCCGTCGCCGAGGTGGGTGCTGGTGGGCTGCGAGGCGAGGCCGACGGCGTGCAGGGCGGCGAACAGGACGTCCCCGGAGCGGTCGCCGGTGAACATCCGCCCGGTGCGGTTCGCGCCGTGCGCAGCGGGGGCGAGGCCGACGACGAGCAGGCGGGCGTCGGCCGGGCCGAGCGCGGGGACGGGCCGGCCCCAGTAGGTCTCGTCGCGGTACGCGGCGCGCCGGGTGGCGGCCACCTCCTCCCGCCACCGCACCAGCCGCGGGCAGCGCCGGCACTCGGTGACGGCGGCGTCGAGCTCGTCCAGCGTGCGCACCGAGCGGGGAGCGGGCCCGAGGGGGGCGCCCACCTACCGCAGGCCCAGCGCGATGCCGTCGAGGATGTCGTGCTCGCTGACGACGAGGTCGGTGATCCCCGCCCGCTCGGCCAGCGCTCGGCACAGCACGGCCGTGACGACGGCGCCGCCGCCGATGACGTCGACCCGGCCCGGGTGCATCGGGCCCAGCGCGGCCCGGGCCGTACGCGGCATCGCCACCAGCTCGTCGCACACCGCCAGCACCCGGTCCAGCGGCACGCGGGCGAGGTGGATGCGGTCGGGGTCGTAGGTCTCGAGGCCGAGGGCGAGCGCGGCGATGGTGGTCATCGTGCCGGCGACGCCGACCCAGGTTCGCGCCCCGGAGACGTCGACGGCGGCCAGCGCGCGGCCCAGCTCGGCCTCGGCCACCCCGCGGGCGGTGGCGACCTGCGCGGCCGTCGGGGGGTCGTCGGGCAGGCACCGCTCGGTGAGCCGCACGCAGCCGACGTCGGCGGAGAACGCGCCGGTGACCCCGTCGGCTCCGCCCGTGACGACCTCGGTCGACCCGCCGCCGAGGTCGACCACGACGAACGGCCCGTCGGCCGCGTCGAGGTCCCCCACGGCCCCGGCGAACGACGCCCGGGCCTCCTCGTCGCCAGTGATGACCTCCGGGTCGACCCCGAGGGTCTCGCGGACGACGGCGACGAAGTCGTCGCGGTTGCGGGCGTCGCGGCTGGCCGAGGTCGCCACCATGCGGACCCGCTCCGCGCCCAGCCCGGCGATCGTGGCCGCGTAGTCGACCAGGGCCAGCCGGGTGCGCTCGACCGCCTCGGGCGCGAGCTCCCCGGTGGCGTCGACGCCCTGGCCGAGGCGGACCACCCGCATCTCGCGGTGCAGGTCGCGCAGCGGTCCCGACGCGTCCACCTCGGCGACGAGCAGGCGGACCGAGTTGGTGCCGCAGTCGACGGCGGCGACCCTCACGGCTGCTCCCGGACCACGCAGGGTCCCCGGTCCCACCAGTCACCCACGAGCGCGAGCGCCTCGTCCCCGAGCGGGTTGACCCCGGGCCCGGCGGCGAGCGCGTGCCCGGCCAGCACGTGCAGGCACTTGACGCGGTCCGGCATGCCGCCGGCGGTGACCTGCGTGCCCAGCGGCTCGAGGGCGTCGCGCTCCGCGAGGTAGGCCTCGTGGGCGCGGCGGTGCCCGGCGGCGAGCTCGGCGTCGGTGCCGAGGCGCTCGGTCATCTCCCGCATCACGCCCTCACCCTCGAGCCGGCCGAGCGCGGACGCCAGCCGGGGGCAGGTGAGGTAGTACAGCGTCGGGAACGGGGTGCCGTCGGGCAGCCGGGGCGCTGTGCGCACGACGGTCGGGTTGCCGCAGGGGCAGCGGTGCGCGACGCCGAGCACCCCGCGCGGCGGTCGGCCGAGCTGCGCGGCGACGGTCTCGAGGTCGTCGGTCCCGGGTCCGGCCGGGTCGGGCGCGGTCACGGGGCGGGGGCGGAGATGGTGCCCCACAGCTCGGAGTACCACGGGTCGGTGCGGGTCTGCGGGGCCGCGGCGGGCGCGGTCGCGGCCTCGACCGAGTCGGGCAGCTGCACCTGGTAGGGGGTGTCCCCCGGCTTGACGAAGCGCAGCCGCTCCCGGGCCTGCGCCTCGACGTAGGCCGGGTCCTGCAGCTGGGTGCGCCGCTGGGTCAGCTCGGCGACCTCCGCCCGCGAGGCGTCCTGCCGGGCCAGGGTCGCGGCCAGCTCCTGGCGCTGGGCGACGTAGGTGCGCAGCGGCACGGCGAGGGTGAGCACGAGGGCGCACACCACGACGGCCAGCACCGCGAACCGGCGGGTCGAGGTGCCCCGGGACGGGCCGTCGGGCGGGGTCGACGAGGCGCGCACCGGGCTGCTCGCGCGGGTGCTGCGGGACGGTGTGCTGCGGGACGGTGTGCTGCGGGACGGCGTGCTGCGCGCGGGGGCGGTCCGGGACGTGCCCGTGCGGGACGCGCCGCCCCGGGACCCGGTGCCGCCCACCGCCGCCCGGGTCGTCCGGCCCCGGCCGCCGGGCCTGCTCGCCGCCGCCACCTCAGGCGCTCGCGCCCCGGCGCGGGAAGGCGGCGGTGCCGGCGTAGCGCGCCGCGTCGCCGAGGGCCTCCTCGATGCGCAGCAGCTGGTTGTACTTCGCCACGCGCTCGCTGCGGGCCGGGGCACCGGTCTTGATCTGCCCGCAGTTGGTGGCCACGGCGAGGTCGGCGATGGTGGTGTCCTCGGTCTCGCCGGAGCGGTGGCTCATCATGCTGCGGTAGCCGTTCTCCGTCGCCAGGCTGACCGCGTCGAGGGTCTCGGTGAGCGTGCCGATCTGGTTCACCTTGACCAGCAGGGCGTTCGCGGCACCCTTCTCGATGCCGGTGCGCAGCCGCTCGGGGTTGGTGACGAAGAGGTCGTCGCCGACGATCTGGACGCGGTCCCCCACCTGCTCGGTCAGCGCGACCCAGCCGTCCCAGTCGTCCTCGCTGAGCGGGTCCTCGATGGACACCAGCGGGTGCTCGCCGACGAGCTTGCCGTAGAACTCGGCCATCTGCTCCGCCGTCCGGCTGCTGCCCTCGAAGGCGTAGCCGGACTCGGAGTGGAACTCGGTGGCCGCCACGTCGAGGGCCAGCGCGACGTCGTCGCCCGGGGTGAAGCCGGCCGTCTCGATGGCGGTGGTGATGATCTCCAGCGCGACCGAGGTGCCGGCGACGTCGGGGGCGAAGCCGCCCTCGTCGCCGAGACCGGTCGAGAGGCCACGCTTCTTCAGCTCGGCCTTGAGCGCGTGGTAGACCTCGGCGCCCCAGCGCAGCGCCTCGGTGAAGCTGGCCGCGCCGACGGGGGCGATCATGAACTCCTGCACGTCCACGCCCGAGTCCGCGTGCGCCCCACCGTTGATGATGTTCATCATCGGCACCGGCAGCACGTGCGCGTTCGGCCCGCCGACGTAGCGGAACAGCTCGAGCTCGGAGGAGTCGGCCGCGGCGCGGGCCACGGCGAGCGAGACGCCGAGCAGCGCGTTGGCCCCCAGCCGCGACTTGTCCGGGGTGCCGTCGAGCTCGACGAGCTTGGCGTCGACGAGGCGCTGCTCGACGGCCTCGATGCCGACCAGCTCGGGGCCGATCTCGTCGAGGACGCCCTGCACGGCCTTGCGCACGCCCTTGCCGCCGTAGCGGCTGCCGCCGTCGCGCAGCTCCACCGCCTCGTGCACGCCGGTCGAGGCGCCCGACGGCACCGCCGCGCGGGCCAGGGTCCCGTCGTCCAGCGCGACCTCGACCTCCACCGTGGGGTTGCCGCGGGAGTCGAGGATCTCGCGCGCTCCGACCTGCTCGATTGCGGCCACGGTGGTCTCTCCTCGGTGTCGACGGCGGCGTGCGCGGGGGGTGCAGCCGACCGCGACCCTATCGGCAGCAGCGGCCGCGCCGAGCCCCCGACACACGGGGTCACCCGGTGCTGCGGTCCGCGTACGCGTCGGCGGCGGTGAGCACGTCCTGGGCGTAGGCACGCGAGGCGTTGTACCGGCCCAGCGCGGTGGTCCACCCGGCGGCGGTGGCCATCGAGCCGTCGCCCGCGCACAGGTAGCGGGCCGCGGTGGTGGCCGCGTCGGTGATGTTGTCGACGTCGGCCACCCCGTCGCCGTCCGCGTCGACCCCCCAGCGCGCCCACGTCTCGGGGATGAACTGCATCGGCCCCACCGCCCGGTCCTGCTCCGGGTCGCCGTCGATCGCCCCGCCGTCGGTGTCGGCGATGGCGGCGTTGCCCGCCGTGCCGTCCAGCGGGACCCCGCGGATGGAGGGCAGCGCGTTGCCCGCCGCGTCGAGGGTGGCCCCGCCGTAGGTGCCGTGCCTGCTCTCCACGTAGCCGATGCCGGCCAGGGTGGGCCAGGTGATCCCGCAGCCCGGGTCCTGCACGGCCTGGGCCCCGGCCGCGTACCCGTAGGCGCGCAGCGCGGTCGCCGAGATGCCGGTGCTGGCCGCCGTGGTGGCCGCCCAGCCGTCGAGCAGGTCCGGGGACAGCGCCGGGTCGACGGCGGGCACGGCCACCCCGGGCGAGGGCGGGGCCGAGCTGAGCGGGCGCACCACGGCGCCCGAGGTCGACGGCCCCGGGGCGCAGCCGGCGAGCAGCACGGCGGCGAGGCCGAGCAGGAGCGGGGCGGCGCGGGACGGGCGGGGCACCCGACCCATCGTCCACGACGGTGGCCTCCCGAGGCGGGTCCCGACCACCCGACACCGTGTTAGGTTCCCCTTGGTTAGGGCAGCCTGCCCTGAACCAACGAGGCAGGAGGCGCCGTGCAACCCGTGGGCACCGTGCTCGTGACCAACGGCCTGATCGGCCTGCGCGAGGGGCTCGAGACCGGCATCGTCGTGATGATCCTGGTCGCGTTCCTCGTCAGGTCCGACCGGCGCGACGCGCTGCGGTGGGTCTGGACGGGGGTCGGCGCCGCGCTGCTGCTCATCGCGGCCGTCTTCACCGTGGTCCACCACGGCACCTCGACGTTGTCCTTCACCGCGCAGGAGACGATCGGCGGGACCGCCTCGGTCGTCGCCGCCGTCATCGTCACCGGCATGGTGCTGTGGATGCGCCGCGCGGCCCGGACCATCTCCGGCACGCTGCGCTCGGGGATGACCGCGGCGCTCGACGTCGGCCCGCTCGCCGTGGTCGGCCTGGCCTTCCTCGCCGTCGCGCGGGAGGGCGCCGAGACGGCCCTGCTGCTGCTGAGCAACGTCGAGAACACCGGCAGCACCGCCACCCCGCTCGTCGGGCTGCTGCTCGGCGTCCTGGTCGCGGTCGGGCTGACCGTCGCGATGTACCTCGGCGCGGTGACCCTCGACCTGGCCCGCTTCTTCCGCGTCACCGGCGTGCTGCTGGTGCTCGTCGCCGCCGGGATCCTGGCCTACGGCGTGCACGACCTGCAGGAGGCCGGGCTGCTGTCGGGCGGGTCCACCCTGGCCTTCGACCTCAGCGCGACGATCGACCCGGGCGCCTGGTACGCGGTCCTCGTCGGCGGGATCCTCAACCTCCGCCCCGCCATGACCGTGCTCGAGGTGGCCGCCTGGGCCGGCTACGTCGTCGTGGTGCTGGGCCTGTTCCTGCGCCCGGCCCGCCGTGCGGCCACCCCCTCCCCCACCCCGACCACCGCTGGGACCTCCTCGTGACCACCACCCGCCACGCCCTCCTGCTCGCCGCCGCCGCGCCGCTCGTGCTCGTCGCCTGCACCGCCAAGGCCCCGGCCGACGCGGGCGGGGACACCATCACCGTCACCGCGTCGGACACCGCGTGCACCGTCTCGCGCGGCGAGGCCACCACCGGCGCCTCGACGTTCAGCATCACCAACACCGGCAGCAAGGTGACCGAGTTCTACGTCTACGCCGACGCCGACCGCGTGATGGGCGAGCTGGAGAACATCGGCCCCGGCATCACCCGTGACCTCATCGTCGAGCTGCCCGAGGCCGCCACCTACGAGACCGTGTGCAAGCCCGGCATGGTCGGCGACGGCCTGCGCAGCGACTTCGTCGTCACCGGTGACGCGGTGGAGCGGGGCGACACCGACTCCCGGCTCGCCGACGCCACCGCCGGCTACCGGCGCTACGTGGTCAGCCAGACCGAGGCGCTGACCCAGCAGACCGCCGCCTTCACCGACGCGGTCCGCGCCGGGGACGTGGCCGGGGCCAAGGCCCTCTACCCGGTTGCCCGCACCTACTACGAGCGCATCGAGCCCGTGGCCGAGAGCTTCGGCGACCTCGACCCCCGCATCGACGTCCGCGAGGTCGACCTCGAGGACGGCCAGGCGTTCACCGGGTTCCACCGCCTGGAGAAGGACCTGTGGGTCGACGGGCTGGCACCCGACTCGACCGCGATCGCCGACGGCCTGCAGGCCGACGTCGCCTCGCTCGTCGCCGAGGTCACCTCGCCGGACTACGCGCTGACCCCGGTGCAGCTGGCCAACGGCGCCCAGGGGCTGCTCGACGAGATCGCCGCCAGCAAGGTCACCGGCGAGGAGGACGTCTACTCCCACACGGACCTCCACGACTTCCAGGCCAACGTGGACGGGTCCCGCGCGGCCGTCGCCGCGCTGGCCCCGGTGCTCACCGACCGCGACCCCACCCTGCTCGCCGCCGTCGACGGCCGCTTCGACGCGCTCGATGCCACGCTGGCCACCCACCGCCAGGGCGACGGCTTCGTCGACTACACGACCGTGACCGAGCCCCAGCGCCGCGAGCTCTCCGACCAGGTCGACGCCGTCGCGGCCGAGGTGAGCCAGGTGGCCGGCGTGGTGACCGGGCCGTGAGCCCCGCGCTGTCACGGCGCGGCTTCCTCGGCCTCGCCGGGGCGGGCGCCGCCGTGGCCGGTGCCGGGGTCGTCGCGGGCCGCGCGAGCGAGCCGTCCGTCGTCCCCGCCGCGGCCACCACCGTCGCGTTCCGCGGCGCGCACCAGGCCGGCATCGCCACCCCGGTGCAGGACCGTCTGCACTTCGTGGCCTTCGACGTCGTCACCTCCGACCGGGCCGAGCTCGTCGACCTGCTGGCCCGCTGGACCGAGGCGGCCGAGCGGATGACCCGCGGCGCCGAGGCCGAGCCGGACGGGGCGACCGGGGCCGGGGAGCACCGCCCGCCGACCGACACCGGGGAGGCCCTCGACCTCGGTGCGGCCTCGCTGACCCTGACGATCGGGTTCGGGCCCAGCCTGTTCCGCACCGCCGAGGGGGTGGACCGCTTCGGCATCGCCGACCGGGCCCCCGCCGCGCTGGTCGACCTGCCGCGCTTCTCCCGCGACGCGCTCGACCCGGCGCGCTGCGGCGGCGACCTCGCGGTGCAGGCGTGCGCGGACGACCCGCAGGTGGCCGTGCACGCGATCCGCAACCTGGCCCGGATGGGTGTCGGGGTGGTGGCGGTGCGCTGGTCCCAGCTGGGGTTCGGCCGCACCTCGTCGACGTCGACCGCGCAACGCACGCCGCGCAACATGTTCGGGTTCAAGGACGGCACCGCCAACCTCGTCGCCGAGGACCCCGCGCTGCTCGACGAGCACGTGTGGGTCGGGGCCGACGACGACCCGGCCGCGGGCTGGCTGGCCGGCGGCAGCTACCTGGTGGCCCGGCGCATCCGCATGCTCATCGAGCCCTGGGACCGTGCCTCGCTGCACGAGCAGGAGCAGGTCGTGGGGCGGCACAAGGGGTCCGGGGCCCCGCTGGGCGGCACCGAGGAGCACGCGGCGCTGCCGCTGGGCACGATGACGTCGTCCGGGCCGCTGATCCCGGAGGACGCGCACGTGCGGCTGGCTTCTCCGCAGGCCAACGGGGGCGCGCAGATGCTGCGCCGCGGCTACACCTTCACCGACGGCACCGACGGGCTCGGCCACCTCGACGCCGGGCTGTTCTTCCTCGCCTTCGTCCGCGACCCGGCCGTGCAGTACGTCCCCGTGCAGGCCCGGCTCTCCCGGTCCGACGCGATGGCGGAGTACCTGCAGCACACCGGGTCGGCCCTCTTCGCCTGCCCGCCCGGCCTGCGCCCCGGCGAGTCCTGGGGCTCGACCCTCCTCACCTGACCCCGCGCCCCGCCGCGCCCCCCGCGTTTCGGCACCGGGCGCACTTTCCGGTGTCCCACGCACCGCATGGCTGCGTCGGGCGCACTCTGCGGTGCTCCGGGCTGCCTCGTGCCGCAGCGGGCGCACTTCCCGTCGTGACAAGACTCAGCGTTGCCGCGTCGGGCGCACTTTCCGGTGACCGCACACGGCACGCGGTTGTCCCCAGCCTGTGGACAACTGCGTTCCGACGGCCCGACCGCGTCCTCGGGCGGGCGATGCTGCTCGGGTGGACAGACGACGACCCGAGCTCCCCGAGGTGTTCCTCGGCCGCGATGCCGTCAGTGCCGGCGCCCTGACCGCCCAGCAGCTGCGCGGACCGATCGTCCGGCGCCTCTACACCGGCGTCTACTCCCCGAGGGGCGTCCCCGAGACGCACGAGCTCCGGTGCCGGGCGGCCGCGCTGCTCTCGCCGGACGGCCTCGTCATCACCGGTCGGTCGGCGGCAGTCCTGCGGGGTGTGCCCCTGGCACGGCCCGCCGACCCCGTCGAGGTGCGGTCACTGCCCGGGCACCGGGTGAACCGTCGTCCCGGGCTGGCCGTCCGGCGCGGGCTGATCCGGCGCGACGACCACGAGTGGGTCGGCAGGGTGCGGGTGGCGACACCACTGCGGACGGCGTTCGACGTCATCTCGGTGCGCCCGCTCGCCGAGGCCGTCGCCGACCTCGACCAGCTGCTGCGTGCAGGCGTCGTCCGGGACACCAACCTGGGCGCCGCGCTGCGGCTGTCGCACGAGAACGGGGTGGTCCAGGCCCGCCGGGTGCTCGAGCTCGCGGACGCCCGGGCCGAGTCGCCGCCGGAGTCGGTGGTGCGGGTGGTGCTGGCCCTGGCGGGCATCGTCGGCGAGCCCCAGCTCGTGGTGCACGACCATGCCGGGTTCGTGGCGCGGGTCGACCTCGGCTTCGAGCGGGAACGCCTCGCGGTCGAGTACGACGGGGCGTGGCACTCCGACCGCTTCGCCCTCACCCGCGACCGGGACCGGCTCAACCGGCTGCAGCGATCGGGCTGGGAGGTCGTGTCCGTGACGGCAAGCATGCTGCGGCGACCGTCGGACGTCGTCGACCTGGTTGCGGCGGCCCTGGCGCGGCGACGACGGCTGCTGGCGGCCTGAGGGACTCGTCATAGGCACCGGAAAGTGCGCCCGGCGCCGTCCAGGACGGCCGCGGGCACCGGAAAGTGCGCCGGGCGCGGTCCAGGACGGCCGCGGGCACCGGAGTGCGCCGAGCGCGGTCCGGGACGGCCGCGGGCACCGGAAAGTGCGCCCGGCGCGGTTGCGAGGGGTCAGCGGGGCCAGTGGGTGTGCCAGTCGGCGGCCGTGAGGGCGGCGGGGTCGAGGCCGGCGGCGCGGGCGGAGAGCTCAGCCGCACGGACGTCCGCGGCGAAGGCGAGCGCAGCCCGGCGCAGCGCGTCCTCGGCGTCGCCGTCGACCCCGGCCACCCCCGGCGGCAGCAGGGCCTCGGGCACCCCGGCCCGCACCGCGCGCGAGCCCAGCTTGGCCGCCAGCGCGAGGGCGGGCTGGGCCAGCGCCACCCCGTCCACGGCCGAGGTGCGCTGCTTCTCGACGGCCTTGAGCTCGTCCCACCGCAGCTCCTGCGCGGCCGCGTCGGCCACGTGCTCCCCGCCGCCGAACACGTGCGGGTGCCGGCCCACCAGCTTCACCACCAGCCCGGCCGCGACGTCGTCGACGTCGAACGGCTCCCCGAACGTCCCCTCGGCGGCCACCCGGGCGTGGAACAGCACCTGCAGCAGCACGTCCCCCAGCTCCTCGAGGACGGCGTCGCGGTCCCCGGCGTCGAGCGCGTCGAGCAGCTCGTAGGTCTCCTCGACCAGGTAGCGCCGCAGCGTGGCGTGCGTCTGCGCGGCGTCCCACGGGCACCCGCCGGGCGAGCGCAGCCGGTCCATCACCGCGACGGCGTCGTCCAGCGGCCGGCCCGTGCCGACGGCCACCACCACCTCGGCGTCGGGCCCGCCGGTGCACAGCGCGGCCACCGCTGGGTGCACCCCGTCCTCGGCCCGGGCCACCCCGAGCAGCGGCACCAGCGAGGCGGGCAGCAGGTCCGGGTGGTGCGGGTCTAGCTGGACCGTCCTCACGCGCGGGCGGGCGGGACCACGACGGCCGACGGCTCCGCCCCGGCGTCGACGACCTGGCCCCCGGTGGGGTCCCACACCCCGTAGCGGGGGCTGACGACGACGGTCGGGTCCCCCGCGAGCTGCGGCAGCAGGGTCAGCCCCAGCGAGTAGGTCGCCGCGGGACCGGCCTGGGCGGCCGAGGTGGCGCTGCCCGCCGTGCTGGGCGTCGCGTCGGTGCGCCGGGAGTCGATGCGGGCGACCTGCCACTGCTGCTTGTACTGGAACGCGACCGCGCTGCCCTCGGCCGCGGTGAACACCGGGTAGCCGGCCAGGCCCGGGGCGGTGGCGGGGCTGAGCGCGAGCCCGGCCTGCGCGGGCAGCCCCGCGGCGGTGTCCTCGGCGACGACGGCGGCCGAGGCCTGCGCCCCGGAGGCCATGCGCTGCGCCTTCTCCCGGGCGGTGGCCTCGTCCGCGGCCACGGTGATGTCGACCTCGACCGCGAGCCCGTCCCAGGCGGCCTCGCCGAGCTGGCTGATGACGACCTGGTCGGTCACCACGCTGCGCAGGGTGTCCGGGGTGAGGAAGGTCAGCGACGGCTGCGCCAGCGTGGCCGGGGTGACCTGGGCGAGTTGGGCGTCGACCGCCGTGGTGTCGGCCGTGACCCCGGCGCGGGCGGCGGCGTCGGCGGTCAGCTCGTGCACCACGTCGGCGGAGAGCACCTGCTGGGTGACCGCGGGCAGCTGGTCGCGGACGTCGGACAGCCCCGCCGAGCTGCGGTAGGCCAGCACGGCGTCGACCTGGGACTGCAGGGTCGAGACGTCGATGCGGGCGTCGCCGACCTCGGCCGCCGTGCCGGGCGGCGCCTCGCCGCACCCGGCCAGCACCACGGCGGCCGTCGCCGCCGCCACCAGCAGGCCCGCACCCCTGAGCTGTGTCCCGCGTCTCACGCCGTCCAGCCTCGCACAGCCCGGCTCAGGCCCCGGCGAGCACCGGCACGCCGGACACGTCGACCCGGCCCGCCGCGCCCCCGGCCAGGCCCACGACGAGGTCGGCCACCAGCTGCAGCAGCTCGACGCCGCGCACCCGCTCGGCCCCGACGCCGCCGGACCCGCCGCGGGGCAGCGGCAGCGCCACCGTGCGGCTGGTCGGCTTCCACGTCGCCGCCGGGTGCAGCCGCTTGAGCCGGATCTGCTGGGAGTCGGCCAGGTCCAGCGGGGTCAGCTTGAGCTGGCTGCCCGCGACGACGGCCTCGGTCACCCCGTGGGCGCGCAGCAACAGCCGCAGCCGGGCCACGGCGAACAGGTTGCTCACCGGCTCGGGCGGCTCGCCGTAGCGGTCGACGAGCTCGTCGAGCACGGCGCGCAGCCCGGCCTCGTCCGTGGCCGCGGCCAGCTTGCGGTAGGCCTCGAGCCGCAGCCGGTCGGAGGTGACGTAGTCCGGCGGGACGTGCGCGTCGACGGGCAGGTCGACCCGCACCTCCTTCGGCTCCTCGGACTCGGGGATCGCGGTGCCGTCGGCCGCCGCCCGGTAGGCCTCGACGGCCTCGCCGACCAGGCGCACGTAGAGGTCGAACCCGACGCCGGCGACGTGGCCGGACTGCTCGGCGCCGAGCACGTTGCCCGCCCCGCGGATCTCGAGGTCCTTCATGGCCACGGCCATGCCGGCCCCGAGGTCGGAGTTCTGCGCGATCGTGGTCAGCCGGTCGTAGGCCGTCTCGGTGAGCGGCTTCTCCGGCGGGTACAGGAAGTAGGCGTAGCCCCGCTCCCGGGAGCGACCGACCCGGCCGCGCAGCTGGTGGAGCTGGGAGAGCCCGAGCGCGTCGGCCCGCTCCACGACGAGGGTGTTGGCGTTGGAGATGTCCAGGCCCGTCTCGATGATGGTGGTGCACACCAGGACGTCGAACTCCCGCTCCCAGAAGCCCTGCACCGTCTTCTCGAGCAGGTCCTCGTTCATCTGGCCGTGGGCGACGGCCACCCGCGCCTCGGGGACCAGCTCGCGCAGCCGGGCCGCGGCCTTGTCGATGCTCGAGACCCGGTTGTGGACGTAGAACACCTGCCCGTCGCGCAGCAGCTCGCGGCGCAGCGCCGCGGCCACCTGCTTGTCGGCGTAGGCCCCGACGTAGGTCAGGATCGGGTGGCGCTCCTCCGGCGGGGTGAGGATGGTCGACATCTCCCTGATGCCGGCCAGGCTCATCTCCAGGGTCCGCGGGATCGGCGTGGCCGACATGGTCAGCACGTCGACGTGGGTGCGCATCGCCTTGATGTGCTCCTTGTGCTCGACGCCGAAGCGCTGCTCCTCGTCGACCACCACCAGGCCCAGGTTCTTCCAGCGCACCCCGGTCTGCAGCAGCCGGTGGGTGCCGACGACGACGTCGACGGTGCCGTCCTCCAGCCCGGCGAGGACCTCGCGGGCCACCTTCGGGTCGGTGAAGCGCGACAGCCCGCGCACGGTCACCGGGAACGACGACATCCGGTCGGTGAACGTCTGCAGGTGCTGCTGGCTCAGCAGCGTGGTCGGGGCGAGCACCGCGACCTGGGTGCCGTCCTGCACCGCCTTGAACGCCGCCCGCACCGCGATCTCGGTCTTGCCGTAGCCCACGTCGCCGCACACCACCCGGTCCATGGGGACGGGCTTCTCCATGTCGGCCTTGACCTCGTCGATGGCCGTCATCTGGTCGACGGTCTCGGTGAAGGGGAACGCGTCCTCCATCTCCCGCTGCCACGGGGTGTCGGGGGCGAAGGCGTGCCCGGGCGCGGCCTGCCGCGCGGCGTAGAGCTGCACCAGCTCGGCGGCGATCTCGCGGACGGCCTTGCGCGCCTTGCGCTTCGTCGACGCCCAGTCCGAGCCGCCCAGCTTGCTCAGCGCGGGCAGCTCGCCGCCGACGTAGCGGGAGAGCTGGTCGAGGGCGTCCATGGGGACGAACAGCCGGTCGGCGGGCTGGCCGCGCTTGCTGGCCGCGTACTCGATGACGAGGTACTCCCGGCGCGCGGTGACGTCGCCGGTGCGCACCGTGCGCTCGACCATCTCGACGAAGCGGCCGATGCCGTGCTGGTCGTGCACGACCATGTCGCCGGCCTTGAGCGCCAGCGGGTCGACCTGGTTGCGGCGCTTGGCCGGCAGGTTCTTCCCGGCGCCGGCGGCCGCGACCCGGGTGCCGGTGAGGTCGTGCTCGGTGACGACGACGAGCTGCGCGCCGGGCAGCACCACCCCGTCGTCGAGGCAGCCCAGCAGCACGGTGACCCGCCCGGGCGCCGGGGTGGCGCCGGGCTCGGCGAGCAGCGCCGGGACCTCGGCCTCCCCGAGCCGCTCGAGCACCCGGTCCGCGGTGCCCCGGCCGGCGACGACGACGGCCGCGGACCCGCCCCCGGCGCAGTGCGCGCGCAGCGAGGCGAACGTGGCCGCCACCTGCGGCTCCGCCCCCCGCGCCCCCGGCACGGCCGTGACCTCGACGGTGAGCACGTCCTCGGCGACCTCGCCCGAGACCAGCGGGGTCAGCGACCACACCGGGTGACCGGCCTCGCGGGCCCCGGCGACGACCTCGTCGAGCTCGCGGTAGGCCGAGGCGCCCAGGTTCATGCCCCTCGGGTCGAGCGGGGCGGCCCCGCCGACGGACGCCGCGGTCCACGACGCCTCGAGGAACTCCTGCCCGGTGCGCTCCAGGTCGTGCGCGCGGGTGCGGATCTTCTCCGGGTCGGCCAGCAGCACGAGGGTGTCCTCGGCCAGCACGTCGGTGAGCAGCTGCAGCCGGCCCGGGACCAGCGCAGGCAGCAACGCCTCCATGCCCTCCACCGGCACCCCGCCGGACATCTTGTCGAGCATCTCGACCAGCGCCGCGTCCTCCGGGTGCTCCGCGGCCAGCGCCGCGGCCCGCTCCCGGACGTCGGCGGTGAGCAGCATCTCCCGGCACGGCGGCGCCTCGAGCTCGGTGACCTCGACACCGTCCAGCGAGCGCTGGTCGGCGACGGAGAACGCGCGCAGCTCGGTCACCTCGTCGCCCCAGAACTCCACGCGGACGGGGTGGTCGGCGGTCGGCGGGAAGACGTCGAGGATGCCGCCGCGCACGGCGAACTCCCCGCGCTTGCCGACCATGTCCTCCCGGCTGTACGCCATCTCGACGAGGCGCTCCACGAGCGCGTCGAAGTCCTGCTCGGACCCGACGCGCAGCCGCAGCGGGACGACCTCGCCCAGGCCCGGCGTCATCGGCTGGACCAGGCTGCGCACGGCGGTGACGACGACCCGGGGCGCCCCGGACTCCTCGGGGTGGGCGAGGCGGCGCAGCAGCTGCACGCGGCGGCCCACGGTGTCGGCCCGCGGGGAGAGCCGCTCGTGGGGCAGCGTCTCCCAGGACGGGAACACTGCGACGTCGTCGGTCCCGACGAGCTCGCCCACCGAGCGGCCCAGCTCCTCGGCCTCCCGGCCGGTGGCGGTGACGACCAGCACGGGGGCGCGCCCGGCGACGGCGCCGACGACGAACGGGCGGACGGCGGGCGGGCCCTCGAGCCGCAGGGCGGGGCTCGTGCCGACCCGCTCGGCGACGGCGGTGAGCGCGGGGTCCAGCCGGGCGACCGCGAGCAGGCCGGCCAGGGGCGAGGAGGACGGGTCGACAGGCACGAGCAAGGGGCTCCAGACGGCAGCAGGACACGCGGAAGAGGCCGCGACCCGGGATCGGGGCGGCTCCGGGACCCATCCTAGGTCCGGGCCCCGACAGCCGCGCCGCCGCGCGAGCAGGGTCACGAGGGGGCCGGTCCCCGCGCACCGGGCCGCCGCGCGACGGGCGCGGCACACTGGAGGGTGATGACGAGACGACCCCGCCCCCGCCCCGCCGCCCTCGCCGCCCTCGGGGTGGTGCTGGCCCTCGGGACCGCCTGCAGCTCGACCGGGCCGGACACGGCCGCCGGCAGCACCGTCAGCGGCGTGCCGAGCGGTGACCCCGCGCCGGGAGTGCCCGAGCTGCAGGTCGACACCGTGGTGGGCGGGCTCGAGCACCCCTGGGACGTCGGCTTCCTGCCCGACGGCGCCGGGCTGGACGGGGCGGTGCTGGTGCCCGAGCGCCCCGGCCGGGTGCAGCTGGTCCGCGGCGGGACCGCCACACCGGTGGCGATGGACCTCGGCGACGTCTTCGCCCAGGGCGAGAGCGGCCTGATGGGCCTGCTCGTGCACCCCGACTTCGCGAGCACGCGGCAGTTCTCCACCTGCCAGTCGCACACCGAGAACGGCGCGCCGGTGGACATCCGCGTCAAGACCTGGACCCTCTCGCCCGACGGCGCGTCCGCCACCGCCGACCCCCGCCCGCTCCTCACGGGCCTGCCGCTCAACCCGACCGGGCGCCACTCCGGCTGCCGCCTGGGCCTGGACCCGACGGGCCAGCTGATGATCTCCACCGGGGACACCGCCGACCCGGCCGCCCCGCAGGACCTGCAGAACCTGGGCGGCAAGACGCTGCGGGCGGACCTGCGGACGGGGGCGCCGCTGCCCGGCGCGCCCTTCCCGCAGTCGCCCTACGTGTGGAGCTACGGCCACCGCAACCTGCAGGGCATCGTGACCCGGCCGGGCACCGACCAGGTGTTCACCGCCGAGCACGGCCCCGACGTCGACGACGAGGTCAACCTCGACCGGGCCGGCGGCAACTACGGCTGGGACCCCAGCCAGGGCGGGACGGTGCGCACCTACGACGAGTCCGTCCCCATGACCGACACCACCCGCTTCCCCGACGCGGTGCCCGCGGTGTGGAGCTCGGGCGACCCCACCGAAGCCATCTCGGGCGCGACGTTCCTCACCGGGCCGCAGTGGGGGTCGCTCGACGGGGCGATGGTGGTGGCCGCGCTCAAGGGCGCGAAGGTGCTCGGCATGCAGCTCGACGCCGCGGGGGCGCTGACCGGCGTGGTGGTGCCGCCCGCGCTGGACGGCACCCACGGCCGGCTGCGCGCCGTGGTGCAGGGCCCGGACGGGGCGCTGTGGGTCACCACCGACAACGGCACGGACGACGAGCTGCTGCGGGTGACGCCCCGCAGCTAGGCGGGGCCTGGGTCGGTCAGGGCGGCGAGCCGCGCCCGCAGGGACTCGACGGTGTCCGGGTGGTTCGCCAGCACGTACAGGTGGTGGTCGGTCCACCCCGCGGACGTCGCCCGGTGGGCGGTGAGCACGCCCTCGTCGTGGAACCCGAACGAGCGGGCGGCCGCGGCGGCGGCCCGGTTGCCCACCGCGACGGGGGCGACGAGCCGGTCGAGGCCCAGCCGGTCGCCGAACGCGGCCAGCGCCAGCAGCAGGCCGGCGACGGGCAGCACCGTCCCGCCCCGGGAGGTCGGGTCCAGCCACACCGAGACCTCCCCGGTGCCGGTCCCGAGGTCCACGGCGTCCACCCCGACCTGCCCGACGACGCGGCCGTCGACCTCGACGATCCCGGGCAGCGCCTGGCCGCGCCGGGCCGCGCCGCGCAGCAGGGCGACCTCCTCGGCCCAGTGGGCCATGCTCTGCGCCGCCGCCCAGTCCCCCTCGACCGGCCACCACGGCTGCAGCGCCTCCCGGGAGCGCAGCCGGGCGGCGCGCCACGCGGGGCCGTCGGCGAGCTCGGGCAGGCGCACCACCAGCCGTCGCCCGCCGACCACCGCCTCCCCGACGGGCCGGTCCCAGCCGGCGGGGGGTCGGGCGCTGCGGGCCGCGGCCCGGGCGGTGCGCACGGCGAGCCGGC
>NZ_BAAGQZ010000038.1:0-32431 GCF_054783215.1 Rhodococcus aerolatus | reverse complement strand
GTCGAGCACCCGGGCGGCGCCGTGCCCGCCGAGCTGGCGCAGCAGGGACGCGCGCGTGCTGGTGGCCAGCGAGGCCAGGACGGGCTCCGCGCCCGAGCCGACGAGCCGGTCCAGCGCGGCGCCGGCGGCGGCGTGCCTGCCCTGCCCGCCGAGGGCGACGGCACGGTGCCACAGCGCCGGGCCCGGGCACGCAGGGGGCAGCGGGTGACGCCCGGGGTCGTCGCCGAAAGCGGCGCTGAGCAGGGTCGCGGGCGCCGCCGGAGTCACGCCGACCATGGTGGCAGAGCCATGGCCGTTACCGTTCCGTGACCTGCGGCGACTCGTGCGTCACGGCTTGCCAACGTCGCGTGGACGCCTGTCGTGCACGACCGTACTTTCGAGGACGAGCCGGTGCAGACCCTCGCCGACCCACGTCGCACGACCACCGCACGACCCGAAGGGGCGAACCATGGCTGACACCCGCAGGCTTCCCGGACCGAACGCCGACGTCTGGGACTGGCAGATGGAGGGGCTGTGCCGCGGCGTGGACTCCTCGTTCTTCTTCCACCCCGACGGTGAGCGCGGCCCCGCCCGCGCCCAGCGCGAGGCGCGCGCCAAGGAGATGTGCGGCCGCTGCCCGGTCCTCGAGCAGTGCCGCCGGCACGCTCTCGCCGTCCACGAGCCCTACGGCATCTGGGGCGGCATGAGCGAGTCCGAGCGCGAGGCGAGCTACCGCAAGGCGAACCGCACGCTGGCGATCTGACCCACCGGCCCGTCCGTCGGGTCGACGTGCACCGAGGGCGCCACCCCGAGCAGGGGTGGCGCCCTCGGCGTCCGTGCGGGTGGGACTAGTGGCCGTGCCCGTGGCCGTGGCCACCGGGGGCGTCGTCCTCGGCGTCCTCGACCTTGTCCACGACGGCCGACTCGGTCGTCAGGATCATCCGCGCGATGGAGGCCGCGTTGATGACCGCGGAGCGGGTGACCTTGACCGGGTCGATGATGCCCTCGCCCAGCAGGTCGCCGTAGGTCAGCGTGGCGGCGTTGAAGCCCTGGCCCGTCGGCAGGTCGGCCACCTTGGAGATGATGACCGAGCCCTCCTCGCCCGCGTTGGTGGCGATCCAGAACAGCGGGGCCGACAGCGCGGTGCGGACCACGGCGACGCCGGTGGCCTCGTCGCCCGCGCGGCCGAGGTCGCCCTCGAGCGCCGCGGCGGCGTGCACCAGGGCGGAGCCGCCGCCGGCGACGATGCCCTCCTCCACCGCGGCCTTGGCCGCGGCGACCGCGTCCTCGACGCGGTGCTTGCGCTCCTTGAGCGAGGTCTCGGTGGCCGCGCCGACCTTGACCACCGCGACGCCGCCGGAGAGCTTCGCGAGGCGCTCCTCGAGCTTCTCGCGGTCCCAGTCGGAGTCGGTGTCCTCGATCTCGCGGCGCAGCTGGGCGGCCCGGCCGTCGATGTCAGCCTTGCTGCCGCCGCCCTCGACGATGACCGTCTCGTCCTTGCTGACGACGACGCGGCGCGCGCTGCCGAGCAGGTCGAGGCCGGCCTCGCGCAGGCTCAGGCCCACGTCGGCGGTGATGACCTGGCCCTTGGTGACCACGGCGAGGTCCTCGAGGAACGCCTTGCGGCGGTCGCCGAAGAACGGCGCCTTGACCACGCAGGTCTTGACGGTCTTGCGGATCGCGTTGACCACGAGGGTGGACAGCGCCTCGCCCTCGACGTCCTCGGCGATGATGAGCAGCGGCTTGCCGGACTCGGCCACCTTCTCCAGCAGCGGCAGCAGGTCGGCCAGGGCCGAGATCTTCTCCCGGTGCAGCAGGACGTAGGCGTCCTCGAGGACGGCCTCCATCGACTCGGTGTCGGTGACGAAGTAGGGCGAGACGTAGCCCTTGTCGAACTGGACGCCCTCGGTGACGACGAGCTCGGTGCTCAGCGTCGAGGACTCCTCGACGGTGACGACGCCGTCGACGCCGACCTTGGTCATGGCCTCGGCGACCATCGCGCCGATCTCCTCGTCGCGCGAGGACACGGTGGCGACCTGGGCGATGCCGGCCTGGCCGTCGACCGGGGTGGCCGCGGCGACGAGGGCCTCGGCGACCGCGTCGGCGGCGGCGGTGATGCCGGCGCCCATCGCCATCGGGTTGGCCCCGGCGGCGACGTTGCGCATGCCGGCACGGACCATGGCCTGCGCCAGGACGGTGGCGGTGGTGGTGCCGTCACCGGCGACGTCGTTGGTCTTGGTGGCGACGGTCTTGGCGAGCTGGGCGCCGAGGTTCTCGAACGGGTCCTCGAGCTCGATCTCCCGGGCGATGGTGACGCCGTCGTTGGTGACGGTGGGCCCGCCGAAGCTCTTGGCGAGCACGACGTGGCGGCCGCGGGGGCCGAGGGTGACCTTGACGGCGTCGGCGAGCTTGTCGACGCCGCGCTCGAGGCCGCGGCGTGCGGTCTCGTTGAAGGCGATCTGCTTGGACATGGTGTTCCTGCTCCCTGGGGTGGGGCGTGCGGGGTGGGACGGGGCGGCCGGCGTGCGCGGCGCCCAGCGCACTCCGCCCCGGGGTCCCGGTCGTGACCGGGACCGCCGGGGCGGATGCGGGTGGTGCTACTTGGAGACGACGGCCAGCACGTCGCGCGCCGAGAGGATCAGGTACTCCTCGCCGGAGTACTTGATCTCGGTGCCGCCGTACTTGCTGTAGATGACGACGTCGCCCTCGGCGACGTCGAGCGGGACGCGGTCGCCGTTGTCGTTGACCCGGCCGGGTCCGACGGCGACGACGGTGCCCTCCTGGGGCTTCTCCTTGGCCGTGTCGGGGATGACCAGGCCGGAGGCGGTGGTCGTCTCCGCCTCGTTGGCCTGGACGAGGATCTTGTCCTCGAGCGGCTTGATGCTCGCCACGATGAGACCTCCACTGTCAGGGGTCGACGGTCCCGGGGACCCGGGACGGACGTCGGGATGGGTGGTGCTGGTGTCGTTGACGCTCGGCGGCCGTCCCGTCGTCGCGGGTGCCGGGACGATCACCGTGTCCCTGGCACTCTATACACGCGAGTGCCAGGCGCTCAACGCCCCCGCCGTCGCGTGCCGGGCCGCGCCGGGTCACGCGCGGGTCACCCCGGGTCCGGCGGGCCGTCCCCCACCGGACACCCGGGGCTGCCACCATCACGGGCGTGGACGACGCGACGCAGCGACCCGACCGCAGCACCCCCCGGCTGAGCCGGCGGGGCTTCCTCGCGGCGGGCGGTGGCGCCGGCGCCCTGCTGCTGCTCGGTTCCACCGGCACCGCCGCGGCGCAGGACCGGGCGCTGGCCCGGGCCGCCGCTGCGGCGGTGGACACGACCGGCACCACGCTGGCCCAGGTGGCCACCCCGGCGGGGTCCTCGGGGTACCGGCGGCTCACGGCCGGGCCCGGCTGGGTCCCCGTCGTGCGCACCGAGCTCGTCGGCGGGGGCACCGCGTCGAGCGCCCGGGCCGACGCCCGGACGGGCCTGGCCACGCTGGTGCAGCTGACCGACCTGCACGTCACCGACACCGAGTGCCCGGTCCGCTTCGAGTACGCCCACCCGTTCGCCGGCAGCTCCGCGTTCCGGCCCCACGAGACGCTGACCGCCCAGGGGCTCATCGCCCTCGTCGAGCGGGTCAACGGGCTCGCGGGCGGCCCGTGGACCGGCCGGGCGGTCGACGCCGTGGTCTCCACAGGGGACAACACCGACAACCACGAGGGCGCCGAGCTCGACCGGCTGCTCGCGGTGCTGGTGGGCGGCGAGGTGGTGCCCACCACCGGGGACCCCACCCGCTACGAGGGCGTGCAGGACAGCGGCTCCACCCTGTACTGGCAGCCGGAGCGGGCGGTGGCGGACCAGTACAAGCAGGCCGGCTTCCCGCAGCTGCCCGGCTTCCTGGCCCGCGCGATCACTCCGCAGACCTCGCCGGGCCTGCAGGTGCCCTGGTACACGGTGTTCGGCAACCACGACGCCGAGATCGTCGGCCTGCTCTCCGCCGGGTCGCCCGCCCTGGACGCCCTCTACGTCGGGGACCGCAAGATCGAGGGTGCACCCCCGGACTCGGTGGTCCGCCGGGTGGCGGAGATCCTGCGCGGCGAGCCCCAGGAGGTCACCGAGCTGCTGGGCGTCCTCACCTCCCCCGCCGCGCGGGTCACCCCGGACGAGCGCCGCCGGCCGTTCACCCCGGCGGAGTACGTCGCCGCGCACCTCGACCCGGCCAACACCGGGGCGGGCCCGGTGGGCCACGGCTTCTCCGAGGCGGCCGCCGCGACGGGCGAGGTGTACTACCGCTGGGAGATCGCCCCGGGCGTCGTCGGGATCAGCATGGACACCACGAATCCCGCCGGGCTGGCCGAGGGCTCCATGGTCGAGAGCCAGTACCGCTGGATCGAGGCGCAGCTGGTCGCCGGCAGCTCGCGGTACCACGACGAGACCGGCGCGCTCGTCACCCACGCGGCCGAGGACACCCTGTTCGTCCTGCTCAGCCACCACACGGCCGACACCATGACCAACCCGCTGCCCGACCCCCGCCACCCGCTGCAGCGCAAGCGCCTCGGCGACGACGTGATCGCCCTCGCGCACCGCTTCCCCAACGTGGTCGCCTGGGTCAACGGCCACACCCACACCAACACCGTGACCCCGCACCCGGGCGACACCCCGGCGCAGGGCTTCTGGGAGGTCAACACCGCCTCGCACGTCGACTACCCGCAGCTGGCGCGCGTGGTCGAGGTGGCGCGCAACGGCGACGGCACGCTCTCCCTGCTGTGCACCCTGCTCGAGGCGGACAGCCCCTACGCGGGCAGCTACACCTCCGCCGCGGTGCCCGACCTGGCCGCGCTGTACCGGGAGCTGGCCTTCAACGACATCCACTACGAGGCCAGCCGGCTGGGCACCGCGGCGGACCGCAACGTGGAGCTGCTGCTCCCGGACCCGCTGGCGCGCTAGAGCTGCACGCCGCGGGTCAGTGCGCCGTCGACGACGAGGTTGGTTCCGGTGGTGAAGCCCGACACCGGGGCGGCCAGGAACGCCACCGCGGCCGCGACCTCCTGCGGGGTCGCCATCCGACCGGTCGGGTTCAGCCCCATCGCGGTCTCCCACAGCGCGGGGTCGCCCTGCTCGATCTGCTCCCACACCCCGCCGGGGAAGTAGGTGTTGCCCGGGGAGACCGAGTTGGCGCGCAGCCCGTCGGGCGCCCAGGTCAGCGCCAGCGCCTGCGTGTAGTGCACGAGCGCGGCCTTCATGGCGCCGTAGGAGCCGGAGGCGAAGTCGATCTCGCGGCCCGAGACGCTGGCCACGGTGACGAGCGCGCCGGACGCGCTGCGCCGCAGGTGCGGCTCGGCGGACTCGACGAGACGCACAGTGGCCAGGACGTCGACCTCGAAGCTGCGGCGCCAGTTCTCCTCCCCGGGGCCGATGGCCAGCGCGCTGACGTTGCTGACCACGACGTCGACCCCGCCCATGGCCTGCGCCGAGGCCGCCACCCACGCGGCGAGCGCGTCCCCGTCGGCGACGTCGAGCGCGGTGCCGGTGGCCCCGGTCGCCGCGGCGGCGTCCTGCACCCCGGCGGCGTCGCGGGCGCAGAAGGACACCGTCGACCCCTCTGCGAGCAGGGTCTCCACCACGGCGCGGCCGATGCCCTTGCTCCCGCCGGTGACGAGCGCGCGCAGTCCGGTCAGTCCGAGGTCCACGATGGTCTCCTCCAGGTGGGGGTGGGGCTAGTAGCTGATGGGGCCCAGTCCGGCCGCGACCTCGCGGAGGTGGGCGTGCACCCCGCCGAACGCGCTCGCCGCGGGCAGCAGCGCCTTCGGCGCCTGCACCACCGAGCTGTAGTTCGCGTCGACCACGTTGGCCAGCGGGGCGCGGGTGATCTGGCTGAGCAGCTGGTAGGCGTCGAGGCGGTGCAGGCCGTAGAGCTCGCCGAACCACACCACCATCTCCCGCTGCGCGATCCGCCACGCGTCCTCGAGCGGCCGCGCGGAGCCCACGGCGCTCCAGTGGGTGTCGCTCTCGATGCGCGGCCACGCGGGTGCGGGGGTGCTCGGCGAGCCCTTGACCAGCTCGACCAGCACGGTGGAGTGCATGGCGCCCTCGACCGCGGTGCCGCAGGCCTCGCCCTCGCCCTGCCGGAAGTGCCCGTCGCCGAGGGAGAACAGCGCGCCCGGGACGTTGACGCCGAGGTAGACCGTGGCGCCGGCACGGACCTCCGGGGAGTCCATGTTGCCGCCGAAGGCGTCGGGCACCAGCGCGCTGCGCACCTCGCGGCCGGCCGGGGCCACGCCGATGGTGCCGAGCATGGGCTCCAGCGGCAGCTCGACGTGGAAGTCCCCGACGTGCGCGTCGAAGCCGACGGTCCGCCGCTCCCGGTCGAGGTGGTAGATCCACGTCGTGTCGGCGAGCGGGTCCTGCAGCATGGCGGTGTGCTCGGTGCTGGTCAGGCCCCCGAAGAACGGGATGACCGCGCTGGCGCCCCAGTCCCGCGCCGGGGTCAGATCGACGACGTGCAGCACCAGGGTGTCCCCCGGCTCGGCGCCCTCGACGTGGAACGGGCCCGTCTGCGGGTTGACCATGCTGAGGTCGACCTTGTCGGCCGAGCGGTCGTCCCTCGAGGTCAGCGCACCGCCGAAGGCGTCGTCGCTCCACAGCTGCAGCAGGTCACCGGGCTTGACGGTGCGCACCGGCGGGGCACCGCCGAACGTCCAGCCGTACTCCTCGCGCGCGGGTCGGTACTCGACGACGTCCATCCGGTGATCCTTCCCCCCGGGAGCCCGGTGCGCCACGACCGACGCGGCCCCGGAGACACCTCCGGCCCGGCAGCGGGCTGCCGGGCCGGACGGGCGGGCTGGGTCAGAACCAGACCTTCCGGCCCCCGACGGCGCGGCCCATCTGGCCGAGCACGAGCAGGACGATGCCGACGACGAGGACGATGACGCCGATCGTGGTCAGGATGGAGATCTTCGCGAAGATGCCGATGAGCAGCAGGATGATGCCGAGGACGATCACGGGGGGCCCCATTTCGGTCGGTGCCCGCGCCCGCGGGCGCGGGGCGGTTCCCGATCTTGGTACACGCTCCGGCGGCGTTCCACGGGACGAACCGCCGGGACGGGGGTGAGCAGACGGGTGGACGGGCCCAACCCGCGCCGGGTGGTCGTCGAGGACCGGGCCGAGGCGCTGGCCGACGCGCTCGCCGTGCTGGGCGACCGGGAGCGGGCGCGACGGCTGCGCGAGGTCCTCTCCGGGGCGCTGATCGCGGGTCCGACGGCCGACGCGCACCTGCCTGCGCTGCGGGCCGCGCTGCACGACGTGGCCACCTCGGGCCTGCCCGCGCCGCTGGTCGCCGCGGCGGTGCGGGTGCGCGACGCCGTCGACGACCTGCCCGCCGCGCTCGGGGTGCGCGGCAGCGTGTGGGCGGGGTGGCGCCACGTGGGCTACTCCCCGACCTGGCTGGACGCGACGGGCCCGCTCGAGCAGGGCCCCGCCGACGCCGACCTGGCCACGGCGCTGGCCTGGGCCCGGCGCCGGGCGCGGGTGATCCTGCTGCGGCCCGAGTGGAGCCAGGACACCTACTACTCGGTGGGCCCGCAGGACGACCCGCGCCACCCCCGCCTGGTGCTGCCCTGAGCGGGTGGCCTCACCAGGTGCGGCGCAGCCGGGCCAGGCCCGGGATGGCGCGGCGGCGCGGGGCGGCGGCCCCGTCGCGGCGGGCCGCGTCGTCGAGCAGGCTGCGCACGGTCTCCTCGGCGCAGGTCTTGTTGTCCCCGATGCCGCCGGTGGGGCCGCGCTTGACCCAGCCCACCACGTAGGCGCCGGGCACGGGCGTCCCGTCGGCGTCGAGCACCCGGCCCCGGTCGTGCGGGACGGTGGCGGTCGCGTCGTCGAACGGCAGCCCCGGCACCGGCGCGGCGCGGTAGCCGATCGCCCGCAGCACCAGCTGGGCGGCCAGCTCGGTCGAGGGCCCGCCCGCGGTGGGCGCCAGCGCGACCGAGCGGGCGCGGTCGCCGCCCCCGACGGCGGTGGGGGTGGTGTCGAAGCGCAGGACGATGCGCCGCCCCGGGCCCGGGCTCGGGGGCAGGTCCGGGTCCACCCGGGCCGCCGTCCGCAGCGCGGACGCGGGGGCGGTGTCGTCGAGGGCGTCGAGCGCGTCCCCGACGCCGGGGGTGTCGGCGACCACGACGTCGAGCCCCGGCACCTGGCGCAGCGCGATCACCTCGGGCCGGGTGAAGGCGGCGTGCTCCGGGCCCCGGCGGCCGACGACGACGACCTCGCGGACGCGGTGGGCCCGCAGCGCGGCCAGCGCGTGCGGGGCGATCGCGGTGCCGGCCAGGGTGTCCGGCTCGGCGGTGAGCATGCGGGCGGCGTCGAGGGCCACGTTGCCGTTCCCGACGACGACGACCCGCTCGACCCCGGTGAGGTCGACGGCGTCGGCGGGGACGTCGGGGTGCCCGGTGTACCAGCCGACGAGGGTGCGCGCGCCGAGGCTGCCGGGCAGGTCCTCCCCGGGCACGCCGAGGCGGCGCTCGTCGGCGGCGCCCACCCCGTAGACGACGGCGTCGAAGTCGCGGCCGAGCTCGGCGTGGGTGACGTCGCGGCCCACCTCCACGCCCAGGCGCAGGGTCACCCGCGGGTGGGTGAGGACGTGGTCGAAGTGCTCGGCGATGCGACGGGTCGCGGTGTGGTCGGGGGCCACCCCGAAGCGGGCCAGGCCGCCGGGGACGTCGAGCCGCTCGAGCATCGTCACCCGCGCCCCCGCGGTGCGGACCAGCGACTGCGTGGCGTAGCAGGCCGCCGGGCCGGTGCCGACGACGGCGACCCGCAGGCCCGTGGTGCGGTGCACCGACTCGGGTGGGAACACCGGCGCGTCCCACGCCGGGGTGAGCGGCCGGTCGGCGAAGTAGTCGGCGTTGATGGCGGCGTACCCGGCCTGGTCGGCCCGCAGCCGCGGCGCGGCGACCACCGCGTCCACCGGGCAGGCGTCCGCGCACGCCCCGCAGTCGATGCAGGCCCGCGGGTCGACGTGCAGCAGGTCGGTCGTGCCGAAGTCCGGCTCGTCCGGCGTCGGGTGGATGCAGTTGACCGGGCACACCGACAGGCAGGAGGCGTCGTTGCAGCAGGACTGCGTGATGACGAAGGCCATGTCAGAGCATGTGGAGGCGGCGGTACACCGCGCGCGCGGGGCCGTTGAGCAGGCCGCACTCGCCGAGGAAGGCCATGAGGTGCTGGCTCGAGGTCCGCATCATCGCGTGGTGGTGCTCGTTGCCGCGCGCCTCGCGGAGCGCCCGCGCCGGCTCGAGGCCCGCGGCGGCGTAGACGCCCTCGTTGACCATGTTGGAGACGATGAAGTAGGCGGCCGCGGCGATGACCGTGGCGCTGAGCTCGCGGCGGGCGCGGCTCTTCCCGGCGACGTGCTCGCGCATCTGCTGGCGCGCGAAGCTCATGTGCCGGGACTCCTCGACGACGTGGATGCGGCTGGTCGTGCGGACCAGCGGCAGCACGTCCTCGCCGCGCATCCAGTCGCGCTGCATGACGTCGAGGACCTCCTCGGCGACGAGGATGCCGCCGTAGGCGGTCTCGGCCGAGGCCAGGGCCTTGAAGCCGCGGCCGAGCTCGATGCTGGTGCGACGCGGCAGGTACGCCGGGATGCCCATGGTGTCGCAGGCGCGGGCGAACATGATCGAGTGCCGGCACTCGTCGGCGATCTCGGTGAGCGCGAAGCGGAAGTCGGAGCTGGCGGCGTCGCGCACGTACTGGTCGCGCAGCACCATCTGCTGCAGGATCATCTCGAACCAGATGCCGGTCGACATGATCGAGCAGACCTCGTGCCGGGTGAGCGTGACGCGCTGCTCGGGGGTCATCTCGTCCCACAGCGCGGTCCCGAAGAGCGTGCTCCACTGCGGGTTGAGCCCGAAGTGGGCCGGGTCGAGCGGGGCGTCCCAGTCGACCTCCGTCGCGGGGTCGTAGGAGAGCTGCGCGGCCGAGCCGAGCAGCCGGGCCGAGACGTCCTCGGGCTCGCGCGCGGTGGTCGGGTCGAGGGTGCTCGTCATGGCGCTCGTGCCTCCGTGGGGTGCGGGTCGCGGCGGGGGGATCTCGCCGTCCAGTACCTGTTAGCGGAGGTTACGCGTAACTCTCGGACACACGCAAGAGCGGGTCAGGTCTCGCCGTCCCGGGGTGGCGGTCGCACCGCCACGGCGACGAGCGCGACGGCCAGCGGCAGCGGTGAGGTCCACAGCAGCGCCTCGGTGAAGGCCCCCGTGCGCTCGCGGACCAGGGCGAACAGGACCGGGCCGAAGGCCGTCGACCCCACGCTCACGGCGGTGACGACACCCCGGATCGACCCGATGTGCGCGGTGCCGAAGACCCGGGGGAAGGACGCGGCCTCGAGCGAGCGGATCGCCCCGCCGGCGGCCCCGATCGCGGCCCCGTAGCCGAGCGCCGACACGCCGGGGCTGACGACCGTGCCCCACAGCAGGCCCGCCGCGAGGGTGAGCATCGACGCCGAGGTGAGCCAGCGCGGCGAGAACCGGTCGACGAGGACGCCCACCCCGAGGGTGGCGGCGAGCCCGGCGACGGTCTGCGGCAGGAAGTTCGCGGCCGCCTCGGTGGGGCTCAGCCCCCGCTCGCCGAGCAGCGCCACCTGGTGGAAGGCCACGGCCGTGGAGAGCGTCCCGGACACCGCCACCCCGGAGACGACAACCCAGAAGAACGGCGTCCGCAGCGCCTGGGCACGGGTGGCGCCGGCCGCGTCCCGGGCGGTGTCGGCCGCGGTGGCCACGACGCCGTCGGGGTGCTGGCCGAGGTCCGCGGGACGGTCGCGCAGCCCCAGCAGCGCGACCGGCAGCACCACGGCCCACACCAGCAGACCCTCCACCGCCCAGGTCTCGCGCCAGCCGAGGCCGGCGACCACCCGCTCGAGCACCACGGGGGCCAGCGAGATCCCGGCCGAGCCGGTGGCGGTGACGATCCCGATCGCCGTGCCCCGGCGCCGGGTGAACCACAGCGCGGCGACGGTGGAGGCGACGAGCCCGAGCGCGCCCTGCCCCGCCATCCGGATGCCGACGAACCCCGCCGTCAGCCCCAGCACCCCGGTGACGGCGGACAGGCCGAGCAGCACCGCGCCGAACCCGGCGCCGACGACGGCCATCGTGCGCCGCGCTCCCCACCGGTCGAGCGCCCGGCCGACGAACGGCATCGCCGCGGCGCCGGCCAGCGTCCCCACCAGGTAGGCGGTGGCGACCGCGGACCGGCTGACGCCGAGGTCCCGGATCATCGGGTCGAGGAAGACCGACACCGCGGCCGTCTGCCCGGGGGCGGTGGCCACGCTCGCGACGCTGGCCAGCCCGACGACGTGCCAGCCGTAGAACCCGCCCGGGGCGCGGGCACCGGGGCGGGCGGCGGTGGTGCTCAGGGGCGTGCGGGCGGCGTCGCCGCGGGACGCGCGTGCGCGGCGAGGCGGTCGGCGAGCTCCTCGGCGGCGGCCAGGGTGCGGCGCAGCTCGACGACACGTTCCCGGGCGCGCTCGTCGTAGCCCGCAACCACCGCGCGGGCCCGCTCCACCCCGTCGGCCGGGTCCCCGTCCCCGTCGGCCTCGAGCACCGCAACGGCGTCGAGCAGCTCGCGCATCTCCTCCAGGGTGAAGCCCAGCGGCTTCATCCGGCGCACCAGCAGCAGCCGGTCGATGTCGTCGGAGGTGTAGAGCCGGAACCCGCCCGCCGAGCGCGCGGAGGGGACGATGAGACCCACCTCGTCGTAGTGCCGCACCGTGCGCACCGACAGCTCGGTGCGCTCGGCCACCTGGCCGATCTGCACGTGCTCGCCCACTCCCGGCACCTCCTGCTCGCTGTCGACCGGCTCACACCGGGCCGACTCTCCTCTCACGTCAGAGTACGGTTCCCCCGAGCGGTCGAGCCCCGACGGTGCGGCTCCCCACACGACGCGATCCACCCGACCTGATCCCCCCACGCGAGAGCGGACCCCTGCCTGTGACCCTGCCTGCCCTGACCCTGCCCCGCCCGAGCCGCCCGTCCTGGGCCTCGCCGCGGGTCTTCCGCACCGAGCTGCTCGCCGGGCTCGTCGTCGCCTTGGCCCTCATCCCCGAGGCCATCTCGTTCTCCATCATCGCCGGGGTGGACCCCCGGGTCGGCCTCTTCGCCGCCTTCACCATGGCCGTGACCATCTCGTTCACCGGCGGGCGGCCGGCCATGATCTCCGCCGCCACCGGGGCCATCGCGCTCGTCGTCGCGCCGCTGTCCCGCGAGCACGGCGTGGAGTTCCTGTTCGCTGCGGTCATCCTGGGCGGCCTCGTCCAGGTCGCGCTCGCCGGGTTGGGGGTGGCGCGGCTGATGCGCTTCCTGCCGCGCAGCGTCATGGTCGGGTTCGTCAACGCCCTGGCCATCCTCATCCTCGCCTCGCAGCTGCCCTACCTCCGCGACGTGCCGTGGCAGGTCTACGCGCTGCTCGTGGTGGGGCTGGCCATCATGGTCGGGCTGCCGCGGCTGACCCGGGCGGTGCCCGCGCCGCTCGTCGCGATCGTCGCGCTCACGGCGTTCACCGTGCTGGCCGCCGTCTCCGTGCCCACCGTGGGCGACGAGGGTGCCCTGCCCGACGCGCTGCCGGTGCTCGGGATCCCCGCCGTGCCGATGACGTGGGAGACGCTGCGGATCATCGCCCCCTACGCGCTGTCGATCGCGCTCGTCGGGCTCATCGAGTCGCTCATGACGGCGAAGCTGGTCGACGGCATCACCGACACGCACTCCGACAAGACCCGGGAGTCCTGGGGCCAGGGCGTGGCCAACGTCGTCACCGGCTTCTTCGGCGGCATGGGCGGCTGCGCCATGATCGGCCAGACGATGATCAACGTCGGCAACGGGGCCCGCACCCGGCTCTCGACCTTCCTGGCCGGGGTCTTCCTCATCACCCTGGTGGTGGCCCTGGGCGACGTCGTCTCCGTCATCCCGATGGCCGCCCTCGCCGGGGTGATGATCATGGTCGCGGTGGGCACGTTCGACTGGCACAGCGTGCGGCCGACCACGCTGCGGCGGATGCCGCGCAGCGAGACGCTGGTGATGCTCTCCACGGTCGCCGTCACCGTGGCCACCGACAACCTCAGCTACGGCGTGGGCGTCGGCGTCCTCGTGGCCATGGTCGCCTTCGCCCGGCGCGTGGCTCACGTGGTCGACGTCGAGCGCGTGCCCGCCCCGGACGGCAGCTCGGTCGTCTACCGGGTGACCGGCAACCTGTTCTTCGCCTCGAGCAACGACCTCGTCTACGCGTTCTCCTACGCCGAGGACCCGTCGGTCGTGGTGGTCGACCTCACCGACGCCCACGTGTGGGACGCCTCGACGGTGGCTTCGCTCGACGCCATCACCCAGAAGTACGCCCAGCGCGGGGCGACGGTGACGATCGAGGGGATGACCGCGCTGAGCCAGGACCGCCACGACCGGCTCTCCGGGCACCTCGCCGGCAGCCACTAGGCCCGCGGGCGGCGCGGCCGCGGGTCGGCCCGTGCTGCACCGGATCCGGTCCCCGACGCGGGATCCCGCGCGGCGCCGCGGATCGGGTGCAGCAGGAGCCACCGGTCACGGGTCCAGCCCGGAGCGGCCTCAGCGGTAGCCGGTGGCGACGGGCAGGCCCGGGTCGGTACGCACGTCGAGCGAGGACGCCGGGGCGCCGCCCGCGAGCAGGTGCGCGCCGTAGGCGGCGATCATCACCCCGTTGTCGGTGCACCGCCGGGGCGCCGGCACCCGCAGGGTGAGACCCGCGGCCGCGCAGCGCTCCTGGGCCAGCGACCGGATCCGCGAGTTCGCCGTCGCCCCGCCGCCGAGGACGAGCGTGTCGACGCCCTGGTCGGCGCACGCCCGCACCGCCTTCATCGTCAGCACGTCGGCGACGGCCTCCTGGAAGCTGGCGGCCACGTCGGGCACCGACACCGCCTCGCCCGCCCGCTCGGCCGCCTCGACGTGCCGGGCGACCGCGGTCTTGAGCCCGGAGAAGGAGAAGTCGTGCCGGGCGTCGCGGGGCCCGGTCATGCCGCGGGGGAACCGCACGGCGGCCGGGTCCCCGGTGCGGGCGGCGGCGTCCAGCGCGGGCCCGCCGGGGTAGCCGAGGCCCAGCAGCCGGGCCACCTTGTCGAAGGCCTCCCCCGCCGCGTCGTCGACGGTGCTGCCCAGCTCGGTGATCGGCTCCCCCAGCGAGCGCACGGCGAGCAGGTGGGTGTGCCCGCCGGAGACCAGCAGCGCCACGCACGGCGGCATCGGGCCGTGCTCCAGGGTGTCCACGGCGACGTGCCCGCCGAGGTGGTTCACCCCGAGCAGCGGCACCCCCCACGCCGCCGCGTAGGCCTTGGCCGCGGCCACGCCGACCAGCAGCGCCCCCGCCAGCCCGGGTCCGACGGTGACGGCGACCGCGTCGGGCCGGGCCACCCCCGCCGCGGCCAGCGCCCGACGCATCGTCGGCACCATCGCCTGCAGGTGCGCCCGGGACGCGACCTCGGGGACGACCCCGCCGTAGCGGGCGTGCTCGTCGACGCTGGAGGCGACCTCGTCGGCCAGCAGGGTGCAGGTGCGGTCCCGCTCCCAGCGGACCACGCCGACCCCGGTCTCGTCGCACGAGCTCTCGATGCCGAGCACGACGCTCACCGCGCCACCTCCCCCGGCGCCGGCCGGCTCATCGTGTACGCGTCGGCCCCGCTGGGCCGGTAGTAGCCGCGCCGCACCCCGACCACGGCGAACCCGCGGCTGCGGTACAGCCCGAGGGCCGCGTCGTTGTCGGTGCGCACCTCGAGGAACACCGGCCCGCCGCGGGCGTCGGCCACCGCGAGCAGCGCGTCGAGCAGCCTGGCCCCCACCCGCCGGCCGTGCCACGCCGGGTCGACGGCGATGGTGTGGACCTCGGACTCGGGGTGCGCCCGCGGCCCCAGCAGGGCCAGCCCGGCGTAGCCGACGAGGACGTCGCCCTCGCGCGCGGCGAGGTAGTGGGTGTCGCGGTCGCGCACCGCCGCGCGGAAGGCGCGCGCGCTCCACGGGTCGTCCCCGGCGAAGAGCTCCGCCTCGAGCTCGGCGCAGCGGCGGGCGTCGTCGGTGGTGAGGGGGTCGAGGGTGACCACGGCGGCGCTCACCGGCCCTGCTCCGCCAGCGGCACCGCGTCGGGCCGGCGCAGGTAGCGCGGTGCCAGCGGGGCGGGGGCGTCCCCGGCGAGCAGCCCGGCGGCGGGGCAGGCGACCAGGCCGGCGGGGCCGGGCGCGGCGGGGCCCAGCACCGGCAGCCCGCCCGCGTGCTCGGCTCAGCCGGCGACGGCGTCGACGCCGGGCCGGTCGAGGTCGGCGGGGCGCACCACGTCGGGGCCCGCGGTGCGCACCCCCGCGGTGTAGCGGGCCGTGTAGACCTCACGGCGTCGGGCGTCGGTCAGCACCAGCAGCTCCCCCGGGTGGCCGGCCTCGGCGGCCACGGCGTCCAGGCTGCACACCGGGTGCACGGGGACGCCCAGCGCGTCGGCCAGCGCGGCCGCGGTGACCATGCCGACCCGCAGGCCGGTGTAGGGCCCGGGGCCGTCACCGCACACGACCGCCTCGAGGTCGGCCGGGGTGGCCCCGATCTCGGCCAGGCAGGCCAGCACCTGCGGGGTGAGCACCTCGGCGTGAGCGCGGGCGTCGACGGTGACCCGCGTCGCGAGCACCCGGGCGCCGGTGTCGGTGAGCTCGACGAGACCGGCGGTCACCGCGGGGGTGGCGGTGTCGACCGCGAGCACGAGCACGAGCGGCGAGGCTACCCGCGCGGGCCGCTCAGCCCGCGAGGACGAGCACGGCCAGCACCAGCACCACCGCGACGACGAGGACGACCGGCACGACCAGGGCCGCGGGCGGACGCCGGCCGGCGGGCTCCGGTGCCGGGGCCTGCTCCCCCGGGGCTCGGGTCACCGGGGCCTGCTCCCCCGGGGCTCGGGTCACCGGGGCCGGGGTCGGGGCCCGGGTGACGCGGTCCTGCTCCGGCGCCGCCCCGCGGCGGACGCGGTCCAGCGCGTCGGCGACGGCCGCCTCGTAGTCGTCGACGACGCCGTCGGTCGCCGCTCCCGGCAGCGCGGCGGTCAGCAGCGACCGGGTGGCCGGGACGTCGGCCAGCTGGGCGGCCAGCGCCTCCCGCGCCCGGGCCGTGGCCTCGCTGGTGCCGCCGGCGAACTGCAGGCCGGCCGGGTCGCGGAGCCGGTCGGTCTCCTCGGCGAGGGCGTCGAGCAGCTCGCGCGCGTCGGCCGGGGTCACGCGCCCGACGGTAGCCAGGACCACCGCGCCGTGCGCACGTCGGTCCCCGGCTCGCGCCGCAGCTCGACCAGCAGGTGCCGCTCGGCGAGGCGCTCCACCACGCCGTGGCCCCACTCGACGACGACCACGGCGTGGGTGAGGTCGGTGTCGAGGTCGAGGCCGTCGAGCTCGCCGAGCAGGTCCGCCCCGCCGAGCCGGTAGGCGTCGACGTGGACCATCCCCACCCCGCCCGGGCCCGGGGCGTGCTCGCGGGCCAGCACGAAGGTGGGCGAGGTGACGCGCCCGAGGACGCCCAGCCCGGCCCCGATGCCCTGCACCAGCCGGGTCTTGCCCGCCCCCAGCGGGCCGTCGAGCACCACGAGGTCCCCCGCGGCGAGCCCACGGGCCAGCTCGCGGCCCAGGCCGACCGTGTCCGCCTCGGTGGGCAGGGTGCGCTCAGGCACCCCGGGCCCCGCCGGCCTCGCGCGCCAGCCGCTCCCGGCGGGCCAGGGCGCGGTCGACGACGTGGAGCACCGCGTCGGTGACCGTCTCGGGCCGCTCGAGCTGCACGAGGTGGCCCGCGCCGGGCACCCGCACCAGCTCGGCCGAGGGCAGCGCGGCGGCGATGGCCGCGGTGAGGCGGAACGGGGTCATCCGGTCGGCGTCCCCGCACACCACCGCGACGGGCCGGCCGGCCAGCGCGGGCAGCGCCGCGAGCTCGTCGTGGTCGAGGAGGGTGGGCAGGAAGTCCACCACGGTCTGCACGGGGGTCGCGGTGAGGATCCGCTCGGAGAACGCGACGATCCCGGGGTCGGTGTGCCGGTCGCCGTAGCTCATGGCCTTGATCACCGGGCGCACCAGCCGGTCGACCGGGGCGCGGCCGCGCTGCAGCAGGTCCGGCCGCAGGGCGGCGACCCGCAGGGCCCCCTCGACCAGCGGGTTGCGCGTGCTCAGCCCCAGCCGCGGCGCGCCCACGGCGCCCGCGGCCGTGGCCACCAGCGCCACCCCGACGACGCGCTCGGCGAGCAGGTCGGGTCGCTGCCGGGCCAGGGCCATGACCGTCATGCCGCCCATCGAGTGCCCGACCAGGACGACCGGGCCGGTGGGGACCACGGTGCGCAGGACGGCCTGCAGGTCCCGGGCGAGCTGGTCGATGGTGCAGGCGGCGGCGGGCGAGCTGCCGGAGCGGCCGTGGCCGCGGTGGTCGTAGGACACCACCCGCAGGTCCGCGCGCGCGGCGAGGTGGCTGCGCTGCAGCACCCAGGACTCCTGGCTCAGGCAGAAGCCGTGGACCAGCACCACGGTCATCGGCGCATCGGTGCTGCCCCGCTCCTCCACCACGAGCGGCACGCCGTCGTCGGCCGCCACCGTCGTGGTGCGGTCGGGCGAGACCAGCCCGGCCGGCGCGTCGACCGGGTCGCGGGACGCCCCGGGGCGGCGCACCGCGGCGACCCCGGCCGCGGCGCCCGCGGCCACCACCCCGCCGACCCCGCCCACGAGGCCGAGCCGCTGCCAGGGCTTCACCCGGCGCCCCCGACGTGGGTGCGCACCGCGCGGCCGCGCACCCCGGTGACGACCTCGTAGTGGATGGTGCCCAGCGTGTCCGCCCAGTCCTGCGCGGTGGGCTCCCCGTCGCGGCCGGGGCCGAACAGCACGGCGGTGTCCCCCTCGGTCACCCCGGCGCCGTCGGGGCCGAGGTCCACCACGCACTGGTCCATGCACACCCGGCCCACGACCGGGCGCCGCACCCCGCCGAGGAGCACGTCGAAGCGGGTCGACAGCGCCCGGGGCACCCCGTCGGCGTAGCCCACCGGCAGCAGCGCGACGCGGGTGTCGGCGGGGGCGTGCCACACGTGGCCGTAGGAGACGCCCTCGCCGGCGGCGACGTCCTTGACCAGCGCCACCCGGGTGCGCAGCGTCATCGCCGGCCGCAGCCCGAGGTCGCCGAGGTCCGGGACCGGGGAGAGCCCGTAGACGGCGATGCCGGGCCGGACGACGTCGAAGCGCAGGTCGGGGCGGGTCAGGGTGGCCGCGGAGTTCGCCAGGTGGACCACGTCGGGCTCGAGCCCGGCGGCGCGCAGCCGGGCCAGGCCGTCGCGCAGCCGCCCGGCCTGGGTGTCGACCACGGGGTGGGTGGGCTCGTCGGCCCGGGCCAGGTGGCTGAACAGCCCGCCGAGGTGCACCTGGTCGGCCGCGACCGCCGCGGCCAGGGCGGCGACGAGGTCGTCGAGCTCGGCCGGGGAGACCCCGTTGCGGTTGAGGCCCGTGTCGAGCTTGAGGCTGACGGTGGCGGGGGTGCCGGTGCGCTCGGTGGCGGCGAGCACCCCGGCCAGGTGCCGCGGCGAGGCCACGCCCAGCTCGACGCCCGCGGCGACGGCGGGGGCGAAGTCCTCGTCGGGCAGGTGCAGCCAGGACAGCACCGGGGCGGTGATGCCGTCGGCACGCAGCGCGCACGCCTCCTCGAGGGTGGCCACGCCCAGCCGGGTGGCCCCCGCGGCCAGGGCAGTCCGCGCGGTGGCGGTGGCGCCGTGGCCGTAGCCGTCCGCCTTGACCACGGCCATCACCTCGGCCCCGGCGGCGTGCTCGACGAGGACGCGGGTGTTGTGGGCGACCGCGTCGAGGTCGACCAGCGCCTCGACCCGGGGGCTCACGCCGCGCTCCCGGTCCGCACCAGCCGGACCGCGGGGCGCAGGTGGGCCAGCACGGTCGAGGCGGACACCGGGGCGCCCCTCGCGGCGAGCGCCGCGGCCAGGGCGTGGACGTGGGTGCCCGCGGCGGCGGCGTCGAGCGGGGTGAGCCCGGCGGCGAGCAGCGCGCCGAGCACGCCCGAGAGCAGGTCCCCGGAGCCTGCGGTGGACGACCACGAGGAGCCCGCGTCGTTGACCACCGCCCGGCCACCGGGCTCGGCGACGACGGTGGCGCGGCCCTTGAGCAGCACGGTCGCGCCCAGGGCGTCGGCAGCGCGGCGCACGGCGGTGAGCCGGTCGTCCCCGGGCTCGGCGCCGGTCAGCCGCGCGAACTCCTCGGCGTGCGGGGTGAGCAGGACCGGGTGGTCGTGGCCGTCGAGCAGGTCGGGGTGGTGGGCGAGCACGGTGGTGGCGTCCGCGTCGAGCAGGCATGGCACCCCCGCGCCGAGCACGTGGCGCACCAGCCCGAGGGCCTCGTCGTCGGTGCCGATCCCCGGCCCGGCCACCCACGCCTGCACCCGGCCGGCGTCCTCGACGTGCTCGGTGGCGACGACCTCGGGGCGGTGCGCCAGCACGGCGTCCTTCGCGGTGCCGGCGTATCGGACCATCCCGGAGGTGGCGGCCGTGGCCGCCCCGGTGCAGAGCACGGCCGCGCCCGGGTAGGTCGCCGAGCCCGCGGCCACCCCCACCACGCCCTGGGAGTACTTGTCGTCCTCCGGCCCGGGCACCGGCCAGGCCGCGGCCACGTCGGCCCGGTCCCAGGCGGTCACCCGGGACGGCCCCAGCGGCAGGTGCAGGTCGACCACCTCGACCCGGCCGCACCACACCGGGGCCAGCAGGTGCACGTTCTTCAGCTCGCCGAGGGCGACGGTGACGTCGGCGCGCAGGGCGGGCTCGCCGACGGCACCGCTGTCCGCGTCGACGCCGCTGGGCAGGTCCACCGCCACCACCGGCGCGTCGACGAGCGCCGCGACCGCGGCCGGGCCCTCGCGCAGGCCCCCGCGGCCCGAGAGGCCCACGACCCCGTCCACCACCAGGTCCGCGCCGGGGACGACCGCGGCCGCGCCGTCCTCGGTGACGGTGCGGCCCCCCGCGCGGCGCAGCGCGGCCAGCCCCGTGGCGTGGGCGCGGTCCGGCACCAGCAGCACGGCGGTGACGGCCACCCCGCGCTCCCGCAGGAACGCCCCGGCCCACAGCGCGTCGCCGCCGTTGCCGCCCGCACCGACGAGGAGCACCACGCGGGTGCCCGACACCGCGCCGCAGCGGGCGCGCAGCTCGGCGGTGACGACGCCGGCCAGGCCCCACGCCGCGCGCCGCATCAGGGCGTCGGGGTCGGCCAGCCCGGCCATCACGGACTCCTCGGCCGCGCGGACGGCCTCGACCTCGTGGGCGTGGCGCACCCCCCCACCGTAGGACTCGGGGCCGGGTGCCCACCGGACCGACCCGCGCCGCGGGGGCGACCGTGGGACAGTGCCGGTGACGACCACCACACCCCGGGAGGCCCCCGTGAGCAGGACCCAGCCGTGAGCACCGCGACCGCGACCGGGCGGGCGGTGCTCGAGCCGCTGCCCGGGGACCTCTACGGCTACCAGGAGCTGCTCAGCGACGAGGACGCGGAGGTCGTGGCCCGGCTGCGGGCGTTCCTCGCCGCCGAGGTCGCGCCGATCGCCACGCAGTGCTGGGCCGACGCGGAGTTCCCCCACCACGTGGTGCCCGGCCTCGGCGCGCTCGGCGTCGTCGGGCACAACATCGACTGGTCCACCGTGGAGCCGGGTGGCCCGCCCACGCGCTCGAAGCTGCTGACGTCCTTCCTCAACCTCGAGCTCGCCCGCGTCGACCTGTCGATGACGAGCTTCTTCAGCGTCCACAACGGGCTGACGATGACGACGATCGACCTGTGCGGCTCCGACGAGCAGCGCCGCCGGTGGCTGCCGCGGATGCGGGACCTCGAGCTCGTGGGCGCGTTCGGCCTCTCCGAGCCCCACGGCGGCTCCGACGTGGCCGGCGGGCTGGAGACCACCGCGACCCGCGACGGTGACGGGTGGGTGCTCGAGGGCGAGAAGCGCTGGATCGGCAACGGCACCTTCGCCGACCTCGTCGTCATCTGGGCGCGCGACACGGCCGACGACGCGGTCAACGGCTTCGTCGTGCAGAAGGGCACGCCGGGCTTCGAGACCCGCAAGATCGAGGGGAAGATGGCGCTGCGCACCGTGCAGAACGCCGACATCACCCTGCACGAGGTCCGCGTGCCGGAGGCCGACCGGCTGCAGCGCGCGCAGTCCTTCGCCGACACCTCGAAGGTCCTGCGCCACACCCGGGGCGCCGTGGCGTGGAACGCGGTGGGCGCCATGATGACCGCCTACGACCTCGCCGTGGCCTACGCGCAGGAGCGCGAGCAGTTCGGTCGGCCCATCGCCGGGTTCCAGCTGATCCAGGAGCACCTGACGACCATCCTCGGCCACCTCACCGCCTCGTTCGGCATGGCCGTCAAGGTCGCCCAGCTGCAGGACGCGGGGGTGTTCCGCGACGAGCAGGCCGCCCTCGCGAAGTCCGTGTGCACCCAGCGGCTGCGCGAGTCCGTCGCGCACGCGCGGGAGGTGATGGGCGGCAACGGGATCGTGCTGGAGCACGGCATCGCCAAGATCTTCAACGACGCGGAGGCGCTGTACTCCTACGAGGGCACCCGCGAGATCAACACCCTGCTCGTGGGGCGGGCCATCACCGGGGTCAGCGCCTTCACCTGAGCGCTGCCGCCTCTACTCGACGGTGACGGACTTGGCCAGGTTGCGGGGCTTGTCGACGTCGAACCCCTTGGCCTGCGCGATCTCCGCGGCCAGCACCTGCAGCGGCACGGTCGAGACCAGCGGCTGCAGCAGGGTCGGCACGGCCGGGATCTCGATGAGGTGGTCGGCGAACGGGCGCACCGTCTCGTCGCCCTCCTCGGCGATGACCACGGTGCGGGCGCCGCGGGCCTGGATCTCCCGGATGTTGCTGAGCAGCTTGGAGTGCAGCACCGCCCGGCCCTTCGGCGAGGGCATGACCACGACGACGGGCAGCCCCTCCTCGATCAGCGCGATGGGCCCGTGCTTGAGCTCCCCCGCGGCGAAGCCCTCGGCGTGCATGTAGGCGAGCTCCTTGAGCTTGAGCGCCCCCTCGAGGGCCACCGGGTAGCCGACGTGGCGGCCGAGGAAGAGCACCGCCTTGGACGAGGCCAGGTCCCGGCCCAGGGCGCGGACGGCCTCCTGGGTGGACAGCACCCGGGCCACGGCCTCGGGCATGGCGGCGAGCTCGTGGAACTCCCGGGCGACCTCGTCGGGGTACTTGGTGCCGCGCGCCTGCGCCAGGGCCAGGCCGACGAGGAAGCTCGCCGCCACCTGGGTGAGGAACCCCTTCGTCGAGGCGACCCCGATCTCCGGGCCGGCCCGGGTGTAGAGCACCGCGTCGGCCTCCCGGGGGATCTGCGCGCCGTTGGTGTTGCACACCGCCAGCACCCGGGCCTTCTGCTCCTTGGCGTGGCGCACGGCCTCCAGGGTGTCGGCGGTCTCCCCGGACTGGGAGATCGCGACGACCAGGGTGGAGCGGTCCAGCACCGGGTCGCGGTAGCGGAACTCGCTGGCCAGCTCGACCTCGACGGGCAGCCGCGTCCAGTGCTCGATCGCGTACTTGGCCAGCAGCCCCGAGTGGTAGGCCGACCCGCAGGCCACCACGAAGACCTTGTCGACGTCGCGCAGCTCCTGGTCGGACAGCCGCTGCTCGTCGAGCACGATGCGGCCGTCGGCGAAGTGCCCGCGCAGGGTGTCCGCGACCGCGGCGGGCTGCTCCTGGATCTCCTTGAGCATGAAGTAGTCGTGGCCGCCCTTCTCGGCGGCCGCGAGGTCCCAGTCGACGTGGAACGCCCGGGTGGGGGCGGGCTCGCCGTGGAAGTCGGTGACCTCGTGGCCGTCGGCGGTGATGACGACGACCTGGTCCTGGCCCAGCTCGACGGCCTCCCGGGTGAACTCGATGAACGCGGCGACGTCGGAGGACACGAACGTCTCGCCGTCGCCGACCCCCACCACCAGCGGGGTGCTGCGGCGCACGGCGACGACGGTGCCCGCGTGGTCTGCGTGGGTGAACACCAGCGTGAACGCCCCCACCAGCCGCCGGGCCACGGCGCGCACCGACGCGGGCAGGTCCCCCGCGGTCTCCCCCGACGCGTAGGCCAGCTGCACCAGGTGGGCGGTGACCTCGGTGTCGGTGTCGCTGCCGAGCTCGATGCCCGCGGCCTCCACCTCGGCGCGCAGCGGTGCGAAGTTCTCGATGATCCCGTTGTGGACGACGCACACCCGGCCGTCGGCGCTGCGGTGCGGGTGGGCGTTGCGGTCGGTGGGCTTGCCGTGGGTGGCCCAGCGGGTGTGGCCCATGCCGGTGGTGCCGGGCATCGCGGCGCCGCCGGACAGCTCGGCCTCGAGGTTGGCCAGCTTGCCCGCCTTGCGGGCGGTCGCGGTGCCACCGGCGCCGTCGAGGATCGCGACCCCGGCCGAGTCGTAGCCGCGGTACTCCATCCGCCGCAGCCCCTCGACGACGACGTCGAGTGCCGGCCGGTGGCCCACGTACCCCACGATTCCGCACATGGTGGGCGAGCCTACTGGCGGGTCGGGGGCCGTCCCACCTGCCGCGCGGGCGGTCACCGGGCCCACCCCCGGCCGGGGTCGGCTAGCGTGCCCCCCGTGCCCAGCCCCAAGGACCTCGTCGCGACCCTGTCCAAGCGCGGGCCGCACCGGGTGCTCCGCGGCGACCTCGCCCTGGCCGGGCTGCCCGGCGTGGTGATGACCCCCGAGGCGGGCCTGGGCCTGCCGGGCGTCGCCTTCGGCCACGGCTGGCTGCAGCCCACCCGCCGCTACCTCGTCACCCTCACCCACCTCGCCTCGTGGGGGATCGTGGCGGCGGCGCCCGCCACCAGCGCCGGCCCGTTCCCCTCCGCGCTCGAGCTGTCGGCCGACCTCGAGAGCACCCTCGACGTCCTCACCGGGGTGCGCCTGGGCCCGGGCCGCATCAGCGTGGCGCCCGGCCGCCTCGCCCTGGCCGGGCACTCCTTCGGCGCCGGGGCCGCGGTGCTCGCCGCCGCACGCCGCCCGGTCGCCGCGGTCGTCGGGGTCAACCCCGCGGCGGTGAGCCCGTCGGCGACCGACGTCGCGCCGGGGATCGACTGCCCCGCGCTGTTCGTCGGCGCCGGGCTCGACGACGTGGCCCCGGTCGACGACCAGGCCGGTCCGCTGTCGGAGGCGTGGGGCGGGCCCGCCCAGGTCCGGGTCGTCAGCCGCGGCTCGCACCTCGGCTTCTGCGAGGGCAGGCACTGGACCGACTTCGCCCTCAACGGCGACGCGGAGCGCAAGACCCAGAAGATCGCGCGGGCGGTCATCACCGCGTTCCTGCTGCGCCACCTGACCGGGGACGACACCTACGACGTGCTGCTCGACCCCGAGGTCGAGATGAAGGGGACGAGCGTCTGGTCCCGCGAGGACGCCGACGCGGCCGAGGCCGCCGGGGACGGGTCGCCGTCGCCGCTGGCGCTGCTGCGCCGGCTGCGCTAGGTCTTTCCCCCGGTCGGTTCCCCGTCGGTCCCGGGCGCCTCAGCCCGGCGCCGGGCCGTCGTGCGCGGCGAGGAACCGGTCCACCGCCGGCCAGGTCGTGGTGCGGGCCTCGCGGCCGGTGAGCACCCCGAGGTGCCCGCCGGGGGCGGTGGTGACCTCGACCGAGCGGGCGCCGGTGAGCAGGTCCACCGCGCGGTGCACGGAGCGCAGCGGGGCCAGCGACTCGGCCGAGCCGCCGACGACGTGCACGTCGAGGCCCACCGAGGCCAGGCTGACGCGGCGTCCGCCCAGGTCGAGGGTGCCGCCGGCCAGGTCGTCGGTGCGGAACACCGCGTGGTACAGCTGGCCGAAGGTGCGGCCCGGGTAGGCGTACATGCCGGCCATGAAGTGGTCGACGGCCTCGACCTGCTCCAGGAACTCCCGGTCGTCGAGGTTGGCCAGCAGGGCCAGGGGCTTGGTGAGGTACTTCTCCAGGCTGGAGAGCTGGAACGCCCACCGCGTCAGCGGCGCCGGGATCGAGCCCATGCTCCGGTAGAGCACCCCCACCGCGCGGTTGCCGCCGTAGCGGGCGATGGGCCGGAACGGGGCGAGCAGCGGCACCGCGGAGATGTCGAGCGGGCTGGCCACGGCCGTCACCGAGCGCAGCGGCAGCCCCGGGTGGGCCGCGGCGGTGAACAGCGCGAAGATGCCGCCGAGGCTCCAGCCCAGCAGGTGCACCCCGCCGTCGGCGCCGCCGCCCTCGGCGCTGTTGCGGGCGACCACCTGGACGGCGCCGGGCAGCAGGTCGTCGACCCAGTGCTCGATGCCGAGGCCGCGGTCGGCGAAGGCGACCGGCCCGTAGTCCACCAGGTAGACCTCGCGGCCCCGGGCGACGAGGTGCTCCACCAGCGAGCAGCCCCGCCGCAGGTCGAACGCGGTCGCGGGCGCGGCCAGCGGCGGGACCAGCAGCACGGGCAGCCCCGTCCGCGCGTCGGGGTCGACCGTGAAGCGGGTGATGGTGCGCTGCGGCGTCTCGTCGACCACGACCCCCGGGGTCGGGCGCAGGTCGGCGAGCTGGCCGCGGACCACCGCGTCCCACGCGTTGCCCGCGGCGAGGCGGAGGTCGCCGGGCAGCGGCAGTCCCGGCAGCGGCAGTCCCAGCAGTCCCACGGCGCCATCGTGCCGGACGCCGCGGTACCCGGGTCGTGCGGGCGCCGGGTCACGACGCGGTCTCGGACCGGTCACACGAGGGCGGCACCTCGCCCGGGGCGTCCCTTCGATCTGCCACGTCCGCGCGCGGTCGATAGTTTCGGATTCGACCAGTGATCGGCGTCACCCGCGGGTGCCGGACGAGCGGAGGGACGAGATGAGGACCGAGCTGCAGCGCGCCCACTACGCCCTCGGCGGGTTCCACACCACCGGGTGGTGCGTGGAGGCCTCGACCGACGACGCGGGACCGCTGCTGCTGCTGCACGGGTTCGGGGACAACGCGGGCACCTGGTTGCCGATGCTCGAGGAGCGCGTCCTGGCCGGGTACCCGGTCACGGCGGTGGACCTGCCCGGCTTCGGCACCGGTGACGACCTCGACCCCGACCGGCCCGTGCTCGACCAGCTCGACGAGTTCGTGGCCGCGGCCGTCACCGGTCTCGCCGTGCGCCACGGGCGACCCGTCACGGTGGTCGGCAACTCCCTCGGCGGGGCGCTGGCGCTGCGGGTGGCCGTGCGCCAGCCCGCCGACGTGGCCCGCGTGGTGGCCGTGGCCCCCGCCGGGGCGGCCTTGTCGACCTGGGTGAGCTGGGTCGGGGCCAGCGCGGCGCTGGGCTGGGCCGCCGCGATCCCGCTGCCCGCGCGCGTGCTGCGCACCAGCATGGCCGCGTTCTACTCCCTCACCGTCCCCGGCCGGCCCCGGTGGTCCGGTCGGCAGGCGGCCCGCACCTTCGCCGCGGCCTACGACCGCAAGCACGTCTCGGGGGCGGCGCGGACCGCACGGCGGCTGCTGCCCGAGCTGCGCACCCCGGTCGACCTCGACGGGGTCCGGTGCCCGGTGCTGCTCGTCTTCGCCGGCCGGGACCGACTGGTCCCGCTGCGGGCGGGGGACGCGATGGCGGCCGCGCTGCCCGACGCCCAGCACGTGGTGATGCCCGACGCCGGGCACTGCGTGCAGGCCGAGGAGCCGGCCGCGCTGGCGGCGATGGTGGCGGCCTTCGACCGCGGCGAGCGGGTGGCCGGCGGCGCGACCGAGCCCGTCAGCGACGCTCGAGGACGACCTCGCGCACCAGCGACAGCAGGTCGGCGAGGCTGAACCGCTCCGAGCCCCGCGGTGGGGCGGGCGCCAGCAGGTCGTGCCACGGCCAGCCACCCGCGGAGTCCAGCAGCGCCGACCGGCCCACGTCGGCCGCCGCCGCGGACCCGGCCAGCACGGCACCGCTCGGCCCGACGGGGCCGCCCGTGTGCGCCCCGGCGCCGGCCAACGCGGCCCCGGAGTCGGGCCCCGTGGCGTCCGTGGGCACCGCCCCGGGGTCGGCGGCCCCCGCGGCGTGCAGGGACTGGGCGCTGACCGCCGCCCCGGCGTCGGCCGCCGCGGGGTCGACCCGGGCCGCGTCGTCCCCGGCAGCCGGGTCCAGCCGCAGCCCGTCACCCGCGGCGGGGTCCGCGGACCGGGCGGCCTGCGGGACCACCGGGGCGACCGGGCCCGCCGGGGACCGCTCCAGGACCGCGGCCAGGTCCGCCAGCGCCTCGCGCACCCCGTCGTCGGCGCGGCGGCACACCCGGTCGAAGTCGTGCCACGTGGCCTCGAGCGCCGGCACCACGCGGCCGCGGAGGAAGCCCTCCGCCAGCTCGACCGCCCGGGCCCGGGACTCGGCGACGGGCTCGGGCAGCCGGGCCAGGTGCTCGGCGCCGCGGTCGGCGAACCACGGCGCCAGGCCGCGGACCACGTCGTCGACGGAGCCGTCCGCCGGGTCCGCCCGCGCGAGCATGGTCAGGTCGTCGAGCTCCTCGGGGGTGGTGCCCACCACCTGGTCGGGTCGCAGCGCCCCGACGTGGTCGGCCTTGTCCGCCACCAGCTGCTCGACGGTCTCGGCGCAGCCCTCGAGGGCGTCGGCGACGTCGGCCAGCCAGGACTGCAGCGCGGTGGCCGACGCCCCGGCCGAGCTGAGCGCGGCGTGGGCGGCGTCCGCGCCGGCCCCGGACCAGCCGGCGGCCACGACGCCGCGCTGCGACTCGTGCTGGGCCAGCTCGGCGGCGAGCTCGGCCCCCACCCGCCGGACGGTGGCCGCGTCCTCCCGCAGCGGGCCCGTGGTGAGGCCCACCTGCTCGTCGTAGCGCTCCGGGGCCGTGCGCCAGGGCAGCGGCTGCGGGGCCAGGGCCGCGTGCCGGGGGCCGAGGACGCTGAAGTAGCGCAGCCCGGGCCTCCCGCCGTCGAGCAGCGCGTCCGGCTCAGCCACCGGGTCGCTCCCCGGCGGTCTCGACGCGGTGCAGCCCGGCGGCTGCGTCCTCGTCCGCCGTCCGCAGGCCCGCGGACACCTCGGTCAGCGCGCGGGCCATGGCCCCGGTGTGCCGCGACCAGTCGCCCAGGGCGTCGTCGACCGCGCTGATGCCCGCCGCGACGCGCGTGCCCTCGGCCCGGTAGCGCGGCCCGGTCGCGGCCGGGCCGGTGGCCACCGAGCGCAGCGCCGCACCGGCCCGCGCGACGGCGTCGGCGGAGTCCCGCAGCCGGGCGGCCGCGCCCGCGACGTCGTCGGCCGCGAGGTGCATCCCGCCGGCCCCCGGCTCCGTCACGCGTCCCCCCTCGGTCGTGGCCCGCTCAGTGCGTCGCGGAGCCGGCTGCGCCGACGAGGTCGGCCAGGCGGGTCGCGACCGCCCCCGCCTGCTCGGCCGTGGGCGCCTCGACCATGACCCGCACCAGCTGCTCCGTCCCCGATGGTCGCAGCAGGACCCGCCCCGTGTCACCCAGCTCCTGCTCGGCCGCCGCCACGGCCGCGCGGACCGAGTCCGCCCCCGCCACCGCGGACTTGTCGGCCACGGGCACGTTGAGCAGCACCTGCGGCAGCGCGGTGACGACCGAGGCGAGGTCGGCCAGGCTGCGGCCGGTGCCCGCCATGCGGGCCATGAGCGCCAGGGCCGTCAGCGTGCCGTCGCCGGTGGTGGCGTGGGCGGGCAGCACCACGTGCCCGGACTGCTCCCCGCCCAGGCTGAACCCGCCGGCGCGCAGCTCCTCGAGCACGTACCGGTCCCCCACCGCCGTGGTGCGCACCGTGATGCCGGCCTCCCGCATGCCCAGGTGCAGGCCGAGGTTGCTCATGACCGTCGCGACGAGGGTGTCCCCCGCCAGCGCCCCCGCCTCGTGCAGGCCCAGGGCGAGCACCCCGAGGATGGCGTCCCCGTCCACCACCGCCCCGGTCGCGTCCACGGCCAGGCAGCGGTCGGCGTCGCCGTCGTGCGCCACGCCCAGGTCGGCGCCGTGGGCGACGACCGCGGCCCGCAGCCCGTCGATGTGGGTGGAGCCGACGCCGTCGTTGATGTTGAGCCCGTCCGGCTCGGCCGCGACCGCGACCACGTCGGCCCCGGCCGCCCGGTACGCGGCGGGTGCGGTGGCGGAGGCCGCGCCGTGCGCGCAGTCGACCACCACCCGCAGCCCGTCGAGGCGGGTCGGCACGGCCGCGGCGAGGTGGGCGAGGTAGGTGGCGGCCGCGTCCGGCAACGGCCGGACCCGCCCGATGCCCGCGCCGGTCGGCCGCGGCCCGCGCTCGGCGAGCCGGGCCTCGACGGCGTCCTCCTGGGCGTCGGTGAGCTTGGTGCCGCCGCGGCCGAAGAGCTTGATCCCGTTGTCGGGCATGGCGTTGTGCGACGCGGAGATCATCACGCCGAAGTCGGCGCCGGTGCTCGCGACCAGGTGGGCGAGGGCCGGGGTGGGCACGACGCCGGCGTCGAGCACGTCGGCGCCCGCCGCGGTCAGCCCCGCCGTGGTCGCGGCGGCCAGCATCTCGCCGCTCGCGCGCGGGTCCCGGGCCAGCACCACGACCGGTCGGCCGGCGCCCCCCAGGACGGCCACCGCGGCGGTGCCGACCTGGACCGCGAGCTCGGGGCCGAGCAGCTCGTTCGCGAGACCGCGCACCCCGTCGGTGCCGAACAGCCTGCCTGCCACGTGACCTCCCGTGCGGGGTGGGGGAACCTTCCGGCACGAGAACAGGCGCCCGCCGGAGACGGACGCCTGTGCTCGTGGTGCGTGCCGCGGGGCCCGTGCAGGGCCACCGCGACCGCGGGTCAACGCTTGGAGTACTGGGGCGCCTTGCGCGCCTTCTTCAGGCCGTACTTCTTGCGCTCGGTGGCGCGGGGGTCGCGGGTGAGGAAGCCGGCGGCCTTGAGGGCGGGCCGGTCGTCCGGGGCGACCTCGATGAGCGCGCGGGCGATGGCCAGGCGCAGCGCACCGGCCTGGCCCGAGGTGCCGCCGCCGTGCAGCAGGGCGACGACGTCGAACGTGTCGGTCCGCTCGGTGGTGGTGAACGGGTCCTGGATCAGCTGCTGGTGGACCTTGTTGGGGAAGTACTCCGCGAGGGTCCGGCCGTTGAGCGTGAACTGCCCGGTGCCGGGGCTCAGGCGCACGCGCACCACGGCCTCCTTGCGCCGGCCGACGGTCTGCACGGGCCGGTCGAGGACCAGCGGCGCGCTGACGGCGGGGGCCGCCTCGAGGGACTCGTCCACGACCTCGGCGTCGGACTCCGAGGTGTAGGAGGCCGGGAACTCGGCCGCGTCGTCGGGGGTGCTCACGTCATGCTCCTCGGTGTTGTCCGCGCCAGGGGTGGTCACTGGGCGACCTGGGTGATCTCGAACGGGGTGGGCTGCTGCGCCGCGTGCGGGTGCGTCGGGCCGGCGTAGACCTTGAGCTTGCCGACCATCGCGCGGCCCAGCTTGTTCTTGGGCAGCATGCCCTCGACCGCGCGCTCGACGAGCCGGTCGGGCTGCTTCTCGATCATCTCGCGCACCGAGCGGCGACGCAGGCCGCCCGGGAAGCCGGAGTGCCGGTAGAGGAACTTGTCGTCGAGCTTGTTGCCGGTGACGGCGACCTTCTCGGCGTTGATGACGATGACGAAGTCGCCGGTGTCGACGTGGGGGGCGAAGATCGCCTTGTGCTTGCCGCGCAGCAGCGACGCGGCGTGGGTGGCCAGGCGGCCGAGCACCACGTCGGTGGCGTCGATGACGTGCCAGGCGCGGGTCACGTCACCGGCCTTCGGGCTGTACGTGGGCACAGGGCTTCCTCAATCTCTGGTGCGGGGGACGAGCTCGGTCGTGCTGGTCTGCCGGCCGGAGCGCGATCCCCGACCCCGCCTCCGTGGCCCCGCGACGGCAGGGACGGGCAGGGCGGGTCGAGATCTCCCGGACGCCGACCGTGAACGATACCGCTCCGCCGCAGGTGGGGTCAAAGCGGGTGCTCACGGCCGGGCGCCCCGGGGCGGGTGCCCCGGGGCGCTCCGGTGCGAGCGGGTCGTGCGGTGCCGCTCAGCCCCAGCTGCTGGCCGAGGAGCGCTCGGTCTGCTGCATGCCCTCGTTGCCGGCGCCGACGGCGGTGCCGATGGCGGCGAGCACCTGGTTCAGGTCCGCGGCCGCGCCGTCCCACTTGGCCTGCGCGCCCTGGTAGGCCTCGGCCGCGGCGCCGTCCCAGCTGGCGACGAGGGGGGCCAGGAAGCTCTTCAGGTCGGCGAGCTTGGTGTTGATGTTGTTGCTGCTGTTCTGGATGTCGGCACGCGCGCCCTCGATGAGGGCGAAGTCGTACTTGATCATTCCGTCCATGGTGGTGACTCCTCAGTTCTGGTGGCTGCGGTCGCAGCTCGGGTGGGTGGTCCGGGGTGGAGCGGGTGGGGCGCCTGTGCTCAGGGCTCGCGGGCTCGGGGCTCGCGGGCTCAGAGGTTGAGGCTGCCGCCGGCGTTGTTGATGGCGCTCACGTGGTCCTGCTGCGAGGCCGAGTAGTTGACGCTGTTGGTGCGGATGTTCTCGCCGATGGCGTTGAGCGCCTCGTTGAGCTTCCGGGCGTCGTCGTCCCAGCGGACCATGAGGTTGTCGAAGGCCGTCTTGGCCTGGCCGACCCAGGCGCCCTGGACGGCGCCGAGCCGGTTCTTGAGCGAGGAGAGCTCGCTCTGGACCTCGCTGTTGACGTCGGCGACGTGGCGGGCGGCCGCGTCCATCGTCTCGGTGGTGGTACCGAACCTGCCGCTCATGAGAGCTCCTCCGTGTTGGGGTGTGCCGTCCCGGCCTGCTGCCCGTCCGGCCTTCCTGCGTGCTGGTCGTTCCTGCCTTGCGACCGTGTGACGTCGACCCTCCCAGCCGCGGTTCCCCCCGGCCCCGGGTTCGTGCCGATCCCGTTGCACCTGCGAACACCCCGGCCGGGAACCACGGCGTCGTCGCAGGTCAGGAGCCCGACGCCCGTCGGGCGCTCGCCACGGCCGCCTCGCAGGCCGCCGCGACGGCGCCGGGGTCGGCCGCGTCGTGCTGGCAGCCCACGCTGATCTGGGACCGGCCCTCGACCACCACCGACCAGTCCACGACCGCGGCGCCCGCCAGCGTCTCGGTGTAGCGGGTGACGGTGCGCCCGGCGTAGGTGACCCCGCCCTCCGGGGTGCTGTAGCGGTCGGTGCCGGTGCTCGCGTCGGCGACCGACGTGCGCAGCGTGTCGAGCACGGCGGCGGCGTCGGCACCCTCGGCGAGGACGGTCTGCTGCACCAGCAGGCGGTTGGCCGCGGACTCCGTGCCGTCGGGGCTCAGCACCACCGAGGCGGTGTCCCCGGTCGCGGTGCCGGGGGCGTCGGTGCGCCGGGCCTCCGACCACGACGCGGGCACCGCCACGGCGGCGTCCCCCACCGTCACCGTGCGGGTCGGCGGGGCCTCGGGCGCCCCGCCCCCGCGCAGCGCCAGGGCGGTGCCCCCGGCCGCGACGACGACGAGCAGCGCCGCCGCGCCCAGCACCCGCGGGCGGCGACGGCGGGCGGGCGCCGGGGCGAGG
>NZ_BAAGQZ010000037.1:0-62406 GCF_054783215.1 Rhodococcus aerolatus | reverse complement strand
ACGAGGACGACCTCATCGCCTTCCTCGCCCTCGACGCCGACGTCGACACCGCGGCCGCGGCCCGCGACCGGCCGGGCGGGGCGCGGCCCCCCGCCGGCGGGGGAGCACAATCGGCTCGGTGAGCGAGCTCCCGATCGTGCCGACCCCGGTCGTCCCCCCCGCGGCTGCCCCGGGCACACCTGTCCCGGCCCCGCCGTCCGAGTCCGCCCTGCGCCGGGCGCTGCGCCGCGCCCGCGACGGCGTCACCCTCGACGCGCGCGAGGCGGAGACCCTGCTGCACGCCCGCGGCGAGCAGCTCGACGACCTGTGCGCCTCCGCCGCTCGGGTGCGCGACGCGGGGCTGGCCGCCGCCGGCCGCCCGGGCACGGTGACCTACTCGCGCAAGGTGTTCGTCCCGCTGACCCGGCTGTGCCGCGACCGCTGCCACTACTGCACGTTCGTCACCGCCCCCGGGCCGCTGCGCGCGCAGGGCCACGGGATGTTCCTCGAGGTCGACGAGGTGCTCGAGCTGTGCCGGGCCGGTGCGGCGCTGGGCTGCCAGGAGGCGCTGTTCACCCTCGGCGACCGCCCCGAGGCCCGCTGGCCCGAGGCCCAGGAGTGGCTCGACGCCCGCGGCTACGACTCCACGCTGAGCTACCTGCGTGCCGTGGCGATCCGGGTGCTCGAGGAGACCGGGCTGCTGCCCCACCTCAACCCCGGCGTGCTCTCGTGGGAGGAGCTCGCCCGGCTCAAGCCCGTCGCGCCGTCGATGGGGATGATGCTCGAGACCACCTCGACCCGGCTGCACACTACCCCCGGCGAGGCGCACTTCGGCTCCCCGGACAAGGACCCGGCGGTGCGGCTGCGCACCCTCACCGACGCCGGCCGCCTCGGCGTGCCGTTCACCACCGGCCTGCTCGTCGGCATCGGGGAGACCCTGGCCGAGCGGGTCGACACCGTGCTCGCGATCCGCGCCGCGCACAAGGCCTTCGGCCACGTGCAGGAGGTGATCGTGCAGAACTTCCGGGCCAAGCCGGGCACGGCCATGCGCGCCACCCCCGACACCGACCTCGACGACTTCGTCGCCACCGTCGCCGTCACCCGGCTGCTGCTGGGGCCCGCGATGCGGGTGCAGGCGCCACCGAACCTGGTCGACGCCGCGGAGTGCGCCCGGCTGCTCGGCGCCGGGGTCGACGACTGGGGCGGGGTCAGCCCGCTCACCCCGGACCACGTCAACCCCGAGCGGCCCTGGCCCGAGCTCGACGCGCTCGCCGCCACCTCGGCCGCGGCCGGGCACACCCTCACCCAGCGGCTCACCGCGCAGCCGCCGTACGTGCTGGCCGGCTCCCCGTGGATCGACCCCCGGGTGGCCCCGCACGTCGCCGCCCTCGCCGACCCGGCCACCGGCCTGGCCCGGCCCGACGCCGTGCCGGTGGGCCTGCCCTGGCAGGAGCCCGACCCGGAGTGGGCCTCGACGGGGCGCACCGACCTCGAGACCGCGATCGACACCGAGGGCCGGCGCACCGACACCCGCAGCGACCTGGGCTCCGCCTTCGGCGACTGGGAGACCATCCGCGAGCAGGTGCTCAGCATCGCCGGCGCCGGGCCCGCCCCGCTCGGCACCGAGGTCGCGGCCGCGCTCCGCGCCGCCGAGCGCGACCCCGCGGGCCTGTCCGACGCGCAGTACCTGGCCCTGGCCACCGCGGACGGCGCCGACCTCGACGCGGTGTGCTCGCTGGCCGACGCGCTGCGCCACGACGCGGTGGGCGACGACGTCACCTACGTGGTCAACCGGAACATCAACTTCACCAACATCTGCTACACCGGCTGCCGGTTCTGCGCGTTCGCCCAGCGCAAGGGCGACGCCGACGCGTTCACCCTCTCGCTGGCCGAGGTGGCCGACCGCGCCGCCGAGGCGTGGGAGCTCGGCGCGACCGAGGTGTGCATGCAGGGCGGCATCGACCCCGACCTGCCCGTCACCGGCTACGCCGACCTGGTCCGGGCGGTCAAGGCGCGGGTCCCGGGCATGCACGTGCACGCCTTCAGCCCCATGGAGGTCGTCAACGGCGCGGCCCGCTCCGGCACCAGCGTCCGGGAGTGGCTCACCGAGCTGCGCGAGGCCGGGCTCGACACCATCCCCGGGACCGCGGCGGAGATCCTCGACGACGAGGTCCGCTGGGTGCTCACCAAGGGCAAGCTGCCCACGAGCGCCTGGGTGGACGTCGTCACCACCGCGCACGAGGTGGGGCTGCGCTCGAGCTCGACGATGATGTACGGCCACGTCGACCACCCCCGGCACTGGGTCGGCCACCTGCGGGTGCTGCGCGACATCCAGGACCGCACCGGCGGGTTCACCGAGTTCGTGCCGCTGCCGTTCGTCCACCAGTCCAGCCCGCTCTACCTGGCGGGGGCGTCGCGGCCGGGGCCGACGCTGCGCGACAACCGGGCGGTGCACGCCCTGGCCCGCATCGCCCTGCACGGCCGCATCCCCAACATCCAGACCAGCTGGGTCAAGCTCGGCGTCGACGGCAGCCGGGCCATGCTCCGCGGCGGGGCCAACGACCTCGGCGGCACCCTGATGGAGGAGACCATCTCCCGGATGGCCGGCTCCCAGCACGGCTCGGCCATGACCGTCGAGCAGCTGCGCGCCATCGCCGAGGGCATCGGTCGTCCGGCGCGCGAGCGCACGACCACGCATGCTCACCGCGACGCGGCCTGAGCCCCGTCCCCCCGGCCCCCAGCACCCCGCCCCCAGCACCAGGAGACCCCAGCCCCATGGCCCAGGCCATCACCGACGCCCACGTCGTCAGCGTCCTCAAGATCGTCGTCCGCGGCAGCGGGCCCGTGCTCGACGCCCTGACCCACACCGACCCGTTCGGCATCAAGGGCCACACCCGCGACGAGCGCGAGCAGCTCACCGAGGCCGAGCGCCGGGCGCTGAACCTCAAGGACAAGGTCGTCCGCAAGGCCGTCGACTCCTACTACGCGGCCGAGTTCCCCGGCACGGCCGCGTGGGACCGGATGGACACCGCGCAGCGCAGCGACTGGTGGGTCGGCCGCGTCGGCCGGTTCACCACGCTGGTCGCCTCGGTGCCCGGCCTCGCCGGCGCGGTCTCCGACCGGTTCCCGGTGCAGTCCACCGTCGGCTCGGCCAGCCAGGCGCTGGTGCTCGTCGCCGTGGCCCGCGAGCACGGCGTCACCGACCAGGTCGAGCAGGTGCGGCTGCTCGCCCACGTGCTGACCCGCCGCGACGTCAGCCGCGAGCTGGTCGAGGGCACCGCCGAGCGCAGCCGGGCCGACCTCGAGGCCGACGGGGTGCCCGCGGAGAAGGAGGGCCGCGAGCGCGGCTCGGCCCTGGTGCGGGCGGGCAAGGCGGTGTGGCGCTACGGCCGGGTGCTGCGCTCCATCCTCGGCGAGCTCGACAAGCGGCCGCAGGGCCGCTGGTACCACCGCCTGCTGGGGGTGCTGCCCGTGGTCGGCGCCGGGGCGGACTACCTCGGCGAGCGGTCCGCCCTCAAGCGCGCCGTCCGGTCCGGGACCGACTGGATCGGCCGCCACCCCGACGCGCACTCCTGACGGCGGGCCGGTGCGCCCCGGCCCGACCGCTCGGGGATACTGGCCCCGCGCACGACACGACCCCCTGCACGCGATGACCCCGGGAGCAACACAGTGACCTACACGATCGCCGAGCCCTGTGTGGACCTGCTCGACAAGGCCTGCATCGAGGAGTGCCCCGTCGACTGCATCTACGAGGGTGGCCGGATGCTCTACATCCACCCCGACGAGTGCGTCGACTGCGGTGCGTGCGAGCCGGTCTGCCCCGTGGAGGCCATCTACTACGAGGACGACGTCCCGGACCAGTGGGCGCAGTACACCAAGATCAACGCCGACTTCTTCGACGACCTGGGCTCCCCGGGCGGCGCGGCCAAGGTCGGCAAGACCGACCACGACCCCGAGCCGGTCAAGAGCCTGCCGCCGCAGGCCCACGAGGACTGAGCACTGACCGCGAGCAGGACCGACGGGGCGGCGCGGCTGCCGCAGTTCCCCTGGGACTCCCTCGCCGACGCCGCGGCCCGGGCCCGGGCGCACCCGGACGGCATCGTCGACCTCTCCGTCGGCACCCCGGTCGACCCGGTGGCCCCGGTGGTGCAGGAGGGGCTCGCCCGGGGCGCGGCCTCCCCGGGCTACCCCGCCACCTGGGGCACCCCGGAGCTGCGCGGTGCCGTGGTGGCCGCGCTGGACCGGCGCTTCGGCCTGGCCGGGCTGGACCCCGACGCGGTGCTCCCGACGATCGGCTCCAAGGAGCTCGTCGCCCAGCTGCCGTGGCTGCTCGACCTTGGCCCGGCCGACCTCGTCGTCGTGCCCGAGCTCGCCTACCCCACCTACGAGGTCGGCGCGCGGCTCGTCGGGGCGCGGGTGCTGCGCACCGACTCCACCCTGGCCGCCGGCCCGGAGCGGCCCGCGCTGGTGTGGGTCAACTCCCCGGCCAACCCCACCGGCGCGGTGCTGCCCGCCGAGCACCTGGCGAAAGTCGTCGCCTGGGCGCGGTCGGTGGGCGCGGTGCTGGTGTCCGACGAGTGCTACCTGGGCCTGGCCTGGGACGCCGAGCCCGTCAGCGTCCTCGACCCGCGGGTCAACGGCGGCTCGCTCGACGGCGTGCTCGCCGTGCACTCGCTGTCGAAGACCTCCAGCCTGGCCGGGTACCGCGCCGGGTTCGTCACCGGGGACCCGGCGCTGGTCGCCCGGCTGCTCGAGGTGCGCAAGCACGCCGGGATGATCGTGGCGACACCGGTGCAGTCCGCCATGGTCGCGGCCCTGAGCGACGACGAGCACGTGGCCGTGCAGCGGGAGCGCTACGCCGCCCGCCGGGCCCGCCTGCTGCCTGCGGTCCGCGCGGCCGGGTTCCGGGTGGAGCACTCCGAGGCCGGTCTCTACCTGTGGGCCACCCGCGACGAGCCGTGCCGCGACACCGTGGCCTGGCTGGCCGAGCGGGGCGTGCTGGCCGCGCCGGGGGAGTTCTACGGCCCCGCCGGGGCGCAGCACGTGCGGCTCGCGCTGACCGCCACCGACGAGCGCGTCGACGCCGCCGTGGCCCGTCTGGCCTGAGCCGGCGCGGCCGCGCGACCCGGCTCGGCTGGCCGGGTCCCGGGGGTCGTCCTACCGTCGCGGCATGGACGTCACCCCGACGGAGCCCCTGGGCGCCACCGTCACCGACCTCGCGCTCGCCGACCTCGACGACGCCGACGTCGCCGCGCTGCAGCAGCTGCTCGCCGAGCACGGCGTGCTGGTGCTGCCCGGCCAGAACGCGGTCGACGACGCCACGTTCGTCGGCTTCCTCTCCCGGCTCGGCGAGCCCACCTTCACCCCCGGCGAGACCCCGGTCGAGGGCTACCCCGACCTCAACGTCATCACCAACGTCGGCCGCACGACCACGCCGCGCAGCCAGTTCCACACCGACTCCAGCTACCTCGACCCGCCCCCGTCGTACACGGCGCTGCGCGCGGTGACGATCCCGTCGCGGGGCGGGGAGACGCTGTTCACCAACCAGTACCGCGCCGCCGAGACGCTGCCCGCCGAGCTCCGCGAGGCCGTCGAGGGCCGCACCATCACCCACGTGGTGACCGGGGTCGACACCGACGACGAGCGCACCTCCGCCGACCACCCCGTGCTGCGCCGCCACCCGCTCTCCGGCCGGACCGCGCTGTACCTGTCGACGCCGCAGCGCTGCGCCGCCGTCAGCGGGATGGACGACGCCGAGGCCGAGCGCGTCGTCGCGGCCCTGCTCGAGCACTCCACCGCGGCGGGGAACACCCTGCGCCACGCGTGGGCCCCCGGCGACGTCGTGGTGTGGGACAACGCCTGCGTGCTGCACAAGGCCGACCACGCCGACGTGGGGGGCGACCGGACCATGCACCGCGGGATGGTCACCGGCTACCCGGTGGCCGCGGGGGGCTGACCGCGGCGGGCGTCGAGGTGCGCGTTGCCCGACCCCCCGCCACACTTGTCCAGCCCGGGAACCAGCGACGAGGGAGTCCACCCGCAGTGTCTGCCATTCTGTTCGGCTCGATCAGCACCCTGTCCGACACCTCCGAGATGCAGCGCAGCGCGTTCAACGCCGCGTTCGCCGAGGCCGGCCTCGACTGGCGCTGGGAGCAGGACGAGTACCGCTCGCTGCTGACCGGCAACGGCGGGGCCCGGCGCATCGCCGACGAGGCGGAGCGCACCGGGGACACCGTCGACGCCGACGCGGTGCACGCGGCCAAGTCGGCCAAGTTCCAGGCCGCGGCGTCGAGCACCGAGCTGGCTGCCCGAGACGGGGTCGCCGAGACCATCCGCGCGGCCCGCGACGGCGGCCTCAAGGTCGGGCTGGTCACCACCACCTCGCCGGAGAACATCTCCTCCCTGCTCGCCGGGCTCGGCTCGGCCGTGCGGGTCGAGGACTTCGACGTCGTCGTCGACGCCACCAAGGTCGGCACGTCCAAGCCGGACCCGGCGTCCTACACCTACGCCCTCGAGCAGCTCGGCGAGGACGCCGCGCACTGCGTGGCCATCGAGGACAACGTGGGCGGGGTCGAGGCGGCCCGCGCCGCCGGGCTGGCCTGCGTCGCCTTCCCCAACGAGAACACCGCCGGGCACGACTTCTCCCGCGCCACGGCGGTCGTCGAGCGGCTCGACCCCGCGCAGCTCCGCGAGCTCGCCAGCGCCTGACCGACCCCGGTCCGCGCCGCGGACCCGCCACCACCCCGTGCCCGCCTCCCGCTGGGTGCGCACCCCCCAGACCCCGAGGAGACCCCATGGGTGAGATCACCGCGTCCTACACCGCGACGGAGACCAGCTTCCACGTCGAGGGCTACGAGAAGATCGAGTTCGACCTGCAGTACGTCGACGGCGTCTTCGCCCCCGAGAACACCGAGCTCGCCGACAGCTACCGCCCCTACGGCCGCTGCCTGATGGTCGTCGACGACGCGGTGTACCGGCTCTACGGCGACGCGATCCAGGCCTACTTCGCCCACCACGGCATCGCGCTCACCGTCCACATGGTCACCATCAAGGAGACCGCCAAGAGCCTGCGCACCCTCGAGCAGATCGTCGACGCGTTCTCCGAGTTCGGCCTGGTCCGCAAGGAGCCGGTGCTCGTCGTCGGCGGCGGGCTCGTCACCGACGTCGCCGGCTTCGCGTGCTCCACGTACCGCCGCAAGTCGAACTACATCCGCATCCCCACCACGCTGATCGGGCTCATCGACGCCAGCGTGTCCATCAAGGTCGGCGCCAACCACGGCAAGCTGAAGAACCGGCTCGGCGCCTACCACGCGTCGCAGAAGGTCATCCTCGACTTCGGGTTCCTCAAGACGCTGCCCGAGGACCAGGTGCGCAACGGCATGGCCGAGCTCATCAAGATCGCCGTCGTCAGCAACAAGCAGGTCTTCGAGCTGCTCGAGGAGCACGGCGAGGAGCTGCTGCGCACCCACTTCGGCCACGTCGACGGCTCGGCCGGGCTGCGCGCCGCGGCCGGCACCATCACCTGGCAGGCCATCGACACCATGCTCGACCTCGAGGTGCCCAACCTCCACGAGCTGATGCTCGACCGCGTCATCGCCTACGGGCACACCTGGAGCCCCACCCTGGAGCTCACGCCGGACGTGCCGATGTTCCACGGCCACGCCATCGACATCGACATGGCCTTCTCGGCGACCCTGGCCGAGCGCCGCGGGCTCATCACCACCGAGGAGCGCGACCGCATCCACGGACTCATGAGCCGGCTGGGCCTGGCCATCGACAGCCCGTACTTCACCTCGGAGCTGATCTGGAAGGCCACCGAGTCGATCGTGCGCACCCGCGACGGGATGCAGCGCTGCGCGGTGCCCCACCCCATCGGCACCTGCGACTTCCTCAACGACCTCACCCGCGACGAGCTCGACGCCACCCTCGAGGCGCACAAGGAGATCGCCCGCGGCTACCCGCGCGGCGGCGACGGCGTCGACATGTACATCACCCCGGAGCAGGCCGACGACGACGCCGCCCAGCCGGTGACCGCGGGCGCCTCGTCGTGACCGTGGCGGCCACGCCCAGACCGGTCACGCCGCTGGGCATCCTGGCCGCCACGCTCGTCGACGTGCAGCGGCGGCTCGCCTCGGTGCCCGGGGTCGACGCCGGGCTCGCGGCCGACGTGGCGCGCGCGGTCGAGCTCGCCTCCGGCCTCGACCCGTACGTCACGGCGTGCACCACGCCCGAGTCGCCCGCCCTGGCGGCGCTGGAGGCGCGCACCCGGTCCGAGGACTGGGCGCAGGCCCGCGGCGAGACCGGCCTGGAGCAGGAGATGCTCTCCGGTCACGTGGAGGGCCAGGCGCTGAAGATGCTGGTCCACCTGTGCCGGGCCCGACGCGTGCTCGACGTCGGGATGTTCACCGGGTACTCCGCCCTGGCCATGGCCGAGGCGCTGCCCGACGACGGCGAGGTGGTGGCCTGCGAGGTCGACGCGCACGTCGCGGCCATCGCGCAGGAGTGCTTCGACGCGGCCCCGGACGGCGGCAAGATCACCGTCCGGGTCGCGCCCGCGCTGGACACCCTCGACACGCTGGCCGCGGCGGGGGAGCGTTTCGACCTGGTCTTCGTCGACGCCGACAAGGCCGGGTACGCCGACTACCTCGACCGGGTGCTGACCGGCGACCTGCTCGCCGAGCACGGGGTGGTGTGCGTCGACAACACCCTGATGCAGGGCCTGCCGTGGCGCAGCGACGACGCCTCCGCCAACGGCGACGCGATCGCGGCGTTCAACGCCGGCCTGGCCGACGACCCGCGGGTGGCCCAGGTGCTGCTGCCGCTGCGCGACGGCCTCACCCTCGTCCGCCGGGCCTGACCGTGGCCACCGGTGTGCTCGGACGGGTCGGCGGCGCGGCCCGCACGGTGGGGGTGCTCGGCCTGCTCGGCGCCACCCTCCCGGTCGACCTGGCCGTCACCGGGGCGGCGCTGCTGCGCTCCGCGGTGGTCCGGCCGTCCCCGCGGCAGCAGGAGAGCCCTCGCACCGTCCTGGTCAGCGGCGGCAAGATGACCAAGGCGCTGGTCCTGGCGCGGGCGTTCCACGCCGACGGGCACCGCGTGGTCCTCGTCGAGCAGGAGAAGTACCGGCTCACCGGGCACCGCTTCTCCGCCGCGGTCGACGTGTTCCGCACCGTGCCCAAGCCCGACGACCCCGGCTACACCGACGCCCTGGTGCAGGTGTGCCGCGAGGAGGGCGTCGACGTCTACGTCCCGGTGTGCAGCCCCGTGGCCAGCTACCACGACGCGCTGGCCAAGGACGCGCTCGAGGCCGCCGGCGTCGAGGTCGTCCACCTCGGCCCCGAGGACCTGCACCGCGTCGACGACAAGTCCGAGTTCGCCGCCCTGGCCGCCTCGCTCGGCCTGCGCGTGCCCGACACCCACCGCATCACCGACCCCGACCAGGTCGCGGCCTTCGACTTCGCCGCCGCCCCGGGGGACACCTACGTGCTCAAGAGCATCGGCTACGACCCGGTGCGCCGGCTCGACCTCACCCCGCTGCCGCGCGAGACCCCGGAGGAGACGGCCGCCTACGCGCGCACCCTGCCGATCTCGGACGACAACCCGTGGATCCTGCAGGAGTTCGTCCGCGGCCAGGAGTACTGCACCCACGGCACCGCCCGCGACGGCGAGGTGACCGTGTGGGCGTGCTGCGAGTCGTCGGCCTCCCAGATCAACTACGCGATGGTCGACCGGCCCGACATCGAGGAGTGGGTGCGCACCTTCGTCCGCGAGCTGGGGGCCACGGGGCAGCTCTCCTTCGACTTCATCACCGACGCCGCGGGGGACACCCACGCCATCGAGTGCAACCCCCGCACCCACTCCGCCATCACGATGTTCTACGACCAGCCCGACCTGGCGCGGGCCTACCTCGGCGGCGCGGTGTCGGGTGGTGCTCCCGTCGTGCCCACGCCGACGAGCCGGCCGACGTACTGGATCTACCACGAGCTGTGGCGGCTGCTGCGCGACCCGCGCGACGCCCGCCACCGGCTCGGCGTCATCGCCGGCGGCACCGACGCCATCTTCGACTGGTCGGACCCGCTGCCGTTCCTCATGGTCCACCACCTGCACGTGCCGTCGCTGCTGCTGGCGAACCTGGTGCGGGGCACCGGGTGGGTGAAGATCGACCTCAACATCGGCAAGCTCGTCGAGCCCGGCGGGGACTGATGCGCACCCTGCTGCACCTCGTCGGCTCCGCGGTCAGCGACTTCCACGCCGACCTCTCCCGGCTCTACGCCGCGGACTGCCTCGACGCGCTCGCCGACCCGGCCCGCTACACCCACCACGTGGCGTGGGTCGGCCCCGACGGCCGGTGGCGCTTCCCCACCGACCTCTCCCGCGACGCGGTCGCCGCCGCCGACCCGCTGCCGGCCGCCGAGGCCATCGCCGTCATCACCCACCTCGGGGTGGACGCGGTGGTGCCGCAGATGTTCTGCGTGCCGGGGATGACGCACTACCGGGCGCTGCTCGACGTGCTCGGTCTGCCCTACCTGGGCAACGCCCCCGACGTCATGGCGCTGGGGGCGAACAAGGCCCGCGCCCGGGCCGTCGTCGCCGCCGACGGGGTGGCCGTGCCCGCGGGCGAGCTGCTGCGCCCCGGCGACGAGCCCACCCTCGCCCCACCGTTCGTCGTCAAGCCCGTCGACACCGACAACTCCCTGGGCCTGGCCCTGGTCCGCGAGCCCGGCGAGGTCGGCCCCGCGCTGGCCGAGGCGTTCACCCACTCCCGCGAGGTGCTCGTCGAGACCTACGTCCCGTTGGGGCGCGAGGTGCGCTGCGGCGTCATCGAGCGGGACGGCGAGCTGGTGGGCCTGCCGCTGGAGGAGTACGACGTCGACACCGACCGCAAGCCGGTGCGGCTGCACGACGACAAGATCGCCACCCGCGACGACGGGGACCTGGGCCTGCAGGCCAAGGACGGGGTGCGGGCCTGGATGGTCGACCCGGCCGACCCGCTGACGGCCGTGGTGCACGAGGCCGCCAGGGCCGCGCACCGCGCCCTGGGGTGCCGCGACTACAGCCTGTTCGACTTCCGCATCGACCCCGAGGGCCGTCCCTGGTTCCTCGAGGCCGGGCTGTACTGCTCCTTCGCGCGGCAGAGCGTGGTCGTGATGATGGCCGAGGCGGGCGGCACCCCGCTGGCGGAGCTGTTCGCCACCACCCTCGACGCCGCCCTGGCCCGCGGGTCCTCCCGGTGACGCGGCCGTCGGCCTAGGGTTCGCACCGTGGCCGTGCGCGACGAGGACCAGCCCCTGCTCGACCTGCTCGGGGAGCAGCGGCTCGGCGCGCTGGTGACCCTGAAGCGCAGCGGGCGCCCGCAGCTCTCGACCGTGAACCACCTGTGGGACCCCGAGGCGGGCGAGCTTCGGGTGTCGGTTACGCAGGACCGGGCCAAGACGCGCAACCTGCTGCGCGACCCCCGTGCCAGCTACTACGTCAGCCGTCCCGACGGCTCGGCCTACGTGGTCGCCGAGGGCACCGTGGTGCTCACCGAGCCCGCCGCCGACCCGCACGACGACACCGTGGCCGCGATGGTCGCGCACTACCGGGCCGTCGCGGGGGAGCACCCGGACTGGGACGAGTTCCGCGCCGCGATGGTGTCCGAGCGCCGGCTGCTGCTGCGCCTGCCCGTCGAGCACGTCTACGGGTGGGCCGGCTGACCCCCGGACCCTCCCGCACGTCGCGGGCTACCTGCGGGCCGTCCCGCCCGACGTCCTGCATGTAGCGGGCTACCTGCGGGCTGGGTCGCCTGGTGTCCTGCATGTAGCGGGCTACCTGCGGTCCGTCCCGCCCGGCGTCCCGCATGTAGCGGGCTACTTGCGGGGGGGGGGCGTCAGACGTCGAGGGCGGCGCAGCACAGCGCGACGAGCTCGGGGCGCCAGTGCTCCCGCGCCGTGAGCCGGCGGGTGCGGGACACGTCGTTGGCGACGCCCAGCGCGGCGTGCACCAGGACCCGGGCCGCGGACGCCCCCAGGTCGGGGTGGGTCCCGCGCAGCGCGTCGACCCAGCGCGCCACGTAGGCGCGCTGCGCCTCGAGCAGCTCGGCGCGCTCGGCCGGGGTCAGCTGCGTGTGGTCCGCGGTGAACCCGACCACCAGGTCGGGGCTGCCGGCCAGCACGCCCACGTAGGACCCGACCAGCGCGCGCACCACCGCCGAGGGCGTCGGTGCACCCCGCACCGCCTCGTCCGCCGCGACCTCGAGCCGCTGGGCGGAGCGCCGGCAGATCGCGACCAGGACGGCGGCCTTGCTGGGGAAGTGGCGGTACACGCTGGGGCCCGCGATGCCCACGGCCGCACCGAGGTCGGCGATGCTCACCGCGTGGTAGCCGCGGTCGCGGAACAGCCCCGACGCCGCGTCCACCAGCTGCTCGCGCCGGGTCCCGCCCCCCGCGGGCGCCGGCCCGGGGCTCGGTGCGGGGGCCGTGCGGGCCGCGGCCAGGTCGGTGCCGATGACCCGCTCCGACGCGGCGACGAGCAGCGCCGCCTGCGCGGCCGCCCCCAGCCGGCTGCGGTGGGCGATCGGGCTGCCCATCACGCTCATCACCGCCCACGCGGCCAGCTCGGCGTCGGCGGGCTCCCCGCCACCCCCGGCCGCGAGCAGGGTGGCCGTCCAGGTCCCGAGCAGCGCGCGGGAGCGCCGGCGCACCTCCGCGCGCTCGTCCGCGGCGAGGTCGGCACCGGACCAGCGCCACAGCACGGCCGCGTCCGGCCGCCGCACCGCGACCTCGGCGACCCGGGTCAGCAGGTGGCGGGTGGGGGAGCCGCCCGGGTCGGCCAGGGCCTGCGCCGTGCAGGCCTCGAGGTCGGCGACCCCGGCGAGCACGACGCGGGCCAGGATCGCCTGCTTGTCCGGGAAGTGCCGGTAGATCGCGGGCCCGGTCACCCCGGCGGCGGCGGCGATGTCGTCCACGCCCACGGACCGGTAGCCGCGCTCGCTGAACAGGGCGGACGCCACCGCGGCCAGCTGGTCCTTGCGGTCGGCGGGGCGGGGCCGCTGCGCCACGCCCGCCCGCGGCGGTGTCGTCATGAGTGAACGGATACTAGCCGGGCGCCTGCCGCCCCCGCCGGTTGACAAGCAGGGGTGACGGGGGAAGATGTTAACTGGAATTAGCGGCGCCCGACCGGCGCCGCTCCCGCAGGACTCACCGTGGAGGACCAGGCCGTGGCCGACGACGCATTCATCTACGAGGCGATCCGCACGCCCCGTGGCAAGGGCAAGAAGGGGTCGCTGCACGGCACCAAGCCGCTCGACCTCGTGGTGGGCCTGATCGGGGAGCTCAAGGTGCGCTTCCCCGACATGGACCCCGCCGCCATCGACGACATCGTGCTCGGCGTCGTCTCCCCCGTCGGTGACCAGGGCGCCGACATCGCCCGCACCGCGGCGCTGGCCGCCGGGCTGCCCGACACCGTCGGCGGCGTGCAGCTCAACCGCTTCTGCGCCTCCGGCCTGGAGTCGGTCAACCTGGCCGCGCAGAAGGTCGCCTCGGGGTGGGACCAGCTGGTCATCGCCGGGGGCGTCGAGTCGATGTCGCGGGTGCCGATGGGCTCCGACGGCGGCGCCTGGGCCATGGACCCCGCCACCAACTACGACACCTACTTCGTCCCGCAGGGCATCGGCGCGGACCTCATCGCCACGATGGAGGGCTTCAGCCGCGAGGACGTCGACGCCTACGCCGTGCGCTCCCAGGAGCGGGCCGAGGCGGCGTGGTCGGGCGGCTACTTCGCCAAGTCGGTCGTCCCGGTCAAGGACATGAACGGCGTCACGCTGCTCGACCACGACGAGCACCGCCGTCCCGGCACCACCATCGAGGGCCTGGCCAAGCTGCCCTCGGCCTTCGCGGGCCTGGCGCAGATGGCCGGCTTCGACGACGTGGCGCTGCAGAAGTTCCACACCGTCGAGAAGATCGACCACGTCCACACCGGCGGCAACTCCTCGGGCATCGTCGACGGCGCCGCGCTGGTGCTGGTGGGCTCCGAGGCGGCGGGCAGGGCCCACGGCCTGACCCCGCGCGCCCGCGTCGTGGCCACCGCGATCTCGGGCGCCGACCCGACGATCATGCTCACCGGTCCCACCCCGGCCACCCGCAAGGTCCTCGCGACCGCGGGCATGACCACCGACGACATCGACGTCTTCGAGCTCAACGAGGCGTTCGCGTCCGTCGTCATGAAGTGGATGAAGGACCTCGACCTGCCCGCCGACAAGGTCAACGTCAACGGCGGTGCCATCGCCATGGGCCACCCGCTCGGCGCCACCGGCGCCATGCTCGTCGGCACCGTGGTCGACGAGCTGGAGCGCCGTGACGCCCGCCGCGGCCTGGTCACGCTGTGCATCGGCGGCGGCATGGGCGTGGCCACCATCATCGAGCGCGTCTGAGCGCGACGGACCAGGGAGAAGCAGACCACATGGCAGAGAACATGATCCGCTGGGACGCCGACGACGAGGGCATCGTGACCCTCACGATGGACGACCCCGCCAGCTCGGCGAACACGATGAACGAGACGTGGGCCGCGTCGTTCGGGTCCACGATGGACCGTCTCGAGGCGGAGCGGGACCAGATCACCGGCGTCGTCGTCGCCTCGGCGAAGAAGACCTTCTTCGCCGGCGGTGACCTCAACCGGCTGCGGGAGGCGAAGCCGGAGAACGCGGCCGAGACGACCCAGCACACCAACCACGTCAAGGCGCTGCTGCGCCGGCTGGAGACCCTGGGACGCCCCGTCGTCGCCGCGGTGAACGGTGCCGCGCTCGGCGGGGGCCTCGAGATCGCGTTGGCCTGCCACCACCGCGTGGCCCTCGACGCGCGTGGCAGCGTCATCGGCCTGCCCGAGGTCACCCTCGGGCTGCTGCCCGGCGCCGGCGGCGTCACCCGCACCGTGCGCATGCTCGGCCTGCAGGACGCGATCCTCAACGTCCTCGCGCAGGGCCAGCGGCACCGCCCCGCGAAGGCGCTCGAGCTGGGGCTCGTCGACGAGCTCGTCGACACCGCCGAGGAGATGGTGGCCCGCGCCAAGGCGTGGATCCGGGAGAACCCCGACGCGGTGCAGCCCTGGGACGCGAAGGGCTACAAGATGCCCGGCGGCACCCCGAGCAACCCGAAGCTGGCCCAGATGCTGCCGGCCTTCCCGTCCAACCTGCGGCGCCAGCTCAAGGGCGCGCCGATGCCCGCCCCGCGGGCCATCCTCTCGGCCGCCGTCGAGGGCGCCCAGGTCGACTTCGACACCGCCACCCAGATCGAGACCCGCTACCTGGTCAACCTGATGAACGGCCAGGTCTCGAAGAACATGATCAAGGCGTTCTTCTTCGACCTGCAGCACATCAACGGCGGCGGCTCCCGGCCCGAGGGGTACGAGAAGTACACCGCGAAGAAGGTCGGCGTGGTCGGGGCCGGGATGATGGGCGCCGCCATCGCCTACGTCTCGGCCAAGTCCGGCTGCGAGGTCGTGCTCAAGGACGTCACCCAGGAGGCGGCCGACAAGGGCAAGGCGTACTCGGAGAAGCTGGAGGCCAAGGCGCTCAGCCGCGGCCGCACCACCCAGGAGAAGTCCGACGCGCTGCTGGGCCGCATCACGGCCACCGCGGACTACGCCGACTTCGAGGGCGTCGACTTCGTCATCGAGGCCGTCTTCGAGTCGGTCGACCTCAAGCACAGCATCTTCGGCGACCTCGAGCCCGTGGTGGCCCCCGACGCGGTGCTGGGGTCCAACACCTCCACGCTGCCCATCACCACCCTCGCCGAGGGCGTCAAGCGGCAGGAGGACTTCATCGGGATCCACTTCTTCTCCCCGGCCGACAAGATGCCGCTGGTGGAGATCATCCGGGGCGAGAACACCTCGGACGCGGTGCTGGCCAAGGTGATCGACTACACGCTGCAGATCAAGAAGACCCCGATCGTGGTCAACGACAGCCGCGGGTTCTTCACCAGCCGCGTCATCGGCACGTTCCTCAACGAGGCCGTCGCCGCGCTCGGCGAGGGGGTGGAGCCCTCCAGCATCGAGCAGGCCGGTGCCCAGGCCGGGTACCCGGCGCCGCCGCTGCAGCTCATGGACGAGCTCACCCTCACCCTGCCGCGCAAGATCCGCGAGGAGACCAAGGCGGCCGTCCTCGAGGCCGGCGGCGAGTGGCCGGAGCACGGCTCCTACGCCGTCATCGACGCGATGGTGGACACCCACGACCGCAAGGGCCGCAGCTCGGGCGCCGGGTTCTACGAGTACGACGAGGAGGGCAAGCGCACCGGACTGTGGTCGGGCCTGCGCGATGCGTTCCACGCCGGCACCGCCGACGTCCCGTTCATCGACCTGCAGGAGCGGATGCTCTTCGCCGAGTCGCTGGAGACCGTGCGCTGCTTCGACGAGGGCGTGCTCACCTCGGTGCCCGACGCCAACATCGGGTCGATCTTCGGCATCGGGTTCCCGGCCTGGACCGGGGGCGTCATCCAGTACATCAACGGCTACGACGGCGGCGTGGCCGGCTTCGTCGCCCGCGCCCGGGAGCTGGCCGCGAAGTACGGCGAGCAGTTCACCCCGCCGCAGTCGCTGGTCGAGCTGGCCGAGCGCGGCGGGATCTTCGAGTAGGTCCCCGCGCACCTCGACGCCCCCACCGGTCCGCCGGTGGGGCGTCGTCGCGCCCGGGCAGGATGGGCCCACCGACCACCAGGAGGTTGCCCGTGCGTGCTGTGGTGCTGACCCGCTTCGGCGGACCCGAGGTGCTCGAGCTGCGCGACGTCGCGGCCCCCGAGCCCGGTCCCGGCGAGGTCGTCGTCGACGTGGCCGCGGTGTCGCTGAACAACACCGACGTGTGGACCCGGTCCGGGGCCTACGGCGCCGACCAGCCCGCCGGGTGGCTCGGGCCGGTCGACTTCCCCCGCATCCAGGGCGCCGACGTGTGCGGGTACGTCCGCGCCGTCGGCCGGGGGGTCGACGCCGCCCTGGTCGGCCGGCGCGTGCTGCTGGACCCGGCGCTGCGCTACTCGGACGGCCCCGAGCCGCTCGTCGAGGCCGTGCTGGGCAGCGAGGCCGACGGCGGGTACGCCGAGCAGGTGCGCATCGCGGCCGACCGCGTCCACGACGTCACCGACTCGCCGCTGAGCGACCAGCAGCTGGCCTGCCTGCCCATCTCCTCGGGCACCGCCACCGGGATGCTCGAGCGGGCCGGGGTGCGGGCGGGGGAGACGGTGCTGGTCAGCGGGGCCTCCGGCGGGGTCGGCCTGGCCCTGGTCGGGCTGGCGGCCGGCCGCGGGGCCCGCGTGGTCGCGCTCAGCTCGGGGGACAAGGCCGACGCGGTGCGCCGGGCGGGCGCCGACGCGGTGGTCGACCGGGCGCAGGGGGACATCGGCGAGCAGCTGGCCGAGCTGGTGCCGGGCGGCCTCGACGCGGTGGCCGACGTGGTCGCGGGCGGGCTGGTGGCCACGGTGATGCCGCACGTGCGGGCCGGGGGGCGGTGGGTCGTCGCGGGCGCCGTGGCCGGCCCGGTGATCGAGCTCGACCTGCGCGGGCTCTACCTCCGCTCGATCTCCCTGCTCGGCTCGACGATGCACACCCCCGAGCAGTTCGCGGTGCTCGTGGCCACGGCCAACGCCGGGGAGGTCGACCCGCTGGTCGCGCGGACGTTCCCGCTGGAGGAGGCCGCGGCCGCGCAGGAGGCGTTCGAGGCGCGCGAGCAGGTGGGCAAGCTCGTCCTGCTGCCCTGACACCGGTGCCCCGGACCGGGGGCTGCGCGGCTCGAGGCCGAGCCGGCACGCGGCCTACGGGGCGTGCCGGGCACCCTCGTCGTGGTCCGGGCCGCGGTCCCCGCCGGGGTGGCGGCGCCCGGTGGTGACGACGAGCGCCAGGGCCAGCACCGCGAAGCCGGTCGTCACCAGCAGGCCCAGGGTGTACGCGTGGCCGAAGCCGTCGGCGCGGCCCGCGGGGTCGGTGGCCCCGACGCCCCCGGCGGAGGCGTAGAACACCGCGCTGATGACCACGACGCCGATCGCCCCGCCGACGCGCTGCGAGGTCTGCAGCATCCCGCCTGCGGTCGAGCCGCCCTCGGTGGGCACCTCGGCCAGCGAGAGCGCCTGGTTCGGGGTGATGACGCTGCCGCCGCCGAGCCCGGCCACCAGCAGCGGGCCGGCCAGCACCAGCGCGAACACCACGCCGCTGACCTGGCCGGCCAGCAGCTCGGCCACCAGCGCCGCCCCGGCGATGCCGACGACGAACAGCACGAGGGCCACCACCAGCACCCGCTGCCCGGCACGGTTGACCCAGCGCCCGCCGATCGGGGCCGAGACGGCGGTGCCGATGGCGAAGGCGGTCGCCACCAGCCCGGCGGACAGCGCGCTGAACCCGAGGCCCTCCTGCAGCAGCAGCGAGAGCACCAGCGGGGTGGCGGTGAACGCGGCGAAATACAGCAGCGCCACGAACAGCCCGCCGGTGTAGGAGGTGAAGCGGAACAGGGTGACGTCGATGAGCGGGTGGCCGTGCCGGCGCGCGGGACCCCGCTCCCACCACAGGAACCCGGTGAGCACGGCCGCCGCGGGCACGAGCACCAGCGTGAGCCGGGCGTCCGGCGTCGAGTCGTACTGCACCGCGGGGAAGAGGATCCCGAACAGCCCGAGCGCCAGCAGCCCGACGCCCACGAGGTCCAGCGGGGTGCGCTTGCGGGACTCCCCGGAGCGCTGGGCGTCGGTGGGGATCCAGCGCCGGCACAGCACGAACGAGGCGATCCCCACGGGCACGTTGACGAGGAAGGCCAGCCGCCAGCCCAGCTCGGGGCCGCCGAGCGCGATGATGCCGCCGCCGAGGACCGGGCCCAGCGCGGTCGCCACCCCCACCCCGGTGCCGATGACGCCGAAGGCCCGGCCCCGCTCCTCGCGCGGGAACAGCTGCTGCACCAGCCCGGCCACCTGCGGGTTGAGCAGCCCCCCGGCCAGGCCCTGCAGCACGCGGGCCGCGACGAGCACGCCGGGGTTCGGTGCGGCGCCCACGACCAGGCTGGTGACGGCGAACCCGGCGATGCCGGCCAGCAGCACGAACCGCCGTCCCCGGTCGTCGCCGAGACGCCCCCCGATGATCGGCACCATGCCGAACGCCAGGGCGTAGCCGGAGACGACCCACTGCAGCTGGGAGACCGACGCGCCGGTCGACTCGCGGATGGAGGGCAGGGCGACGTTGACGATGCTGATGTCGAGCAGCGTCATGAACAGGGCGGTGACGGCGACGGCCAGCGCCCGCCAGCGCCGGGGGTCGGCGTCGGCGCTTGTCGTGGGCGCGCCGGGGCCCGTGGTGGTGGCCGTGCGCTCAGTCGTTCGCGTGCAGGGCGGCGTTCAGGGCGACGCCGTGACCCTCGCGGGCCACCACCTCGACCGCGCCGGTGACGGAGTTGCGGCGGAACAGGATCCCGTCGTGGCCGGACAGCGAGGCCGCCTTGACCACGGCGCCGTCGGGCCCGGTGACCTTGGTGCCCGCGGTGACGTAGAGCCCGGCCTCGACCACGCAGTCGTCGCCCAGCGCGATGCCGATGCCGGCCTCCGCGCCGAGCAGGCAGCGCTCGCCGATGCGGACCCGCTCGGTGCCCCCGCCGGAGAGGGTGCCCATGGTGGAGGCGCCGCCACCGATGTCGCTGCCGTCCCCGACGACGACGCCCTGGCTGATGCGGCCCTCGACCATCGACGAGCCCAGCGTGCCCGCGTTGAAGTTGACGAAGCCCTCGTGCATCACGGTGGTGCCGGGCGCCAGGTGCGCCCCGAGCCGCACGCGGTCGGCGTCGCCGATGCGCACCCCGGACGGCACGACGTAGTCGACCATCCGCGGGAACTTGTCCACCCCCAGCACGGTGACCGGGCCCCGGGTGGCGCGCAGCCGGGCCCGGGTCAGCTCGAAGCCCTCCACCCCGCACGGCCCGTGGTTGGTCCACACCACGTTGGCCAGCAGCCCGAACAGCCCGGTCAGGTCCAGCTCGTTGGGCCGCACCAGGCGGTGGGAGAGCAGGTGCAGCCGCAGGTAGGCGTCGTGGGCGTCGACCGGCGGGGCGGCGAGGTCGGTGATGGTGGTGCGCACCGCGACGACGTCGACCCCGCGGGCGGGGTCGGCCCCCAGCAGCGACGCGAGCTCGGCGGGGACGTCGTCCGGCTCGAGGCGGGCCGACGCCGAGGCCTGCGCGGCGACGAGCTCGGGGGACGGGAACCAGGTGTCGAGCACCGTGCCGTCACCCAGCAGGGTGGCGATCCCGTCGGCCCGGGCCCCGGTGGGGCCGTCGGCGGGGGCGCGGCCGGCGGCGTCGGCGGCGGGGGTGGCGGCTGCGGTGGTCACGAGCGCCCAGGGTAGGCGCCGCTAGCGTGGTCGCCATGACCCCCCTGGACCTCGCCGCCGACCCCGTCGACCTCACCGCGGCGCTGGTCGACGTGCCGAGCGTGTCCGGGGACGAGGCGGGGCTGGCCGACGCGGTCGAGGCCGCGCTGCGGGCGCAGGCCCCCGGTTACGAGGTGCTCCGCCACGGCAACACCGTGCTGGCCCGGACCTCGCTGGGCCGGCCCACCCGGGTGCTGCTGGCCGGGCACCTCGACACCGTGCCGATCGCGGACAACGTCCCGTCCCGGCGCGAGGGCGGGCTGCTGCACGGCTGCGGCACCACCGACATGAAGTCGACGGACGCGGTGTTCCTGCACCTGGCGGCGACGCTGCCCGAGCCCACGCACGACGTGACGCTGTGCCTCTACGACTGCGAGGAGGTCGAGGCCGCCCGCAACGGCCTCGGCCCCGTCGAGCGCGACCTGCCCGGGTGGCTCGCCGCCGACCTCGCCGTGCTCGGCGAGCCCACCGGCGGGCTGGTCGAGGCCGGCTGCCAGGGCACGCTGCGGGTGCGGGTGACCACCAGCGGGGTCCGGTCGCACTCGGCGCGGTCCTGGCTGGGGGACAACGCGATCCACCGGATGGGCCGGGTCCTGGCGGTGCTCGACGCCTACGTCGCGCGCACCGTGGAGATCGACGGCTGCACCTACCGCGAGGGCCTCAACGCCGTGCGGGTGGCGGGCGGGGTCGCGGGGAACGTGGTGCCGGACCACGCCGAGCTCGACGTCAACTTCCGGTTCGCGCCCGACCGCTCCGGCGAGCAGGCCCTGGCCCACGTGCACGAGGTGCTCACGGCCGTGGCGGGGGTGACGGTCGAGACCACCGACCTGGCGCCGGGCGCCCTGCCGGGCCTGGCCGCCCCGGCCGCGCAGGGCTTCGTGGCCGCGGCCGGCGGCGAGGTCCGCGCCAAGTACGGCTGGACCGACGTCGCCCGTTTCGCCGCCCTCGGCATCCCCGCCCTGAACTACGGCCCCGGCGACCCGAACCTGGCCCACACCCGCGACGAGCACGTCGAGGTCGACGCCATCACGGCGTGCACGCAGGTGCTGCGCCGCTACCTCACCACCTGAGCCGGACCGCTTCGTCCGGATCGTCCCGGTTCCGGAACCGGTTGCGGGCGTGCGGTGTTGACGGCCGTGATCGGCGCGCGCAGCCTTCCCACCCTGGCAACCGGACCGGAGGAGCGGGCATGGCCGAGCAGGGGGCACGACAGGTGGGGTCCGACGTCCGGACCACGGGCATCTTCCGGCGCAAGCCCATCGTGGCCGAGCCGGAGGAGGGGGGCCTCGAGCGGAGCATCGGCCTGTGGCAGCTCACCGCCATCGGCCTCGGCGCCATCATCGGGGCGGGCATCTTCGCCCTGGCCGGACCCGTGGCCAAGGAGACGGCCGGGCCCGCGGTGTCGGTGTCGTTCCTCGTCGCCGGGGTGGCCAGCGCGTGCGCGGCGCTGAGCTACGCCGAGTTCGGCGGGCTCATCCCGCAGGCCGGCTCGGCCTACACCTACGGCTACGCCACCCTCGGCGAGGTCGTCGGCTGGTTCATCGGGTGGGACCTGCTGCTGGAGTACACCGCCATCGTCGCGGTGGTGGCGATCGGGGTCTCACAGTACGTCGACTTCCTCATCCAGGCCTTCGGCGCCGACCTGCCCGCGTGGATGCTCGGCGCCCCCGGCACCGGCAGCGGGCACCGGGTCGACCTCATCGCGATGCTGCTCTGCCTGGGGGTGGCCGCCCTGCTGAACCGGGGGATCAGGTCGAGCGCCCGCATCGAGACCTACCTGGTGTTCATCAAGGTGGCGATCGTGCTGGCGGTCATCGTCGTCGGCGCGTTCTACGTGAAGTCCGACAACCTGACCCCGTACTTCCCGTTCGGCTTCTCCGGGGCCGCCACGGGCGCGGCGACGGTGTTCTTCGCCGTCTTCGGCTACGACGCGATGTCGACCGCCGCCGAGGAGAGCAAGGACGCCGAGCGCAACCTGCCCAAGGCGATCGTGCTCTCGCTGGCCATCGCCATGGTGCTCTACCTGCCGGCCGCCACGGTGCTGACCGGGATGCGGAAGTACACCGACCTCGCTGACGAGGCCGCCTTCGCCGAGGCGTTCACGTTCGTCGACCAGCCCGTGTTCGCGAAGGTCGTCGCGGTGGGCGCAATCGTCGGCATCATCACCGTGCTGTTCTCGTTCTCCCTCGGCGCGTCCCGGGTGTGGTTCGCCATCAGCCGCGACGGCCTGCTGCCCGGCTGGTTCGCCCGCACCAACGACAAGGGCTCGCCCACCCGTCCGGTGTGGATCGTCGGGGTCGTGGCCGCGCTCATCGCCGGCCTGGTCCCGATCGGCGACGCCGCCGAGCTGACCAACATCGGCATCCTGCTCGCCTTCGTCGTGGTGTCGGTCGCGGTGGTGGTGCTGCGCTACCGCTCCCCGGAGCTGCCCCGGACCTTCCGCACCCCGTTCATGCCCGTCACCCCGCTGCTCGGCGTGGCGTTCTCGCTGTACCTCGTCACCCAGCTGCAGCTCGCGACGTGGCTGCGGTTCGTGGCCTGGTTCCTGGTCGGCGCGGTCATCTACGGCCTGTACGGCTACCGGCACGCCAAGCTCGGCCGGGGCACGGTGGTGCAGACCCACGACGGCTGACCCGGGCGCCGGGACGGCGATCGGGCAGCACCCGTGGTCGTGGTGACCACCGGTGCTGCCCGATCGGCGGGACGGGGGTGCTCAGTCCTCGGAGACCTGGAAGCGGAAGTCCTTCCGCCCGGTGTGCAGGTCCCACAGGTGCCCGGCGAGCACGTCGGGGTCCTTCTCGTCGTCGCCGGCGATGATCTGCCCGCCGATGATGAGCTGCGCGACGTGGATGCCCTCGTCCTTGAGCTCCTCGTGCAGCAGCTGCAGGTACGCGGCCTGGCCGGCGAAGGCGACCGACGTGCCCGTCACGGCCCGGCCCGGCTTCACCGCGGAGCCGCCGTTGACGAACAGGATCGAGGGCGTCGAGCCCTCGGGCAGGAAGCGCATGCCGGGCAGCACCTGGTGCACGGCGGCGACCGGGCCGTAGATGGAGAACTCGACGGGCCCGCGCAGGTCCTCCGGCGTGGTCTCCAGCACCGGACGCATGAAGTCCTTCTGCGGCAGCGGGCTGTACTGCAGGACCTCGATGGGTCCGAGGGTCTCGGTGGCGCGCTCGAGGGCGGCGGCGATGGACGCCGGGTCCCGCACGTCTGCGGTGAAACCCTTGGCCTGCACGCCGTCCTGCTCGAGCTCGGCGGCCAGGGCGTCGAGCTTGCCCTGGCTGCGCGAGATGAGGGCGACGGCGTGGCCCTCACGGCCGAACTTGCGGGCGACGGCGGCGCCGAGCCCCTTGCCTGCTCCGATGATCGCGATCGTGGTCATGTCACCGACCGTATCCACGCACGCGGTCCGCCGCCGCTCGGGCCCGCGTCGTCGCCCGCGGTGACGGTCGCAGGCCCGTCCGTCACCACTTCAAGATCAACTCGTGGTTGGTTGATCAAGATCGACTCGCGCCCACTGGCGTCGTGCCCCACGGACGGGGACCGGCCGGACGCGGGCCGACCGGGCCCGACCGGGCCCGGTGCTGGAGGGGAACACCATGAACCACACCACCACCGCCGTCGCCCGGGTCGGGGTCGCGTCCGCGCTCGCCGCGTCCGTCGTCGCGCTCGGCGCCGCGCCCGCGTCCGCCGCTCCCGCCGCGCCGCAGGCCGGCGCCGTCGGGTCCGTCACCGGCACCTGGACGGCCCCGGGCGGGCGCACCGGCCCGATCAACGCCACGGTCGGGACGCCCACGGCCACCGTCGGGGCGAACGGCCGGGTCGTGCTCGGCGCGGACGTCACGATGACCGCGGCAGGCACCGGGGCGCCCACGGTCACCCGTCGCGTCGCCGTGCCCACCTCGGCCACCTCGACGGCCGCCCCCGGCACCACGACCACGCTGGCCGCGGCGGCGGACATCCCGGTGCCCGCCGGCTGCACCGTGCTGCACCTGGTGCTCGGCCCGCTGGACCTCAACCTGCTCGGCCTGGCCATCGTGCTGCAGCAGGTGACGCTCGACATCGTCGCGGTGCCCGGCCCCGGCAACCTGCTGGGCAACCTGCTGTGCGGGATCGTCAACCTGATCCCCGCACCGCCGGTCCCCGCCTGACGCACCGCAGGCCCCCGTCCGAGGGGACGGGGGCCTGCAGCGTGGGTCGGGGTCAGCCCGCGGCGCGGCCCGCGAGCAGCTGCGCGGTGACCTGCGCGACGCGACGGCCGGAGAACTCGGCCGCGGTCTTCGTGTTGTCGTCCACGGGCAGGCCCTGGCCGCCGTCGACGTGCGAGGGGCCGTGGGGGTTGCCCGTCTGGAACTGGATGGCGTCGGTGTAGCCCGGGGTCACCAGGATGCCGCCGAAGTGCGAGACCGAGGTGTACAGCGAGCGCAGCGTCGTCTCCTGGCCGCCGTGCAGCGTGGAGGACGAGGTGAAGCCGGAGTAGACCTTGTCGGCCAGCTCGCCGGCGCCCCACAGCGGGCCCAGGGTGTCGATGAACGACGCCAGCTGGGAGGAGATGTTGCCGTAGCGGGTCGGCGTGCCGAAGACGACGGCGTCGGCGGCGCGGAGGTCGTCGTGGGTGAACTCCGGGACGTCCTTGGTGGCCTCGGCGTTCGCGGCCCAGGCCTCGTTGGAGGCGATGGCCTCGGCGGGCGCGGTCTCGCGCACCTTGAACAGGGTGACGTCGGCCCCGGCGGAGCGGGCGCCCTCGACGATCGAGTCCGCGAGCGTCTTCACGCTCCCGGTGGCGGAGTAGTAGACGACGGCGACCTTGGGCGTGGGAGCCACGGGGGATCCTCCTGGGGTTGGTGGTCCGCAAGATTGTTGCGGTTTCAACCATCATGGTGGGGCCTCGCGCCCGGCGCCGCAACCCGGCGCGGACGGTCGCTAGCCTTCGCGCCATGGCCGAGCCGACGAGTCCGCCCGCCGGGAGCACGCCCACCGAGGGCTCGGGGCCCGACCGCAGCGCCTCCCACCACCGGGGCCCGGCGGTGCTGCGCGGCCGGATGAGCGACCCCTCGAGCACCACCGACCAGCGCCTGCTCGACCAGCGCGGCCCCAGCGACTGGGTGCACACCGACCCGTGGCGGGTGCTGCGCATCCAGGCCGAGTTCGTCGAGGGCTTCGGCACCCTCGCCGAGCTGCCCGCCGCCGTCGCCGTCTTCGGCTCGGCCCGGACGCCGCGGGACCACCCCGACTACGCCACCGGCCTGGCCCTGGGCGCCGCGCTGGCCGAGGCCGGCTTCGCCGTCATCACCGGCGGCGGGCCCGGGGTCATGGAGGCGGCGAACAAGGGGGCCTGCGAGGCCGGCGGGCAGTCCGTCGGCCTCGGCATCGAGCTGCCCTTCGAGCAGGGCCTCAACGACTACGTCGACCTGGGCATCAACTTCCGCTACTTCTTCGCCCGCAAGACCATGTTCGTCAAGTACGCCCAGGCTTTCGTGTGCCTGCCCGGCGGGTTCGGCACCCTGGACGAGCTGTTCGAGGCGGTCACCCTGGTGCAGACGCGCAAGGTCACCCGCTTCCCGATCGTGCTGCTGGGCACCGCCTACTGGTCCGGCCTCGTCGACTGGCTGCGCTCGACGATGCTCGCCGAGGGCAAGGTCGGCGCGGCGGACCTCGACCTGCTGGTGCTGACCGACGACGTCGACGAGGCGGTCCGCATCGTCACCGCCTCGCACGCGAGCCCGGCGTGAGCGGGGCCGCCCCCGGGCTCGCCGTCTGCGTCTACTGCGCCTCCGGACCCGTGGCCCAGGAGCACCTCGACCTGGCCACCGCGGTCGGGGCCGGCATCGCCGGGCGCGGCTGGGCGCTGGTCTCCGGCGGAGGACGGGTCTCGATGATGGGCGCGGTCGCCCGGGCCGCGCGGACGGGCGGCGCCCGCACCACCGGGGTCATCCCCCGCGCGCTGCTCGACCGGGAGGTCGCCGACACCGACGCCGACGAGCTCGTCGTCACCGACACCATGCGGCAGCGCAAGGCGGGGATGGACGACCGGGCCGACGCCTTCGTCACCCTGCCCGGGGGCATCGGCACCCTGGAGGAGCTGGTGGAGACGTGGACCGCCGGGGCGCTGGGCCTGCACCCCAAGCCGGTGGTGCTGCTCGACCCGACGGGTCACTACGCGGGTCTGCTGCGCTGGCTGGACGGCCTGGTCGGGCAGGGCTTCGTGTCCCGCGCCGCCCTCGACCGCGTGGTGGTGACGACGACGGTCGACGCCGCGCTCGACGCCTGCGCGCCGTGACCGCACCGGGCGCGGCCCCGGGGCTGCGCACGCACCACGACCCGGGGTGGACGGTCGACGAGCTCGTGGCCGGCCTGGCGGGCAGGCGGGTGTCGGTGGTGCTGCCGGCCCTCGACGAGGAGGCCACCGTCGGGGCCGTCGTGGCCGCGGTGGTGCCGCTGCTGGGCACGCTGGTCCACGAGGTCGTCGTCGTCGACTCCGGCTCCACCGACCGGACCGCGGCGCGGGCCGCCGCCGCGGGAGCCCGGGTGGTCACCCGGGAGGAGGCGCTGCCGGAGGTGGCGCCGGTGCCGGGCAAGGGCGAGGTGCTGTGGCGCTCCCTGGCCGCGACGACGGGGGAGCTGCTCGTGTTCCTCGACTCCGACCTCGTCGAGCTCGACGAGGGGTTCGTCCCCGCGCTGCTCGGCCCGCTGGTCACCGACCCGGGGGTCGCGCTGGTCAAGGGCTACTACCGCCGCCCGCTGCGGGTCGAGGGGGAGCAGAGCGACACCGGCGGGGGCCGCGTCACCGAGCTCGTGGCCCGGCCGCTGCTCGCCGCGCTGCGCCCCGCGCTCGCCGGGGTGGTGCAGCCGCTGGGCGGGGAGTACGCCGCCACCCGCGAGCTGCTCGAGTCGCTGCCCTTCGCGCCCGGCTACGGCGTCGAGATCGGCCTGCTGCTCGACGCGGAGGCCGCCCGCGGGGTCGGGGCCCTCGCCCAGGTCGACCTCGGCGTCCGCAAGCACCGCCACCGGTCCCTGCTCGAGCTCGGGGTCATGGCACGGCAAATCGTCCGCACCGCACTGCTGCGCTGCGGGCTGCCCGACTCCGGGGCGGGGCTCACCCAGTTCGACGCCGCGCACCGGCCGCGGACCACCCCGCTGGACCTGGCCGATCGCCCGCCGATGGCCGACGTGCGAGCATCGCAGCCGTGACGGACGGGGCCGGCGGGCGCGCCGGGGGCGGTGCGCCGTGCTGACGGCACTGGCCTACCTGCTCGTCGCGGTCGTCGTCGGGGGCCTGTTCTTCGTGCTGGCCTCCCTGGTGTTCGGCCGCGGCGAGGAGCTGGCCCCGCTCGAGCCGCGGACGACGCTGACCACGCTGCCCGCCACCGACGTCACCGGGGACGACGTGCGCGCGCTGCGCTTCGCCCAGGTGGTGCGCGGCTACCGGGCCGGCGAGGTCGACTGGGCGCTGGACCGTCTGGCCGCCGAGCTCGACGAGCTGCGCGCCGAGCTGGCCCGCCACCGCGCCGACCCCGCCGCCCGCCACGACCCCGCACCCCACCCACTCCAGGAGGACACCCCGTGAGCCGTGCCGTGCTCGAGCTCCGCCAGCCCGTCGCCGCCCCCGCCGAGGTCGTGTGGGCGGAGGTCGTCGACTGGCCCGCGCAGGGCGAGTGGATGCTCGGCACCCGCGTCGAGGTGGCCCGGGGTGACGGGGCGTCGGTCGGCTCCGAGCTGGCCGCGTTCACCGGCGTCGGCCCCCTCGGGTTCCTCGACACCATGGTCGTCACCTCCTGGGACCCGCCGCGGGAGTGCCGCGTCGACCACACCGGGAAGGTCGTGCGGGGCATCGGCGTGTTCCGCGTCGAGGCCCGCGGCGCGCGCGAGTCGGTCTTCGTGTGGCGCGAGGAGCTCGACCTGCCCCTCGGCGCGCTCGGCCGGCTCGGCTGGCCGCTGGTCAAGCCCGGCTTCGCCCTCGGCGTGAAGTACTCGCTCCGACAGCTCGCCCGCCGCTGCGAGGCCCGGGCGCGGTGAGCGCCCCGGGGCCGGGCGCTGGGCTGGTGCGCTCCGACGACGGGGTGCTGCGCTGCGCCTGGGGCGACGCCCCGGAGATCTACCGCCGCTACCACGACACCGAGTGGGGGGCCGAGCTGCACGGCCGCGACGCCCTGTTCGAGCGGATCAGCCTCGAGGCGTTCCAGTCCGGCCTGGCCTGGATCACCGTGCTGCGGAAGCGGGAGGCGTTCCGGGCCGCGTTCGCCGGCTTCGACCCCGTCGCCGTGGCCGCCTTCACCGACGACGACGTCGCCCGGCTGCTGGCCGACCCGGGGATCGTGCGGAACCGGGCGAAGATCCTGGCGACCATCGGCAACGCCCGCGCCGTGCTCGACACCGACGACCTCGACGGGCTGCTGTGGTCCCACGCGCCCGACCCGCGCCCGCCCCGACCGGCCACCCCGGACGACGTCCCCGCCACCACCGCGGCCTCCACCGCGATGGCCCGGGAGCTCAAGCGCCGCGGCTTCCGGTTCGTCGGCCCGACCACCTGCTACGCGCTGATGCAAGCGACCGGGATGGTCGACGACCACCTGCGGGGCTGCGAGCGGGCAGCGCGCTGACCGTCCCGCGGTGACGGCGGGGTGCGCGATGGGGAACAATGGGCAGCGAAGCACGCGGCACGGGGACTCCCCCCGCGTCGCGCACACGTGGAGGGAGCACACGATGGCGGCCATGAAGCCCCGGACCGGCGACGGTCCCCTCGAGGCGACGAAGGAGGGCCGCGGCATCGTCATGCGCGTCCCCCTCGAGGGCGGAGGACGACTGGTCGTCGAGCTCACCCCGGACGAGGCCTCGGCGCTGGGCGACGAGCTCAAGGCCGTCGTCAGCTGAACCCCGGCGGTCGCCACGACCGTCCCGCGCGAGCCCCGGAGCCCCACCAGGCCCGGGGCTCGCGCACGTCCGGGGGCCACGCGTCCCGGGCCGGTGCCGTCAGCCCAGCCGGCCCGCCACGCCCAGCGCCGCCTCGACGAATGCCGCCACGGCCGCCGTCCGCACCCGACCGGGCAGGGCCACGAGCACGATCTCCCGGCGCGGGCGGCCCACCAGCGGGACCAGCACCACGTCCCGGCGCCGGCCGCCGTCCCGGGCGGGCACCACGGGCACCAGCGCCACCCCCAGCCCGACGGCGACCAGGCCGAGCAGGGTGTCGAGGTCCTGGGCCTCGAACGCCAGCTCCGGGGTCCACCCCGCAGCGGCGCACAGCGCGTCGGTGATGGTCCGCATGCCGAACCCCCGGGCCATGCCGACCAGCGTCTCCTGCGCCACCTCGCCCACCGCGACCTCGTCCCGCCCGGCGAGCCGGTGCTCCGGGGCCACCGCGAGGGCGACGGGCTGCGAGCCCAGGTGCCAGGTCTGCAGCCCCGCGTCGGCGGGCGGGGCCGGGGCGGTGAGCACCAGGTCGACCTCGCCGGCCAGCAGCGCCGCGAGGTTCGCGGCCGGTGAGCCCTGCTGCAGGGCCACCGCCACCCCGGGGTGCCCGCGGCGGAACGTCTGCAGCAGCCGGGGGACCACGTCGGGGCCCATCGTGGGCAGGAACGCGAACCGGACCCGGCCGTGCTCGACCCCGGCGTCCTCCCGCACCGCCCGCACGGCCCGCTCGAGCACCGTCCGCGCCTCGCGCGCCGCCTCGGCCAGCACCCGGCCGTGCGGGGTCAGCACCACCCCGCGGCCGCGGCGCAGCAGCAGCGGCACCCCCAGCGCGGCCTCCCAGCGCACCACCGCCCGGCTCAGCGTCGGCTGCGGCACCCCGGCGCTCGCGGCGGCCCGGGTGAGGTGCTCGTCGTCGGCCAGCGCGGTCAGCTGGGCCAGCACGGGGGCCAGCACGGCCACCGGGTCCTCCGCGGGCGGCGGTGTCGTCTCATGCACTCGTGCATCGTTGCAGGCGCCGCCTCGCATTGGACGCATGGATCGCCCGGTCCTAGCGTCAGGCATCGTGACCGCCGTGACCTCGCCCCCCGACCGGGCCCACCTGCCCGAGCCCGTCGAGGCCGGCTCCACCGAGTACCGCCGCATCAGCCTGGCGCTGTTCGCGGCGGGGGTCGCCACGTTCAGCCTGCTGTACTCCACGCAGGCCCTGCTGCCGCAGCTGACGCAGCGGTTCGGGGTCAGCGCGTCCGCCGCCAGCCTCACCGTGTCGGTCGCCACCGGGGCGCTGGCGCTGGCGGTGCTGCCCATGGCCACGCTGAGCGAGTCCTTCGGCCGCCGTCGGACCATGGTCGCCTCGCTGGTGGTGGCGACCGGGCTGGGGCTGCTGCTGCCGCTGGCCCCCGACCTGCCCACCCTGCTCGTCGGCCGGGCGCTGCAGGGGGTGGCGCTGGCCGGTCTCCCCGCGACCGCCATGGCCTACCTGGGCGAGGAGATGTCGCGGCGCGCCCTGGCCGCCGCCATGGGGCTCTACGTGGCGGGCAACAGCCTCGGCGGGATGACCGGCCGGCTCGTCTCCGGCCTGGTCGCCGACGTCGCCGGCGTGCGGGCGGGGATGTGGGCCGACGCCGGGGTCGCGGTGGTGTGCACCGCCGGCATCGTCGTGCTGCTGCCCACCTCGCGGCGGTTCGTCGCCCAGCCGCTGGCCCTGCGCCCGCTGGCCGCCGGGGTGGGGGCCGCGCTGCGGGACCCGGCGCTGCGCGGCCTGTACGCGGTGGCCGCGCTGGTCATGGGCTGCTTCGTCGGCGTCTACAACTTCCTCGGCTTCCGGCTGCTGGCCGAGCCGTTCCGGGTGGCCCCCGCGGTCGTGGCGCTGCTGTTCGCCGCCTACGCCGTCGGGTCGCTCACCTCCCCGCTGGCCGGGCGCCTCGCCGGCCGGCTGGGCCGCCCCGGGGTGCTGGCCGGGGCCGTGGCGCTGACCGCGGTGGGCGTGCTGGGCACCGCCTCGTCGCACCTCGCGGTCGTCCTCGTCGGGCTCGTCGTCCTCACCGGCGCGTTCTTCGCCGCCCACGCCACCGCGAGCGGGTGGGTGGCCGCCCGCGCCGGGGGCGGCGCGCGGGCGCAGGCCTCCGGGCTCTACCTGCTGGCCTACTACGCGGGGTCGAGCGTGGGGGGCTGGGCCGCCGGGCCCGCGTTCGCCGCCGCGGGCTGGGCCGGGGTGGTGGGCCTGGTGCTGGTGCTGCTGGCCCTGGCCCTGGTGGCCACCGCCGCCGTCACCCGCGCCACCCGCGCCCCCGCGGCACCTCCCGCGGCACACTGACGGGCGTGCTCGCCGACGTCGCCGACCTGCTCACCTGCCCCCACTGCGGCGCCGACCTCGAGCTCGACGACCCGGCGGACGGCCCCGCCGCCCTGCTCTGCGAGCGCGGGCACACCTTCGACGTCGCCCGGCAGGGCTACGTCAACCTCGCGGCGCCGGCGGGCTCGGCCGCGCCGGCGGGCGACACCGCGGAGATGGTGGCGGCGCGGGCGGCGTTCCTCGACGCGGGGCACTACCGCCCCTTCCTCGACGCCGTGGCCGGCCACGCCGCCCGCGGGGCGCAGGAGGGACCGCGGCCCGGGGTGCTGCTCGACGTCGGCGCCGGCACCGGGCACTCGCTGGCCGCGGCGCTGGCCGCCGCCGCGGCCGGCGACCCGGGCGTGCGGGGGGTCGCGCTGGACGCGGCCAAGCCCGCCGTGCGCCGCGCCGCGCGCTGCCACCCCCGGGCCGGGGCGGTGCTCGCCGACACCTGGGCGGGCCTGCCGCTGCGCACCGGGTCCGTGACCACGGCCATGACGGTCTTCGCCCCGCGCGGCGCGGAGCACCTGCACCGGGTGCTCGACCCGGCCGGGCGCCTCGTCGTGCTCACCCCCACCCCGCGGCACCTGCGCGAGCTGGTCGACGTGCTCGGCCTGCTCCACGTCGACGAGCGCAAGCCGCAGCGGCTCGCGGCCACGCTGGGCTCCCGCTTCGTGCGCGGCCGCCACGCGGTGGTCGAGCACACCATGGCGCTCGACCACGCGGCGGTGACGGCGCTGGTCGGCATGGGGCCCTCGGCGTTCCACGGCGGCGGCGCGCAGCGGGCGGCGGCCGTCGCGGCGCTGCCCGAGCCCTGCGTGGTCACCGCGTCGGCCCAGGTGTCGGTCTACCGGCCGGTGCCCGGGTGAGCCGGCGCGGGGTCGGTCAGCCCAGCACCGCGCGGTAGACCTCGACGGTCTGCTCGGCGATCTGCTCCCAGGAGAACTCGGCCACGGCCCGCTCCCGGCCGGCCGCCCCCATCGCCGCCGCACGCTCGGGGTCCAGCGCCAGGGTGTTCAGGGCGGTCGCGAGGTCCCGCTCGAACCCGCGGGGGTCGTCCGCGTCGTGGTGCACCAGCAGCCCGGTGCGGCCGTCGTCGACCACCTCGGGGATGCCGCCGACGTCGGAGGCCACGACGGCGGTGCCGCACGCCATCGCCTCGAGGTTGACGATGCCCAGCGGCTCGTAGACCGAGGGGCAGACGAACACGGTGGCCGCGCCGAGCAGGGCGCGCACCTCCTCGGCGGGCAGCATGTCCTGGATCCACACCAGACCGTCGCGCACGGCCGCCAGCTCGTCGACGGCACGGCGCGTCTCGGCGGCGATCTCCGGGGTGTCGGGGGCGCCGGCGCACAGCACCAGCTGCACCGCCGGGTCCAGCTGGTGGGCGGCCGCGACGAGGTGGCCCACGCCCTTCTGCCGGGTGATGCGGCCGACGAAGACGACGGACGGCCGCGCGGGGTCGACGCCGTGACGGGCGAGCACCGCCGCGTCGGCCGCCGGGTCGGCGCTCGGGTGGTAACGCGCGGTGTCGATGCCGTTGCGCACCACGTGGACCCGGGCGGGGTCGAGCTCCGGGTAGCAGGCCAGCACGTCGGTGCGCATGCCCTCGCTGACCGCGACGACGGCCGCCGCCCCGGTCAGCGCGGTCCGCTCCACCCAGGACGAGACGCGGTACCCGCCGCCGAGCTGCTCGGCCTTCCACGGCCGCCGCGGCTCCAGCGAGTGCGCGGTGACCACGTGGGGGACGCCGTGCAGCAGGCCGGCGACGTGCCCGGCCATCCCGGCGTACCAGGTGTGGGAGTGCACCAGGTCGGTGCCCGCCACGGCGTCCACCATGGACAGGTCGGTCGACAGCGTCGCCAGCGCCGGGTTGGCGTGCGCCAGGCCCGCCGCCGGGCGGTGCGCGGTGGCCCCGTCGCGGTCCTCGCCCATGCAGTGCACGTCCACCTCGACCAGGCCGCGCAACCGTGCCACCAGCTCGGTCACGTGCACCCCCGCCCCGCCGTAGACGTCCGGGGGCCACTCGCGCGTCAGCACCGACACCTTCACCGGGGCGACGGTAGTCGTGCGCCCCGCCGGAGTGGTCAGGACCACAGGGCTCGCAGTAGGTTCGCGGGTGTGAGAAGCCAGCCGCACGTCCTGGGGATCGTGCTCGCCGGCGGCGAGGGCAAGCGCCTGTTCCCCCTCACCGCGGACCGCGCCAAGCCCGCCGTCCCGTTCGGCGGGGCCTACCGGCTCGTCGACTTCGTGCTCAGCAACCTCGTCAACGCGGGCTACCACCGCATCTGCGTGCTCACGCAGTACAAGTCGCACTCGCTGGACCGCCACATCTCCCAGACGTGGCGGCTCTCGGGGCTGACGGGGGAGTACATCACCCCGGTCCCAGCGCAGCAGCGGCTCGGCCCGCGCTGGTACACCGGCAGCGCCGACGCGATCTACCAGTCTTTCAACCTCGTCACCGACGAGCGCCCCGAGTACGTCGTGGTCTTCGGCGCCGACCACGTCTACCGGATGGACCCGCGGCAGATGGTCGACGCGCACATCGCCTCCGGGGCCGGCGTCACCGTGGCCGGCATCCGGGTGCCGCGCTCGGAGGCGTTCGCGTTCGGCTGCATCGACGCCGACGCCGACGGGCTCATCACCGAGTTCCTGGAGAAGCCGGCCGACCCGCCGGGCACCGCCGACGACCCCGACGCGACGTTCGCCTCCATGGGCAACTACGTCTTCTCCACCGACGTGCTCATGGACGCCATCCGGCAGGACTCCGAGGTGGGGGAGAGCGAGCACGACATGGGGGGCGACATCATCCCCGCGCTCGTCGCAAAGGGCCTGGCCCACGTCTACGACTTCAACGACAACGAGGTGCCCGGGGCCACGGACCGCGACCGCGGTTACTGGCGCGACGTCGGGACCATCGACGCGTTCTACGACGCCCACATGGACCTGGTCTCGGTGCACCCGGTGTTCAACCTCTACAACCAGCGCTGGCCCATCCGCTCGGCGTTCGAGCTGTGGCCGCCGGCCAAGTTCGTCCAGGGCGGCCTGGCGCAGGACTCCATGGTCGGCGAGGGCTGCATCATCTCCGCGGCGACCGTGCGGACCAGCGTGCTCAGCTCCGACGTCATGGTGGCCGAGGGCGCGACCGTCGAGGGCAGCGTGCTCATGCCGGGGGTGCGCATCGGCAAGGGGGCCGTGGTCCGGCGCTGCGTGCTGGACAAGAACGTCACCGTCGCCGACGGCGCCATCATCGGGGTCGACCTGGAGCGCGACCGCCAGCGCCACACCGTCAGCCCCGGGGGCGTCGTCGCGGTCGGCAAGGGCGTCACCGTCACCGGCTGATCCGGCTGAGCCCTCCGGTCGCTGCTCGGGTCAGCCGATGCGCGCGGCCGCCAGCAGGCCGTCACCGTGCGGCAGCAGCAGCGGGGCCAGCCGCTCGTCCTCGGTGACGGTGCGCAGCACCTCGCGCAGGGCCACCGTGGTGGGGTCGCGGTGCGTCGGCTCCCCGACCCGGCCCCCGGCGAGCGCGCCGTGCAGCACCACCACCCCGCCCGGGCGCAGCAGCCGCAGCGCCTCGGCCAGGTACCCGCCCAGCTCGGCCGCGGCGGCGGGGCCCGCGTCGACCACGACGAGGTCGTACCCGCCGTCGGTCAGCCGGGGCAGCACCTCGTGGGCCTGGCCGTTGATCAGCCGCACCCGCCCCGCCGGGTAACCCGCGTCGGCGAACGCGCGGCGGGCCGCGCGCAGGTGCTCCGGCTCGGAGTCCAGGGTGGTCAGCACCGCGTCCGGGCCCAGGCCCCGCAGCAGCCACACCCCGCTGACCCCGGCCCCGGTGCCGACCTCGACGACGGCGCGGGCCGAGGTGGTGGCGGCGAGGAACCGCAGCGCGGCCCCGGTCCCGGGGGTCACCGGGCGGGCACCGAGCTCCTCGGCGCGCTCGCGGGCGGCCACGAGCACCTCGTCCTCGACGGCCACGCGCTCGAGGAGGCCGAGCAGGGCGTCGGCGGGGGGTTCCGTGGCGGTCACGGCGCCCACCGTATCGCCGGGGACCCGCGGCGGGGGCCGGGGCGCGCGGCGCGGACCGGGCGTCCGGCGGGCCCCGCTTCTCAGGTGATCCTCAGGTCGCTCTCACCGGCCGCACACCTGCGGACGGGACAGTAGGGCCACGACGGACGAACCCGGGGCCCCGGTGGGGACGAACCCCAGGTGGAGCCCGGTGGACGGTGGGAACACCGCACCCCGGGCAGACGTTGTGAGCACCACCGAGCGGTCACCGCGACCGCCGGCACCACAGGAGGCAGTCCGCACCCACATGACGACCACCAGCGACCGCACGGGCACCACCGCGCCGGCCGCCGCCCAGGCCCCGACCGCGCCCACCACGGTGCCCGACCCGACCGGCACCGCCGTCTTCGACGCGACGGGCGACCGCACCACGATGCCCACCTGGGACGAGCTGGTCCGCCAGCACGGTGACCGCGTGTACCGCCTCGCCTACCGGCTCTCCGGCAACCAGCAGGACGCCGAGGACCTCACCCAGGACACGTTCATCCGGGTGTTCCGCTCGCTGTCGAGCTACCAGCCCGGCACGTTCGAGGGCTGGACCCACCGGATCACCACCAACCTCTTCCTCGACATGGTCCGGCGCCGCGGCCGGGTCCGCATGGAGGCGCTGCCCGAGGACTACGACCGGGTGCCCGGGGACGACCCGAGCCCGGAGCAGGCCTACGACACCGCCCACCTCGACCCGGACCTGCAGGCCGCGCTCGACGCGCTGGCGCCCGAGTTCCGCGCCGCCGTCGTCCTCTGCGACGTGGAGGGCTTGTCCTACGACGAGATCGGGGCGACCCTGGGGGTGAAGCTGGGCACCGTGCGCAGCCGCATCCACCGGGGGAGGCAGGCCTTGCGCGCTCACCTCGAGGCCGCCGGCCGCTCCCGCTCGCAGGTGGTGGACACCGCCCCGGTCGGCGTCTGACGTGGGCTCGCCCACCGGCCGCGGCCGCCTCCGCGACACCGACCACCTCACGACCGAGGCCGTGGTGGCCTACGTCGACGGTGAGCTCGGCGTCGGCGCCCACCAGCGCGCCTCCGGGCACCTGGCCGGCTGCGAGCAGTGCACCCTCGAGGTGCACGCCCAGCAGCAGGCCCGGGCGGCGCTGCGCACCTCCGGGCCGGTGAGCATGCCGTCGTCGCTGCTGGGCGCGCTGTGCCGCATCCCCGACGCGTGGGACGCCCGCGGCACCACCCTGCGCGGCTCCTCGCCCGGGCAGCCGCTGGCCGTCGACGTCTCGCTGCAGGCGGGGGCCGTCGTGTTCAGCGCCCACAGCGGGTACGTGGCCGTGCTCCGCCCGGACGACTTCGACCCCGACGACCCGTCCGACGGCACCGGGGCGGCCCCGCAGGCGGATCAGGGCAGCGCTACCGCGGGGCAGGGTCAGGGGGAGGACGACGACGCACCCGCGCCGCGCCGACGCCCCCACCGGCGCATCCTGCCGTTCGCGGTGGTCGCCGTGTCCGCCACCGCCGGCCTGCTCGTCGCCGGCTCGCCCGCCCGCAGCGTCCCCGCCGCGGCTCCCGCGCCCGCCCGGGTGGTGCAGGTCCCGGCGACGGCCGGGGGCGCCGCCGCCACCCGACCGACCCCCGCAGACGCGGACTTCACCGGCGGTCGGGCAGGCTGAGCCGGTACCGACCCGTCCCAGCCGCGTCAGGGGGAAGCCGACCCGTGCCCGACCCCTCTGCCGGTGGTGCCCCCGAGCGCCCCGGCACCGGCCACGACGGGTCCGCCGACACCACCACGGTCGTCCCGCGCGCCGCCGTGCCACGGCACGACCGCGGCGCCCCCGACCGGCTGCCGCCCCGCCCGCTGGACCGGCCCCCGGTCGACCCGCGGCAGGCCGACACCTTCGCCCGGCCCCGCGGCGTCGAGGGGTCGTTCGCCGGTGGCCCGCGCCGGCTCGACCCGAGGGTGGTCACGGCCCCGGCCCCCGCCGAGTCGCTCGCCCAGGCCTTCGGCCGGCCCGACGACCTCGGCCCCGGCGACCCCACCCTGCAGCGCGACCCCCGCGTCGCCGACGCCCCGCCCGACGAGGACACCCCGGACCCCGGGCCGTGGCGCGACCCCGACGCGCGGGCGTTCCTCGGTGCGCCGGCGCTGGACGCCGGGGGCGAGGTCGACGATGCGTCGCTACCCCCCGCCCCCCGCCTCGGGGTGCGCGAGCTGCTGTTCGGCTCCCGGGTCCGGCCGCGCGCCCTGCTCGTCCTCGGCGCGCTGGCCCTCGTCGTCGGCCTGCTCGGCGGCCTGGTGGGCCGGCTCACGGCCGAGGTCAGCCAGTCGTTGACCGACCCCTCGGTGACCCTGGCGCAGCCGTCGGGCGACCTGCCCCCCGCCACGACCGACGTCGCCGCCGTGGCCCGGGCCGTGCTGCCCGCCGTGGTGTCCGTGGAGACCCGCAGCGGCGACACCGGGGGCACGGGCTCCGGGGTGGTCATCGACGGCGGCGGCTACATCGTCACCAACAACCACGTCATCTCCCAGGCCGCGACCACGCCGCAGGGCACCACGCTGGACGTGGTGTTCAGCGACGGCACCCGGGTGCCCGCCCAGATCGTCGGCCGAGACACCAAGACCGACCTCGCCGTGGTGCGGGCGCAGGTCGACAACCCCACCGTCGCCCAGCTCGGCCGCACCGCCGACGTCGGGGTCGGCGACCCGGTGATCGCCGTGGGGTCCCCGCTCGGCCTGGCCGGCACCGTGACCACCGGCATCGTGTCGTCCGTGCAGCGGCCCGTGCGGCTGTCCGGCGACGGCACCGACACCGACGCGGTCATCGACGCCATCCAGACCGACGCCGCCATCAACCCGGGCAACTCCGGCGGCCCGCTGGTGGACCTCGCCGGGCGGGTGGTGGGCCTCAACAGCGCCATCCGCACCTCGGGGGAGTCCTCCACCGGCTCGATCGGCCTGGGCTTCGCGATCCCCGTCGACGAGGTGACCCGCATCGCGCAGGAGCTGATCCGCTCCGGGCAGGTCAAGCACGCCGAGCTCGGGGTCAACGCGCGCACCGTGTCTGATGGCAGCACCGACGGCGCCGAGGTGGCCAACGTCGTGGCGGACGGGCCGGCGGCGAGGGCGGGCATCGTCGAGGGCGACGTGGTGACGAAGGTGGGCGACCGGACGGTCCGCAGCTCCGACGAGCTCACCGTGGCGGTGCGCCAGGCCGGCATCGGCTCGGTCGTCCCGGTGACCGTGGTGCGCTCCGGGCGCAGCGTGGAGCTGCAGGCCACCCTCGGCTCGGACTGAGCGGGGACGACCATGACCGCAGCGGCGGAGACGCCCTGTCGCACGGCGACGGGAACACCCAGTCGCACGGCGACGTAGGCTCGGGGACGTGTTCGGCAACATCGGCTGGGGAGAGATGGCGGTGCTCCTCGTCGCCGGCCTCTTCATCCTCGGACCCGAGCGTCTCCCCGGCGCTGCGGCGTGGCTGGCGAACGCCCTCAAGCAGGTGCGCGAGTACGCCACCGGCGCCCGGGACCAGCTGCGCGACGAGCTGGGCCCCGAGCTCGACGAGCTGCGCAAGCCGCTGTCGGACCTGCAGCAGCTCCGCGGGCTGACCCCGCGCGGCATCATCACCAAGCACCTGTTCGACGGGTCCGACCCCATCGCCGACCTCGGCCTGAGCGGGCGACCGGGCCTGTCCGGGGCGCCCGCGAACCCCGCGGCCCCGGTAGCGGGGGACGGGGTGTCGCTGGACAAGGGGGCCGCGGCCAAGCCGACCCTCAACCCCGAGACCGCGCCGCCGCCGCTGGCCGCGGGCGAGCGTCCCCCGTTCGACGCCGACGCCACCTGACCCGAGCCACCTCGGCCCGCAACCACGCCAGCCCCGCGACCGCACCAGCCCCGCGACCGCACACTGCCCGCACTGTGCCCGGCCGCGGGCCCCGCAGCGGCCACACTGCCCGCAGTGTGCGACCAGGGACCGCCTCCGCAGGTAGTCCGCTACATGCGGTGCGGCGGGCGGGCTGGCGCGCAGGTAGCCCGCTTGATGCGGGCCGGCGGGCGGGCTGACGCGCAGGAAGCCCGCTAGATGCGGGGGTGGCGCTAGCGGCGGGCGGTGTCGATGCCGAGGCTCATGCCGGCGAGACCCCGGGCCCGGGTGGAGAGCCGGTCCGCGACCCCGCGCAGCGCGACCGCGGCCGCGGACTCGGGGTGCGAGAGCACGACGGGCACGCCCGAGTCGCCACCCTCGCGGACGTCGGTCTCCAGCGGCACCTGGCCGAGCAGCGGCACGTCGGACCCCACGGCCTTGGTCAGGCTGGCGGCCACGGTCGCACCGCCGCCGGAGCCGAAGATCTCGTTGCGCGAGCCGTCGGGCATGACCATCCACGACATGTTCTCGACCACGCCGACGATGCGCTGGCGGGTCTGCAGTGCGATCGCCCCGGCCCGCTCGGCGACCTCGGCCGCCGCCTGCTGCGGGGTGGTGACCACGAGGATCTCCGCGCCGGGCACGAGCTGGGCCACCGAGATCGCGATGTCCCCGGTGCCGGGGGGCAGGTCGAGCAGCAGCACGTCGAGGTCGCCCCAGAACACGTCGGCCAGGAACTGCTGCAGCGCGCGGTGCAGCATCGGCCCGCGCCACACCACGGGGGCGTTGCCCGGGGTGAACTGGGCGATGGAGATCAGCTTCACCCCGTGCGCCTGCGGCGGCATGATCATCTTCTCGACCTGCGTGGGCCGGGCGTCGGTGCCGAGCATGCGGGGCACGGAGTGGCCGTAGATGTCGGCGTCGAGCACGCCCACGGAGAGCCCCTTGGCGGCCATCGCGGCGGCCAGGTTCACGGTGACGCTGGACTTGCCCACCCCGCCCTTGCCGGAGGCGACGGCGTACACGCGGGTCAGCGAGCCGGGCTGCGCGAACGGGATCACCGGCTCGCCGGCGTCGCCGCGCAGCGACTTGCGCAGCTCGGTGCGCTGGTCGTCGCTCATCACGTCGAGCTCGACCCGCACCGCGCCCACCCCGGCCACGTCGGAGACGGCCTTCGTGACGCGCTCGGTGATCTCGGTGCGCATGGGGCAGCCCGACACCGTCAGGTAGATGCCCACGTCGACGCTGCCGTCGTCGCGGACGTCCACCGACTTGACCATGCCCAGGTCGGTGATGGGCTTGCGGATCTCGGGGTCGTCCACCCGGGCCAGGGCGGTGCGGACCTGGTCCTCGGACACCTGCGTCGCGTTCGTCATCGGCGCCCACTGTAGGGCGGCCCGCCGTCGCCGCTCTCCCCGGCGCCGTCGAGGCTCCGCTCGACCACCAGGGTCTTGAGCTCCTCGAGCTCGCGGCGCAGGTAGTCGCGGGTGGCCACCTCGCCGACGGCGATGCGCAGGGCGGCGATCTCCCGGGCCAGGAACTCGGTGTCGGCCTTGGTCCGCTCGGCCCGCGAGCGGTCCTCCTCCAGCGACACCCGGTCGCGGTTCTCCTGCCGGTTCTGCGCGAGCAGGATCAGCGGCGCGGCGTAGGCGGCCTGGGTGGAGAAGGCCAGGTTGAGCAGGATGAAGGGGTAGGGGTCCCACTGCAGGCTGACCGCGAAGACGTTGAGCGCGATCCAGACGATGACGATGACGGTCTGGATGGCCAGGTAGCGGCCGGTGCCGAGGAAGCGGGCGATGGACTCGCTGACCCGTCCGACGGCCTCGAGGTCGAGGTTGAGCCCGATGCGCCGCGGCCCCTTGGGCGTCTCCAGCCGGCGGCGGGCGGCGCTCTCCCGTGCCTCAGCCACGGGTCACCTCGACGACGACGCGGTCCTCGTCGTCCTCGTCCATCCGCCAGCCGTCGGGCAGCAGGTGGTCGAGGACGTCGTCGACGGTGACGGCCCCGAGCAGGTGGGACTCGTCGTCCACCACGGGCGCGCACACCAGGTTGTAGCGGGCGAAGTACCGGGTGACCTCCTGCAGCGTCGACTCCGGGGAGAGCTGCGGCAGGCCCTGGTCGAGGACGCCGCCGATGAGGTCCGACGGTGGCTCGCGCAGCAGCCGCTGCAGGTGCACGCAGCCCAGGTAGCGCCCCGTCGGGGTCGCCGTGGGCGGCCGGGCCACGAACACCAGGCTGGACAGCGCCGGGGTCAGGTCGGGGTTGCGCACCCGGGCCAGCGCCTCGGCCACCGTCGCCGCCGGGGTCAGCACCACCGGCTGCGGGGTCATGAGCCCACCGGCGGTGTCGGGAGAGTGCTGCAGCAGCCGTCGCACCGGCTCGGACTCCTCCGGGTCCATCAGCGCCAGCAGCGCCTCGGAGTCCTCGCTGGACAGCTCGCCGAGCAGGTCCGCGGCGTCGTCGGCGTCCATGGCCTCGAGCACGTCCGCGGCCCGCTCGAGCTCGAGGTAGGTGATGATCTCGGCCTGGTCGTCCTCGGGCAGCTCCTGCACCACGTCGGCCAGGCGCTCGTCGTCCAGGGCGTCGGCCACCTCGTGGCGCCGCTTGAGCGGTAGCTCGCGCAGCGCGTGGGCGACGTCGGCGGGCCGCAGGCCCTCGAACTGCTCGAGCAGGTGCTCCGCGCCCTGGCCGGGCCGCGCCATCTCGGTGGGGGTGAGCCCGTCGACCTCGCCCCAGCCCACCACCACGACGGGCCCGCGGCGGCTCAGGCGGCCCCGGCTGCCGCGCACGGCCACCCGGGTGAGCACCCAGTCCCGGGTGCGGGTGGTCTCGATGGCGGCGTCGGTGACGACGGCGTCGCCGCTGAGGTCGTCGGAGCGGACGCGGACCCGGGCGTCGAGCAGCTGGGCGAGCACCAGGACCTCGTTGGGCCGCTGGGCGAAGCGGCGCAGGCTCACGTTGCCGCTGGCCAGGGTGACCGACGTGGGGTCGACGGCGGTGACCCGCAGCATGGGCACGAAGATGCGGCGCCGGGTGACCAGCTCGACGACGAGACCCAGCACCCGCGGCTGGCCGGTGGCCCGCACGGTGACGACCACGTCCCGGATCCGGCCCAGGGACTCCCCGTCGGGGCCGAGGACGGCCAGGCCGGCGAGCCGGGCGACGAAGACCTTGCTCTGCGATGCCACGGGCCCAGGTTATCGGGGCGCGAGGCCCCCTCCGCCCGCGCTGCCCGCGGCCCCGGCCAGAAGGTCGAGCGCCCACACGTCCTGCCACGCGGGGGCGGCGTTGCGCCGGGCCGCCCGCAGCAGCTCCTCGGCGGCGTCGCGCTCCGCCCCGGCCAGGGCGCGGGCCTCGCTGCGGACAGCGCCCAGCGCGCTGCGGCTCCCGGCGGCGGCCACGGTCACCACCACCGCGACCCCCTCGGCCAGGCCGGGCACGGCCTGCTCGGCGCCCCCGGCGGCGACGAGCAGCCGCCCCGCGAGCGGGCCGCGGCCGGGCCACACCGCCCACACGAGCCGGTCACCGTGGCCGGGCGTGCGCAGCCAGACCGAGGCGGCCTTGCGGAGAGCACCATCGAGGTCCGCCCGGGTCGGGGCCATCAGCCCAGGGCGGCGATGGCCTCGGCGACGGCCAGCGTGCGCAGCGCGTTGTCGCGGTGCAGGTTCTCGATCATCTTCCCGTCCACGGTGACCACGCCGCGGCCGTCGCGCTCGGCCTCGGCGAAGGCGTCGACCACCCGGTGGGCGAACGCGACCTCGTCGTCGGTCGGCGCCCACACCCGGTTGGCCACCTCGACCTGGCTGGGGTGGATGAGCGTCTTGCCGTCGAAGCCGAGCTGCGCGCCCTGGCGGCACTCGGCCTCGAAGCCCTCGGCGTCCTTGGTGTCGTTGAACACCCCGTCGAGGCAGGCGATGCCTGCCTCGCGGGCACCCAGCAGCGCGGTGGCCAGGTGGGGGACCAGCGCGGCCCGGCCGGGCAGCAGCGCCGCGCGCAGCTCCTTGGCCAGGTCGTTGGTGCCGAGCACGAAGGCGGCGACGCGGGGGAAGGCGGCGATCTCGCGCACGTTGAACAGCCCCGACGGGGTCTCGATCATCGGCCAGATCGCGGTGTGGTCGGGCACGCCGGCCGCCTCGAGCACGTCGGTCAGCCGGCCGAGGTGCTCGGCGCCGCTGACCTTGGGCACCACGATCGCGGCGGGCCCGGCGGCCGCGGCGGCGGCCAGGTCGTCGGCCCCCCACGGGGTGTCGAGGCCGTTGCAGCGGATCGTCACCTCGCGCCCGCCGTAGCCGCCGTCGGCGACGGCCCGGCAGGCCTGCTCGCGCGCGGCGGGCTTGGCGTCGGGGGCGACGGCGTCCTCGAGGTCGAAGATCAGCGCGTCCGCGGCGATCGTCTTCGCCTTCTCCAGCGCGCGGGCGTTGGAGGACGGCATGTAGAGGACGGACCGCCGGGGCCGCACGTCGTCGGTGCTGCCGGTGCCTGCGGTGCTCACGGCGCGATCCCGTAGGCCTCGGCGAGCTCGGGGTCACGCCGGGCCAGCTGGGTGGCGAGGTCGACCACCACCTGGCACTGCTTGTAGGAGGCGTCGTCCTGCATCTTGCCGTCGATCATCACCGCGCCGGAGCCGTCGCCCATGGCCTCGATGACGGCCTGCGCGGCGTGCACCTCGGCCGGCTCGGGGCTGAACACCTTCTTGGCCACCGCGATCTGCTTGGGGTGCAGGCTCCAGGCCCCCACGCAGCCCAGCAGGTAGGCGTTGCGGAACTGGTCCTCGCAGGCCAGCACGTCGGCGATGTCGCCGAAGGGGCCGTAGTAGGGGTAGATGCCGGCCGCGGCGCAGGCGTCGACCATGCGGGCCACCGTGTAGTGCCACAGGTCCTGCTGGAACGTGGGCCGCGGGGCCTCGGGGTCCTCGCCGGGGTCGGTGCGCACCAGGTAGCCGGGGTGCCCACCGCCGACGCGGGTGGTCTTCATGCGGCGGTCGGCGGCCAGGTCGGCCGGGCCCAGCGAGATGCCCTGCATGCGGGGGCTGGCCTGCGCGATCTCCTCCACGTTGGCCATGCCCGACGCGGTCTCGAGGATGGCGTGCAGCTGGATGGGCCGGGTGATCCCCGCCTTGGCCTCGAGCTGGGCGACGAGGCGGTCGACGTAGTGGATGTCCTGGGCGCCCTCGACCTTGGGCACCATGATCACGTCGAGCCGCTCGCCGATCTCGGTGACCAGGGTGGTGAGGTCGTCGAGCACCCAGGGGCTCTCCAGGCTGTTCACCCGGGTCCACAGCTGGGCCTGCGCGAGGTCGGCCTCCTTGCCCACCGTCACGAGGCCCGCGCGGGCCGCCTCCTTGTTCTCGATCTTCACCGCGTCCTCGAGGTTGCCCAGGAGCACGTCGACGGTCTTCGCGATGTCCGGCGCCTTGGCGACCATCTTCTCGTTCGAGGGGTCGAAGAAATGGATCATCCGGGACGGCAGCCACGGGATCTCGCGGAGCGGGGCGGGGGCCCCGACGGCCAGGGGGCGGAAGAAGTCCTTGGGGGAGCGCACGGAGCGGAGGCTAACCGATGGCCCCCGCCCGGGTCCGGCCGTCCTGCGTCGTCACCACCGCGAGGTTAGGGTCACCTCATGTCTGACTCCACCCCGTTTTACACCGTCCCCGGCATGTCCCTCGAGCAGGGCTCCGAGGTCGCCACGCTGCTGCAGGACCGGCTGCACGCCTACAACGACCTGCACCTGACGCTCAAGCACGTGCACTGGAACGTCGTCGGCCCCGCCTTCATCGCCGTCCACGAGATGCTCGACCCCCAGGTGACCGCGGTGCGCGGCTTCGCCGACGACGTCGCCGAGCGCATCGCCACCCTCGGCGGCTCGCCGCAGGGCACCCCGGGCGCGCTCGTCGCCGCCCGCAGCTGGGACGACTACTCCATCGGCCGCGCGGGCACCCAGGAGCACCTGGCCGCGCTCGACCTCGTCTACACCGGGGTCATCGCGGACCTGCGCGACGTCATCGCCAAGGTCGGCGACCCCGACCCGGTCACCGAGGACCTGCTCATCGGCCACGCCGGCCAGCTGGAGCAGTTCCAGTGGTTCGTCCGTGCGCACCTGGAGACCTCCTCGGGCCGGCTCGCCGACGCCGGCGACACCACGGAGAAGGGTGCCGCGCAGGACGCGTGACCTGCCTCTCACCTGCAGTGCTCCACCTGCGGCCCCGCACCGACCGGTGCGGGGCCGCAGGTGCCGGTGGGCCCTACCCGGCGGTAACCTCAGGCCCCACCGGGCGCCGTCGACGCTGACCGCGCGCCCCCGATGAACCGGAGAGTGCGCCATGGCCCGGCTTGCCCAGACCGCCGACCTGACCGACGTCCAGCGGGAGATCCTCTCCACCGTCCGCACGTTCGTGGACAAGGAGATCATCCCGCGCGCGCAGGAGCTCGAGCACGCCGATGAGTACCCGCAGGAGATCGTCGACGGGATGAAGGAGATGGGGCTCTTCGGCCTCATGATCCCGGAGGAGTACGGCGGCCTCGGCGAGTCGCTGCTGACCTACGTCCTCGTGGTCGAGGAGATCGCCCGCGGCTGGATGAGCGTCTCCGGCGTCATCAACACCCACTTCATCGTCGCCTACATGCTGATCCAGCACGGCACCCCGGAGCAGAAGGAGCGCTACCTGCCCCGCATGGCCACCGGCGAGGTGCGCGGCGCCTTCTCCATGTCCGAGCCCGGCCTGGGCTCCGACGTCGCCGCCATCCGCACCAAGGCGGTCAAGGGCGAGGACGGCGGCTACACCATCGACGGCGCCAAGATGTGGCTGACCAACGGGGGCAGCTCGACCCTGGTCGCCACGCTGGTCAAGACCGACGAGGGCGCCGAGAAGCCCTACCAGAACCTGACCACGTTCCTCGTCGAGAAGCCGTCGGGCTTCGGCGAGGTCAAGCCGGGCCTCACCATCCCCGGCAAGATCGAGAAGATGGGCTACAAGGGCGTCGACACCACCGAGATGGTGTTCGACGGCTACCGGGCCGAGGCCTCCGACATCCTGGGCGGCGAGCCGGGCCGCGGCTTCGCCCACATGATGGACGGCGTCGAGGTCGGCCGGGTCAACGTCGCCGCCCGCGCCTGCGGCATCTCGATCCGCGCCTTCGAGCTCGCGGTGGAGTACGCCCAGCAGCGCACCACCTTCGGCAAGGCCATCGCCCAGCACCAGGCCATCGCGTTCCAGCTCGCGGAGATGGCCACCAAGGTCGAGGCCAGCCACATGATGATGGTCAACGCAGCACGCCTCAAGGACTCGGGCAAGCGCAACGACGTCGAGGCCGGCATGGCCAAGCTCCTCGCCAGCGAGTACTGCGCGGAGGTCACCACCCAGGCGTTCCGCATCCACGGCGGGTACGGCTACTCCAAGGAGTACGAGATCGAGCGCCTCATGCGCGAGGCCCCGTTCCTGCTCATCGGCGAGGGCACCTCGGAGATCCAGAAGACGATCATCAGCCGCGGCCTGCTCAAGGAGTACGCGTCCAAGCGCTGACCCGCGGGGCACGAATCGGTCGACCCGGGCGTTGACCTGGGCAGGGACCGACCGTCGGCGCGCGCCGCGCCGCAGCACCACGAAGGAGAACACCACATGAGCAGCCCCATGCAGTCCCCGATGTCGCGGGGGATGGGCCAGCAGGGCAAGGGCCTGCCCACGCCCACCCCGCCGACCGGGTGGCCCATCGGCTCGTACCCCACCTACGCCGAGGCGCAGCGCGCCGTGGACTACCTGTCCGACCGCGAGTTCTCGGTGCAGGACGTCACGATCGTCGGCGTCGACCTCATGCAGGTCGAGCGGGTCACGGGCCGGCTCACCTGGGGCCGGGTGCTGGGCGCCGGAGCGGCGTCGGGCGCGTGGCTCGGTGTCTTCGTCGGCCTGCTGCTGAGCCTGTTCTCGGCCGGGGGCGGGCTGCTGGGCCCGCTGCTGACCGGTGTGCTCGTCGGCATCGTGTTCGGCGTCATCTCCGGGGCGCTGACCTACGGCGCGACCCGCGGGCAGCGGGACTTCTCCTCCACCATGCAGCTCGTCGCCGGCCGCTACGACGTGCTGTGCGAGCCGCGCTCGGCCGAGCAGGCGCGCGACCTGCTCTCCACCCTCTCGATGGGCAGCACCGGCGACCAGCGCTGAGCCGACCCGCACGACGGCGCCGCCGGACCCCTCGCGGGTCCGGCGGCGCTGTCGTCGTCCGGGGGTCGGGCGGCTAGGCGGCCCCGCTGCCGGTGAGGCTGCCGCTGGCCTCGGCGACCTGCTCCTCGCGGTCCTCGTTGGCGATGCGCGTCAGCTCGGCGCCGGCCTCGGCGTCGCGGGTCAGGTTCTCGCCGGACTCCGGGTCGAAGACGTGGATCTTGCGGGAGTCGAGCCAGAACTCCGCCTCGCGGCCCTCCCGGATGCGGCTCGCGGCGTCGATGGAGACGACCGCCTGGGTGCGCAGCTCCTCGGCGTCGAGCTCGGCGGAGAGCTCGCGCATCTTCTGCCGCACCGCGTCCGGGGCCTCGTAGGGGATGTAGGCGTACTGCTGGTCACCCAGCCACTCGGTGACGTCGACCTTGGCCCGGAACGTCGAGCCCTTCCCCCGCTTGTCGCCCTCCACGAACGAGGCGTCCTCGAAGTACTCCGGCCGGATGCCGACGAGCAGCACGTCGTGCCCGGCGCACTTCTCGGCCCGGTCCGCGCCGAGCTCGACGGGCCCGAACGGGGTGGACAGGCTGGTCCCGTCGAGCGTCGCCGGCAGGAAGTTCATCGGGGGCGAGCCGATGAACCCGGCGACGAAGAGGTTGACGGGCTGCTCGTAGAGCTCGCGCGGTGAGGCGACCTGCTGGATGGCGCCCTTGCGCAGCACGCAGACCCGGTCCCCGAGGGTCATGGCCTCGGTCTGGTCGTGGGTGACGTAGACGGTGGTGATGCCCAGACGCCGCTGCAGCCGGGCGATCTCGGTGCGCATCTGGCCGCGCAGCTTGGCGTCGAGGTTGGACAGCGGCTCGTCGAAGAGGAACGCGTCGGCCTCGCGGACGATGGCCCGGCCCATGGCGACCCGCTGGCGCTGGCCGCCGGAGAGGTTGGCCGGCTTGCGGTCGAGGTGCTCGTGCAGGTCGAGGACGTCCGCCGCCTCCTTGACCAGGGCGTCGACCTTGTCGTCGGCGGTCTTGGACAGCCGCAGCGGGAACGCGATGTTCTCGTAGACGCTCATGTGCGGGTAGAGCGCGTAGTTCTGGAACACCATGGACAGGTTGCGGTCCCGCGGGGCTTTGTCGTTGACGCGCGTCCCCCCGATGACCATGTCGCCGGAGGTGATGTCCTCCAGGCCCACGATCATCCGCAGCAGGGTCGACTTCCCGCAGCCCGACGGTCCGACGAGGATCATGAACTCCCCGTCGGCGATGTCGAGGCTGACGTCGTTGACGGCCGGGAAGCCGTCGCCGTACTTCTTGACGATGTTCTTCATCTCGATCGAGGCCATGGCGGGGGTCCCCTCCGGGGTGGGTCGGGTCTGGTGACGGGTGGTGGGGCGGTCAGCCCTTGACGGCGCCGTTGGTCAGGCCGGCGACGATGCGGCGCTGGAAGACCAGCACCAGGACGACGACCGGGATGGTGACGATGACCGCGGCGGCCGCGATGGCGGTCGACGGGTCCTCGAACTGCGAGGCGCCGGAGAACAGGCCCAGCGCCGCGGGCACCGGCCGCGACGCGTTCGTCGAGGTCAGCGAGATGCCGTAGACGAAGTCGTTCCAGGCGATGAAGAAGCTGATGATCGCGGTGGTGAACACCCCGGGCGCGGCCAGCGGCACGATGACCTTGCGGAACGCCTGCCAGGTGGTGGCCCCGTCGACCTGCGCGGCCTGCTCCATCTCCCACGGGATCTCGCGGAAGAACGCCGACATCGTCCAGATCGAGAGCGGCAGCGTGAGCGAGAGGTAGGGGATGATCAGGCCGGGGATGGTGTCGTACAGGCCGACGATGCGCCACAGGTTGAACAGCGGCGTGACGATCGAGATGACCGGGAAGATCGCCACCGCCAGCGCCGCCGACAGGATGAACTTCTTGCCGGGGAACTCCAGGCGGGCGATCGCGTAGGCCGCGAACGCCGAGAGGACCACCGAGATCGCGGTCGCGGACAGGCAGACGACGAACGAGTTCCGCAGCGCGGGCAGGAACAGGTCGCTGGCGTCACCGGTGAGGATCTGCGAGTAGTTGCCCCAGGTGAACACGGTGGGCAGGAACGACTCGTCGGACACGCTGCTGGGGTCCTTGAGCGACAGCGAGACGATCCACGCGATGGGCAGCAGGCAGTACACGGCGATGACCAACCCGCCGACGCCCCACCAGGTCTTCTCCTTGGTCGACATCAGTTGTCACCCCTGGTCTGCGAGAGGTCCACCCGGAACAGCTTGATGAAGACGAACGCGATGAGCACGACCACGAGGAACAGCAGCACCGACACCGCCGAGCCGAGGCCGATCTCGAGGCGCGCGATGGTCTGCCGGTAGGCCAGGAACGACACGGACTCCGTGCCGTTGGCCCCCGCCGTCATGACGAAGATCGAGTCGAACACCCGGAACGCGTCCAGCGTGCGGAACAGCAGCGCGACCATGATGGCCGCCTTCATGTTCGGGATCGTGACCCGCACGAGGCGCTGCCAGGCGGTGGCGCCGTCGACCTTGGCGGCCTCCTGCAGCACCTCCGGCACCTGGGCCAGCCCGGCGAGCAGCAGCAGCGAGATGAACGGCGTCGTCTTCCAGATCTCCGCCAGGCAGATCACCACGATGGACGGGGTGAAGCTGCCGAACCAGTCGGTGCTGCTGTCGATGCCGGGCAGCCAGCCGAACCAGCTGTTGACGAAGCCGGTGCTGAGGTCGAAGGCGAACTGCCAGGCGAACGCGGAGACCACGGTGATGACGGCGTAGGGGATGAGGATGACGGCCCGCAGGAACGGCCGCAGCGCCTTGAGCGCCTTGTTCATCACCATGGCCAGGCCGAAGCCGAGCACCAGCTCGACGGCGACCGTGACGACGGTGATGAGCACCGTGACGCCGATCGACCTCCACCACAGCGGGTCGGTGAGGATGACCAGGTAGTTGTTGAGCCCGACGAACGACCGGTTCGCCGGGTCGGTGAGCCGGAAGTCGAACAGCGACTCGTAGGTGGCCTGCGCGATCGGGTACGCCGTCACGCCGAGCATGACGACGAGCGCGGGGCCGGCCAGCAGCCAGCCGAGCTTGCGCTCGGCCCTGGCCCGGTCGGACAGCCCGTTGCGGGACCCGGCGCGGCGCTCCGCACCGTCCCCGGCGGTCGGGCGGTCCAGGGTGGGTGCGCTCACAGCAGCCTCTTCTTCTGCAGCACGGCCGTGATCAGGTCCTCGGCGGCCTTCGCCGTCTGCTGCGGTTGGATGCTCTCGTACGGGTGGTAGGTGCGCTGCAGACCGCCGGAGACCTCGCTGTAGTACGGCGTCTGCGGCCGGGGGGCGGCCTGGCTCAGCGACTGCAGGATGGTCGGGGCCATGGGGAACTTCGCCAGGACCTCGGGGTCGTCGTAGACGGTCGCGTTGGCGGCCGGGTTGCCGTTGGAGACGAAGTAGTAGCTCTGGTTCTCCTTGGACTGGATGCACTCGGTGGCCTCGTAGGCCAGGTCGGTGTGCTTGCTGGCCCGGCCGACCCCGAGGCTGATCCCGCCGTAGGGCGGCGCGGCGTCCTTGTCGGCCACCGACTTCGGGTAGACCGCCCAGCCGAGGTCGTCCAGGACGGCCTGGTCGGCGGAGCCCTTCTCCACGTCGCCCTGCAGCTTGGGGTAGATGAACGGGTAGTTCACCTGGAAGGCGGCCGCCCCGCTCTCGAAGTTGGCGGCGCTGGTGCCCTCGTCCTCGGTGGACAGTGCCGGCCCGCCCAGGCCGCGGGTGGCGAGCTCGTTCATGATCGCGCCCGCGGTGTAGCCCGCCTCGGAGTCGATCCCCAGCTTGATGTCGTTGGGGTCCTCGGCGTTCTGGGCGATGATCGTGCCGCCCGCGCCCTCGATGAGCGCGTTGTAGAACACGGTCAGCGACTCGGCCCGGATGCCCTGGGCGGCGATGGTCGTCTGCTGCTGGGCGGCGGCGTCGAACACCTGCTGCCAGGTCACGTTCGACATGTCCAGGCCCGCCGCCGCGGCGACCGACTTGCGGTACCAGAGCAGCTGGGTGTTGGCCCAGAACGGGACCGCGACCAGCTCGCCCTTCCACGTCGAGCCCTCGATCGCGCTGGGCACGATGTCCTGGGTGACGCGCTGGGCCACGTCCTCGGGGACCGGCGCGAGGAAGCCCGCCTGCGCGAACTCCGGGATGAACGGCGGGTCCAGGCTCATGATGTCGATGGACGAGTCGTTCACCGCGAGCCGGCGCACCAGCTGCTGGCGCTGCTCGGCGGCCTGCCGGGGCAGCACGGCGGTGGCGATCGTGTACCTCCCGCCGGCCGCGGCGGTGCAGCGCTGGGCGATCTCGGCCTGCCCGCCGTCATCGGGGTTGGTGTACCAGGTGAGCGTGGGCGCCCCGGAGTCCGAGCTGCCGCAGGCGGTCAGCACCGAGGTCAGGGTGAGCGCCGCGAGACCGGCCACCACCACCCGCCGCAGCGGCCCACCACCGCGGGCGGCGCCCCCGGTCCCCGCCCTGCGTCGACGATGCGTCATCGGCCCCCCTCCAGCGAGAACCGTCCCCCGCGGACGATCACCGGACGGCCACTGTTACCCGGATCACAAGGGGTGTCAACCGAGCCACACCCGCCCCACCGGACCCGTCGTCCGACCGTGACCCGGCCGTGCTCCGGGTCGCCCCGGCTGCGTCCGGGACGGCCCGCCGCGTCAGGCCAGCGCCGAGGGCGTGGTCACCTCGGCCGGCGTGTCCGGCAGCACCGTCGCGAAGTACGACCGGGCCGCCTCGCGGGTGCCGACGTCGCGCCCGGCCCGCTCGGAGAGGAACCAGCGGTGCTCGAGGACCTCGTGGAAGACCTGGGCCGGGGCGAGCCGGCCCCGCAGCTCCGGCGGCACCGCCTCGACGGTCGGGGAGTACACCCGCGCCAGCCACCGGTGCCCGGCCTCGGCCTCCGGCACGGGGTGGCCGCGCTGCTGCTCGAGCCACGCCCGGTAGCTGCGGACGTCGTTGAGCAGCCGGCGGGCCTGGTTCTCCTGGGTCTCGAGCCCGGTGAGCCGGAACAGCTCCCGGCGGTGCTGGCCCTGCTCGGCCACCCGGGTCTCCACCCGCAGCCGGGCGCCCTCGTCGGACGTCACCAGCTCCACCTCGCCGACGTCGAAGCCGAGCTCGTTGATGCGGCGCAGCCGCTCGGCCACCCGGTAGCGCTGCTCGTCGAGCGGGATCAGCTCCTCGCGGGTCACCTCGTCCCACAGCGCCTCGTACCGCGGGGGCAGGTCGTCGGCCACGTCGACCGGGTCGATGTCCTCGGGCAGCAGCCCGCCGAAGCGCAGGTCGAGCAGCTCGGCCCCCACGCGCTCCCGGGCCAGGTCGACGTCGTGGCGGCGCTGCCCGACGGTCAGCGTCGGGTACCGCTCCACCGTCTCGGCGTCGACGAGGTGCGCGGCCAGCGTCCCCGCGTCGGGCCGGAACAGCGTGTTGGACAACGAGCAGTCGCCCCAGAACACCCCGGCCAGGTGCAGCCGCACCAGCAGCTCGACGAGGGTGTCGAGCAGCTGGTCGGTGGAGTGGTCGGTGCGCGGGCTGGAGAACAGGTAGCGGTAGGACATCGAGTACTCGAGGTAGCGGGTGACCAGGATGGCCGGCAGGTCGTCGGGCCGGCCGACGCAGATGCCCAGCACCGACACCGTGGGCAGGCCCTCGGCCTCGAACTCGGTGAGCCGGGCGTACTCGTGCCGGGCGAGCCGCTCGCCGATCTCCTTGAGCGCGTAGACCCGTCCCTCGACGGCGACGAAGCGCACCACGTGCCGGGAGATGCCGCGCTGCGGGACGGTGAGCAGCAGCTCGGGGTCCCACTCCTCGAGCGGGGTGCCCCACGGCAGCGGCAGCAGCCCGGTCGCCTCCGTGGCGGGCGGGCGGAAGAGGTAGCGCACACCGACCTCCGGCGGACGGGGGAGCGGACCGGGGGTGTGAACCTACCGGCCGGCGCGGTCGGCCCGGCACGGTTGGCGTTCAATGGTGGCGTGAGCGAGGTGGGTGCGGCCGTCACCGCGCACCTCGCCGCCCACCTGGGGGCGGACCCGGTCCGCGCGTCGGTCACCTTCCTCGGCGTCGACCCGCTCGAGGTGCTCCGCTTCGGCCCCGACGACGACGGGCTGGTCCGCTACGCCACGCTGGGCTGCTCGGAGCGGCCGATGGGCGACGCCGCCGACGTCGTGCACGACCCGGTGCGCGGGCCGCGGGCCGAGCTGGTGCTCACCGTGCGCGGCGGGGTCGACGGCGTGCTGCGCTCGCTGGCCGTGCTCGCCGCGACACCGGTGGTGGAGGGCCTGGTGCTCGTCCCCGACGCGCTGCTCGACCTCTCCGAGCCGCTCTGGGACGGTGCCGCCTTCACCGCGGTGCTGCTCGGTGCGGGCGCGCTGCCCGACGTCGTCCTGCCCGAGCCGGCCGACCCGGTGGCCTTCCTGGCCGTCGTGCCCGTGACCGCCACCGAGGCCGCGTGGGTGCGGCTGCGGGGGGCCGACGCGCTGCGCGAGGCGTGGGCGGAAGCGGGCGTCGACACCACCGACCCGGCCCGCTCGGCCGTCTCGCTCTGACCGTGGGCCCGCTGCTCGACGCACTCCGGGAGCAGGCGCCGCTCTGCCTGCCGAGCAGCCCGCTGACCCACCGGCTGCTGCTCGACGCCGCGGCGGACCTGCAGGCCGGCGGGGACGTCGCCGTGGTGCTGGCCGGCCACGAGCACGACCGGCTGGCCGACGCCCCCGGGCTGCGGCTGGCCGGGGCGCTGCACCGCCTCGCGCTGCTGCGCCGCGCCCCGGGCTACGCACTGCACCTGCCCAGCTGCGGCGGCACGCCCGACCTGGACCGGCTGTGGCCCGCCGCGGCCGACGCGCTGGCCGAGCACCGCGACACCGTGCGCGCCTGGGTGGACGCGACCGCGGTGCAGACGAACGAGGCGGGCCGGCTGGGGCCGCTGTGGGGCGGGCTGCAGGTGGCCTCGCAGCAGGCGGGGCTGCCGGTGCGGCTGCTCGAGGTCGGGGCCAGCGGCGGGCTGAACCTGCGCCCGGACCGGGTGGGCCTCGACACCCCCGCCGGGCTGCTGGGCGACGCGACCTCGCCGTTGCGGGTCACCGCGGCGTGGACCGGTCTGCCCCCGGCCGAGCTCGACCGGCCGCTGGCCGTGGTGGCGCGGGCCGGGGGCGACGTCGACCCCGTCGACCCGGGCTCCACGGCGGGCCGGGCGCACCTGGGCTCGTTCGTCTGGCCCGACGACCGGGTGCGGTGGGAGCGGCTGCGCGCCGCCCTCGCGCTGGCCGCGGCCGAGCCGGTCGTGGTGCGGCGGGCCTCGGCGGCGGCGTTCCTGGCCGAGGAGCTCGCCGCGCCCGCGCCCGGGGTGCTCACCGTGGTGTGGCACTCCGTGGTGCGCCAGTACGTGGACCGCGCCGAGCGCGCCCGGGCCCGGGAGGTGCTCGCCGGCGCCGCGGCCCGCGCCGACGCCCGGGCCCCGCTGGCGCACCTGTCCTACGAACCGGTGCGGGTGGTCCTGCCCGACGGCACGCCCGGCCACCGGTTCGAGCTGCGGCTGCGCACCTGGCCGGGGGACGGCGCGGTCCGGGTGCTCGGCCACGGCGGCGGGCACGGCACGCCGTTCAGGTGGACGGCCTGGAGCTAGAGCCAGCCGTTGCGGCGGAAGCCGCGCCACAGCAGCACGCAGGACCCGAGCATGACCAGCAGGACCACGTAGTAGCCGTACCGGGTGTGCAGCTCGGGCATGTTGTCGAAGTTCATGCCGTAGATGCCCGCGAGCATCGTGGGCACGGTGATGATCGCCGCGTACGCCGCGATCTTGCGCATGTCGTTGTTCTGCTGCACCGAGAGCTTGGCCACGGCCGTGTCCACCAGCGTGGTGAGCACCTCGTCGTAGCTGGCCACCCGCTCCGAGACCGCGGTGTGGTGGTCGTCGACGTCGCGGAAGTAGCGGCGGATCTCCGGGTCGACCAGCGACGAGCTGTCCCCGACCAGGCGCTTCAGCGGGCCCCCGAGGGGTTCCACCGCGCGCCGCAGCTCCACCACCTCGCGCTTCATCAGGTAGATCTGGTCGATGTCGATCGCCGTGCGCGGCGAGAAGATGTTCTCCTCCAGCGCGTCGATGTCGCCCTCCACCGCGTCGACCACCTCGAGGTAGCGGTCCACCACGTGGTCGGCGATCGCGTGCAGCACCGCCGCGGGCCCCAGCGCGAGCTGCTCGGCGTCGTGCTCGAGGGCGTCGCGCAGCTGCGCCAGCCCGGAGTGGTCGCCGTGGCGGACGGTGACCACGAAGTCGCGACCGAGGAACACCATGACCTCGCCGGTCTCGACGATCTCCTTGGCGGTGGCGATGGACTCGTGCGCGACGTACGACACGGTCTTGAGCACCACGAACAGGGTGTCGTCGTAGCGCTCCAGCTTGGGCCGCTGGTGGGCGTGCACCGCGTCCTCCGCGGCGAGGTCGTGCAGCCCGTAGGTGTCGGCCACCGCCGTCATCTGCGCCTCGTCGGGGGCGTGCAGGCCCACCCACACGAACCCCTCGCCGCGCCGGCGGACCTCGGCCAGGGCCTGCTCGTGGGTCCAGCGGCCCTCGACGCGCCCGCCGGCCACGTAGACCGCGCAGTCGACGACGGCGGCCGCGGGGGAGGCGGCGGCCGAGCCCGGACGGGCGGACCGGCGCGGCACGTGGGGCCGGGCCAGTCGGGGGGCGGGCAGGGCAGGCACTCGTCAGCTCCTCCGGTGGCGACGGGGGCGTGCGGCCGGGCTCGGCCGCACGTCGGCGGGGGCGTGGTGGCTCCGCGGGGGCGGGCCGCCGGGCGACGCTACCCCGGCACCGGTCATGCTGGGCGGGTCGAGCCCGCGCCCCACCGGCCCGGGCGTCCCAGCGGGAGGAGCGCAGCGGTGCAGTTCGGGCGGTACTACGAGGAGTTCGAGGTCGGCGCGGTCTACAAGCACTGGCCGGGCAAGACGGTCACCGAGTACGACGACCACCTGTTCTGCCTCATCACCATGAACCACCACCCGCTGCACCTCGACGCGCACTACGCCGAGGGCACCCAGCAGGGCCGCAACGTGGTCGTGGGCAACTACGTCTACTCGCTGCTGCTCGGCATGAGCGTGGCCGACGTCTCGGGCAAGGCCATCGCCAACCTGGAGGTCGAGAGCCTGCGCCACGTCAAGCCGACCTTCCACGGCGACACCATCTACGGCGAGACCACGGTGCTGGACAAGACGCCGTCGAAGTCGAAGGACGACCGCGGCGTGGTGCACGTCGAGACCATCGGCTACAACCAGGACGGCGTCGTGGTGTGCATCTTCCGGCGCAAGGTCATGGTCCCCAAGCAGTCGCACGCGCAGGCCGCCGGCGGCGAGCAGCCGGGCCGCCCCACCCCGCAGCGCTGAACCCGGTGTCGGGCACCTGCGCCACACTGGGCCCATGACCCGGCGCACCGACCTGCACACCCACTCGACGGCGTCGGACGGCACCGACTCGCCGGCCGAGCTGGTGGCGCACGCCGCGGCGGCCGGCCTCGACGTCGTCGCGATCACCGACCACGACACGACCGGGGGGTGGGCGGAGGCCGCGGCGGCGCTGCCGGCGGGCCTGGCGCTGGTGCGCGGCATGGAGCTGTCCTGCACCAGCGCGGGCGGGCTGACGGTGCACCTGCTGGGCTACCTCGTCGACCCGGACGCCCGCGCGCTGGCCGACGAGCGGGACCGGCTGCAGGGCGAGCGGCGCAGCCGGCTGCGGGCGATGGCCGAGCGGATGGCGGCCGACGGCTACCCGGTGGACCCCGACGAGGTGATGGCGTCGGCCACCGGGTCCGCCGGTCGGCCGCACCTGGCCGCGGCCCTGATCCGCGGCGGGGTGGTGGCGAACACGGACGAGGCGTTCGCCGACCTGCTGCGCGACGGCGGGCCGTACTACGTGGACAAGGCGGACACCCCGCTGGCCGACGGCGTGCGGCTGGTCCGCGAGTCCGGCGGCGTGCCCGTCCTCGCGCACGCCCTCGCGCGGCCCAGCGACGGCCGCAACCTGACCCTGGACGAGATCGCCGCCCTGGTGCCGGCGGGCCTGGCCGGCCTCGAGGTCGACCACCCCGAGCACGCCGAGCCCGAGCGCGAGCAGCTGCGGGCCCTGGCCGCGGAGCACGACCTGCTCGTCACCGGGTCGAGCGACTACCACGGCGACCGCAAGGTCAACCGGCTCGGCCAGTGCACCACCGCGGACGAGCAGCTCGAGCGGCTCCTCGCACTCGGCCACGGGGTGCCGCTGCTGACCGGGGGTGCCTGAGGTGCCCGCGGGCGAAGAGCAGCTGGGCCTGGAGGGCATGCCGACCCGGCTGGTCAAGGTGACCCCGTCGAAGCTGGGGACCTTCTCGTCGTGCAAGCGGCGCTACCGGATGACCTACCTCGACCGGCCGGCGCCGCCGCGCGGGCACGCCTGGGCGCACTCCACCGTGGGGGCCTCGGTGCACAACGCGCTGCGCGCGCTGCTGGTGCGGCCGCCGCGGGAGCGGACCCCGGAGGTCGCCCGCACCGAGCTGGCGGCCGCGTGGGGCGGGGAGGGCTTCGCCGACGCGGCGCAGTCCGCGCGGTACCGCCAGGTCGCCGCCGACCAGGTCGCGGCCTACGTCGCCGAGTCGGACCTGGGCGAGGTCGAGGCGCTGGGCCTGGAGCGCTGGGTGTCCGCGCCCGTCGGCACCATCGTCGCCGAGGGCCGGGTGGACCGGATCGACGCCCGGCCCAACGCCGACGCCCCCGGGGGCACCGAGGCCGTGGTGGTCGACTACAAGACGGGGCGGCGGCCCCCCGACGTCGACGAGGCGCGGGGCTCGCAGGCGCTCGCCCTCTACGTCCTGGCCACCCGCCGCACCCTGCGCAAGCCGTGCCGCCGGGTCGAGCTGCACCACGTGCCCACGGGCACGGTGGCCGCGTTCGAGCACACCCCGGCCTCGCTGCAGCGCCACCTCGTCCGCGCCGAGGAGTCGGCCGAGGAGATCGCGCTGACCTCGGACACGCTGGCCGCGGGCGGCAGCCCGGAGGAGCTGTTCCCGCCCTCGCCCGGGCCCCGCTGCTCGTGGTGCGACGTGCGCCGGAACTGCCCGGAGGGCCGGGCCGCGGCCCCCGAGCTGGCGCCGTGGGCCGGCCTGGCCGACCTCGACGCCCCGCCCCCGGCCACGGGCGGGGTCGACGGCGAGGGGGACGGGGCGTGAGCACCCGGACCGACGTGGCCGGGGTGCGGCTGCTGCGGGGGGTCTCGGGGGTCGTGGCGGGGGCGCTGGTGGTGATGGCGGTGGTCGTCGTCGCGGCCGAGGTGGTCTCGACGCAGCGGGCGGTGGAGGGACCGGGCGCCGCGACCGTGGCCCTGCACGTGGTGGCGGCGCTGCTCGCGGTCCCCGCCCAGGTGCACGCCGACCACCGCCGCGGTGCCGCCGCCGTGCCCGGGGCGCTCGTGGTGGTCCTCGTCGCCGTGGCGCTGCTGTGGGCGGCCTGGTGGCCGTAGGCCCGGGGGATGCCTCGGTGGCCGTAGGCCTGCTGGCCGTGGGGGCTCAGGCGGCGGCGGGGCCCTGCGCGGCCACGCGGGCGTGGGCGGCCCGGACCGTCGGGCCCTCCCGGTAGCGGGCGGGCAGCGCGCCGAGCGCGGTGCGCAGCCCGCGCAGCGCGACGGTCGCCCCCACGTCGGTCGTCGGCAGCCCCGGCAGCCGGTACAGCCGCCGCGCCCACGGCGGCATGAGGCAGAACCCGAGGCCGGCGAGACCGGCCCACGCGGGCCGCGCGGGGGTCAGCAGCCGCACCCGCCACGGCATCGGCGGGGCGAGCAGCAGCCGTGCGCCGTCCCGGGTGTGCGGGCTGCAGACCAGCTGGGGCCGCACCTGCTGCAGGTACTCCTCCACCTCGGCGCGGCTCGACGGCACCTCGGTGGCCCCGAGCAGCTGCGCCACCTGCACCTGCTCGGCGTAGTAGGCGTCCTGCTCCTCCCCGGTCAGCCCGAGCCCGCCGCGCTGCACGGCGGTGAGGAAGCCGTGCACCTCGGTGACGTGCACCCAGGTGACCAGCTCGGGGCTGCCCGCGGAGTACTCCCGGCCGGTGACCGGGTCGGTGCCCCGGACGTAGTCGTGCATCCGACGCACGTGCGCGGCGACCTCCTCGACCTCAGCGGTGGTGCCGAAGTTGACCGTGGTCACGTACTGCGCGGTGCGGCCGAAGCGGGGCCAGAAGTCCTGGTCGTAGCTGGAGTGCTCGAACACCCCGGCCATGGCCAGGGGGTGCAGCGCCTGCAGGAACAGCGCCCCCAGCCCGCCGACGCCGGCCACCGGGTCGGCCTGCACCCGCCAGCTGACGCTGCCCGGGCCGAACAGGCCGGCGGCGTCGTCGCGGGTGGCGGGTTCGGTGGGGGTCACGCCCCCCAGGGTCGGGGCTCGCGTCCCGACCCGCCAGTCGGGCCGGTGCCACGGCCGCGACGTGGGAGGATCACCGCCGTGACGACGGTGGTGGCGGTGGCGAACCAGAAGGGTGGCGTCGCGAAGACGACCACCGTCGCCTCCCTGGGGGCCGCACTGGCGGCGCTGGGCCAGCGCGTGCTCCTGGTCGACCTCGACCCGCAGGGGTCGCTGACCTTCTCACTCGGCCACGACCCCGACGCCCTCGAGCGCTCGGTCCACGAGGTGCTGCTGGGCGACGTGCCGCTCGCCGACGCGCTGCTGGGGACCGCGGAGGGGCCGACGCTGCTGCCGGCGACCATCGACCTCGCCGGCGCCGAGGCCATGCTGCTCATGCGCGCGGGCCGGGAGTACGTGCTCAAGCGCGCGCTGGGCACGGTGCTCGAGGACTACGACGTGGTGCTCGTCGACTGCCCGCCCTCGCTCGGGGTGCTGACGCTCAACGGGCTGACGGCGGCCGACGCGGTGCTGGTGCCGCTGCAGTGCGAGACCCTCGCCCACCGCGGCGTCGGGCAGCTGCTGCGCACGGTGGCCGACGTGCAGGCCATCACCAACGAGGGCCTGACGCTGCTGGGCGCGCTGCCCACCCTCTACGACGCCCGCACCACGCACTCCCGCGACGTGCTGGCCGACGTCTCCGACCGCTACGGCCTCGCCGTGCTGGCCCCGCCCATCCCGCGCACCGTGCGCTTCGCCGAGGCCTCGGCCTCCGGGGCGACGGTGCTCACCGGCCGGCGCAACAAGGGCGCGACCGCCTACCGCGAGCTGGCCGAGAACCTGCTGGCGCACTGGACCGACGGCACCCCGCTGGCCACCGTCGAGTCCTGACCCGCGCCCCGGTCAGGGGGCGCGCAGCCCGACGACGAGACCGCCGCGCTGCTCGAGCCAGGTGTCCCCGGCCGTCTCGCTCGTCACCGGGCCGTCGGTGGCCGGGTCGTAGGACCCGCGGTCGACGGCGGTGGTCCGCTGGACCGCGCCGGTGGCCGTGTCGACCACGGCGATGCCCCCGGGCACCGGCACGTCCATCGCCGCGCCCGCGGCCACACCGGGGCCCAGGGTGGTGGGCAGGGTCCACAGCGGGGCCAGGTCGGCCTTGGACAGCGCGACGGTGGCGCCGCCGGTCCACCAGGTGGTGAGCGTGCCCGTGCTGGTCGTCGCCTCGGTGCGGCCGGCGGGCCGGGCGGGGACGCCCAGACCGGGCACGGGGTGCTCGGCGAGCACGGCGCCCTGGCCGTCGTAGACGACCAGCCGGGGCACGTCGCCGGGCAGGAGCACCGCGGCGCGGTCCCCGGTGACGGCGACGACACGGGCGCCCTCCACGCCGAGCAGCACCGAGCCGAACTCCTGCGGCTTCTCCGCGTCCGAGGGGGCGCTGGCGATGGTGGTCAGCCGCTCGGAGTCGTCCCCGGGGCACCGCTCGACGACGACGACCCGCCCGTTGGTGGTGCCCGTCGAGCGCAGCTCGCACCCGGTGCGGGGCTGCGACGACGGGTTGACCGGCGCGTCCACCCGGCCGAGCTCGGTGGTCCGGACGAGGTCGGAGCGCCACACCTCGAGGCGGGTGTCCCCGACGGAGGTGAGGTAGGTGCCGTCGCCGAGCTGGGAGACCTCGTCGTCGGCGTCGCTGCTGCGCTGCGGGCCCCGGGCCCCGTCCGCGCCGCGCAGGGCGGTGACCTGGCTGCAGCCGCGACCGTCCCGGTAGACGGCCACGGCGTGGCTCCACTGCACCGCCTCCGCGCACAGCGGCAGGTCCCGCGCGTAGCGCCACAGCGGGGCGCCGGTCACCGGGTCGTGCCCGGTCACCGTGCCCCCGTCGGCGGCCACCACGGCCCCCGCCGCCACACCGGGCCGGGTGCTGGCCCCGCTGGGCAGCGAGTAGGCCGTCACCAGCGCGGCGGGCAGCGCCGGGCTCGGCGCCAGCGGGGTGGCCGGGGTGGTGGCCGTCTCGGAGTCGGTGGCCCGGGCGTCGCTGCCCGCCCACAGCGCCCCCGCGGCGAGCGCGACCACCACGACGATCGCCGCGGCCACGACGAGGTCCCGGCGGGTCCGCCGCTCCGGTGCGGGCAGCGGGGACCGCCGGCGGGCGGGACGGGTCACGCGCGGGTCAGGCGTCGGTGGGACCGGACGAGCCGGCCCCGGTCGCCGTGCCTGCCCCGCCCTCAGCACCGGCACCGGCACCCCCGCCGCGACGGCGGCGGCGACGCTTGCGGGGCGCGGTAGCCGTGGCGTCGCCGGCGGCAGCGCCCTCGGTGGGTGCAGGGCCCGCGTTGGCGGCCGGCGCTGCACCTGTGCCGTCCCCGCTGCGGGTGCGGCGCCGCGGGCGGGTCCGGCCCGACCCGGGCGCGTCGCCGTCA
>NZ_BAAGQZ010000036.1:0-108623 GCF_054783215.1 Rhodococcus aerolatus | reverse complement strand
ACCACCTAGAATCAGCACCCAGGATCACGCGGAACACCGACTCACACACCACCTCCCTGGACGCGACCGCATCGTGCGCCGGTGTCGCTGTCGCGACGAAGCTAGAACGGCGTGCCGGCATGCTTTCGGCGACGGTGTTGGACCCCTAGTGATCGGCCCGCCGGTCGCGTCGCGCCGTGTCCTTTCGAAGCGTCCGTGGTCCGGAGTCACAGGCTGCACCGCGCCGACGCGGTATGCGCGGAGATGTCGGCAGTCGACTCACGGTCGAGCCTGAACGTAGAGCCGACCCTCCGAGCTTCCCCCAGACGGAGGTATCGGTCACCGCCGCGCATCAGGTTCTAACGGCCGCCGTGCGCGAGGTGATCAGCTCGGCCCGTCGCGCCCACATCGGCCGCCGCGGCTAGCCGTGCGGGGCTCGAAAACGAGACCGTTGACACACTCTCGATTATCGAGAATCCTAGGGACATGACGTCGTCGTCGGACGCCCTGTCGCGAGGCAGCCTTCGTGAGCAGGTCCGTGAGCTGGTACTCAAGCGCATCTTGGACGGGGTCTATGCGCCCGGTGATCGAGTCGTTGAGTACCGGCTCACGAAGGAGCTAGGCATCAGCCAGGCGCCGGTCCGGGAAGCGTTGCGCGAGCTCGAGGCCATGCGCTTCGTCGAGAGCGAGCCCAACCGTGGCGTCAGAGTTCGGTTCATGTCCCCGGCCGAGATCGGCGAGATGTATCCGGTCCGCGCGACGCTCGAGGAGCTTGCTGGCCGTACAGCAGCGCCGGTGATCACTGAGGAAACGCTGGCCGCCCTCGACGTCGAGGTTTCGCAGATGCGAGCGGCCGCTGAGCGCGGCGACACCCACGAACAGCTCCGCCACGACGCCCGCTTCCACGAGCTGATCGTCCAGGCGGCCGGCAACAGCTTGCTGTTCGACCTCTGGCGTTCTCTGCACGTCGAAACCCGAACTCTTGTCACTCTCGCCCGCATCGAGCACGACCTCCCGGCGATAGCCGACACCCACATCCCGATCCTCAGCGCTTTGCGCCACGGCGATCCAGAGCTGGTCGGCAAGGAGATGCGGAACCACATCGAGTACTTCGGTGCGCTCGTCATGCGCACGCCACCGGCTTCGAGCTGACCACCGGCTCGACCCACCCTCAGCACTACCGGTTTTGACCCACCGTCAGCACCACCGCCCCGGCACCGACGCCGAGGAAGGACACAACCGTGAAGCCCTCAGCATTCGAGTACCACGCACCGACCGCCATCGACGAGGCCATCAGCCTCCTCGCCGAGCACGGCCCAGAGGCCCGCGTCCTCGCCGGAGGCCAGAGCTTGGTGCGTCTGATGAACGCACGCAGCGAGACCCCGTCGGTCATCATCGACATCAATCGGATTCCCGACAGCGATCAGGTGACCGTGGACGGCACCACGATCTGTTTCGGGCCGCTGGTCAGACAACGCGCCTCGGAGACCTCCCCGGTAATCTTGCAGCACGCACCGGTGTTCTCCGAGGCGGGCGCTGAGGTCGCCCACGTCTCGGTTCGTGAGCGCGGCACCGTCGTTGGCAGCCTGGCCTACGCGGACCCGTGCGCCGAGCTGCCGACCGCGTTCCTGGTCCTCGACGGGGAGGTCACCGCCCGAAGCGCCCGCGGCGACCGCGTGATCGCCGCACGTGACTTCTTTCACGGCCCTTACGCCACCGCCGTGGCGGACGACGAGATCCTGACCGAAGCCCGCATCACGGCCCTCCCCACCGGTCGCACCGGGTCGGCGTTCATCGAGATCACCCGGCGCCATGGCGAACTGCCCGTGTGTGGGGTCGCCACCGTCGTCAGGCTGGATGACGACGGGCTGATCGCCGAGGCCCGTATCTCGGTCGGTGGCGTCGGGCAACGACCGACGCGAGCGTCGGCCGCCGAGTCGGAGTTGATCGGTCAGCGAGCGGACGACGAGTCCTTCCGAGCCGCAGGCGACGCGGCTGCCGCCGAGATCGAGCCGCGCCCAACGGTCCACGGTTCCACGGCCTACCGCCAACACCTCACCACCGTCGTCACCCGACGGTCGCTCGCCCGCGCTGCCGCCCGCGCCGCAGAAGGAGCCTGACATGACCGACAAAGTCCGCCTCACCGTCACCGTCAACGGCGACGAGCACGACCTGCTGGTCGAGCCACGCAAGCTGGCTCTCGACCTGATTCGCGACGATCTACACCTGACCGGGACCCACGCCGGCTGCGAGCAAGGCGTGTGTGGTGCCTGCACCGTTCTCGTCGACGGCCAGGTCACCCGCGCCTGCATGATGTTCGCCGTTCAGCTCGACGGCTGCTCGATCGAGACCGTGGAGTCGATGGGCTCGCCCGACGGGACGCTGCACCCCATCCAGCAGGCCTTCACCGACCACCACGGCCTCCAGTGCGGCTTCTGCACCCCAGGAATGCTGATGGCCACCCAGGCCTTTCTGCGTGAGAATCCCGAGCCCGACGCCGACGCCGCCCGCGCCGCCATCTCCGGGAACCACTGCCGCTGCACCGGCTACCAGAACATCGTGGCGTCGGTCTGCGCGGCCGGGCGCACCCTGTCCGGCCAGGTCCCACCCGAGCCCGACTCACAGGCCACGAACGTCCAGGACGTCGACGCCGACGAGCAGGGAGTCCCGGCATGACTGACATCCAGACCAACCCCGACACCGACGTGAAGGTCGTCGGCGGTCACGACGGGTTCAAGTGGATCGGCAAGTCGGTCGCCCGCAAGGAGGACCCGGCGCTGGTCACGGGCCGGGCCACCTACGTCGGCGACGTCGACCTGCCCGGCATGCTTCACGCGGCCGTCCTCGGCAGCCCCCACAGCCACGCCCGGATCGTCTCCATCGACACCTCCCGAGCGAAGGCGCTGCCTGGTGTCGCCGCCGTCCTGACCGGTCGCGAGGCGACCGAGCTGATCGGCCCGATGACGGCGTTCTGCGCCGAGCCAGTCCAGCAGGACGCGATCGCGGTCGACAAGGTGCGCTACTGGGGCGAGCCGGTGGCGGTGGTGGCCGCCAGCGACCGCTACGTCGCCGAGGACGCGCTCGCGCTCATCGACATCGAGTGGGAGCTGTTGCCGCCCTTGGTCGACATGGTCGCGGCGATGGACGACGGTGCCGCGAAGGTGCACGACACCCTCGACAGCAACGTCGTGTTCCACTCCGACCGCAGCTACGGCGACGTCGAGGCGGACTTCGCGCGCGCCGACCGTGTGATCCGGACCAAGGCCCGCTGGCACCGCATGGGCGCACAACCCATCGAGACAGCCGGCGCCGTCTGCTCCTGGGACCCGTTCTCCCAGGCCATGACCATCTGGTCCAACTCGAACTTCTACAACTTCCTGCCGTGGTCGTTCGCGGCCATGCTGAAGATCCCCACCAGCCGCATGCGGATCATCCCGTGCGCCGTGGGAGGCAGCTTCGGCAGCAAGCACCTGACGAACAAGGTGCTGGCCATCGCCGGTGCGCTTTCCAAGGCCACCGGCAAGCCGGTCCGCTACCTGGAGGACCGGCTGGAGAACATCTCCGCCAACGACAACGTCGGCTGCGACCGGATCTACGAGGCCGAGCTCGCCGTCACCGACGCGGGGGAGATGCTCAGCCTGCGGCTGCACTGCATCGACGACTACGGCGCCTACTTCCAGTTCGGTCCAGGTCAGCACGGCTGCGCGATGGCGCAACCAGTTGGTCCATACCGCATTGCCAGCCTGCAGTACGAGGTGTCGGCGGTGCTCACAAACAAGGTGCAGCAGGGGTTCTTCCGCGGCGCCGGCGCCGACCACGGAAACTTCATACTCGAGCGCGTCGTCGACGCCGCCGCCGACGAACTCGGCATCGACCGCGCCGAGATCCGCCGGCGAAACTTCATCCAGCCTGAGCAGTTCCCGTACAAGATCCCGTCGGGCAACATCTACGACAGCGGCAACTACGAAGGCGTCCTCGACCGCGCGCTGGCCCTGGCCGATGTCGACTACTGGCGCGCCGAGCAGGAGCGCGCCCGGGCCGAGGGCCGCTACATCGGCATCGGCCTCGCGACCTGCCAGGAACGCACCGCCTACAACGCGACTGAGTGGTGGTTCCTCTACGACACCCCGCCGCTGCCCGCCACCTCGACCCCCGAGACCGTCAAGGTCGACGTCGACGCCTTCGGCGGGATCCGCGTCGAACTAGGCTGCCCCGTCTGGGGCAACAGCCCCCAGACCGTGGTCTCGCAGGTCATCGCCGAGGAGTTCGGCGTCGACCCGGCCGACATCAGCGTCGAGCACAACGACTCCACCTCGGGAGCTATTTCCGCCGGACCGGGCGGGAGCCGTCTCACCGTCATGCTGTCCGGCGCAGCACGAGGCGCGTCGAAGGCCATCTTGCAGAAGATGGCCCGCATCGCCGCCCACGCGATGGAGGCCGATCCGGATGACATCGAGCTCGTCGACGGATCGTTTCAGGTCAAGGGTGTGCCGACCGAAGGGTTGTCGATGGCTGACGTGGCCATGAAGGCGCACCTGTTCGTGCAGACCGGCCCAGAGGGCGAGTCCAGCGGTCTCGTGAGCACCTACACCTATGACCACCCGCTCGCCTCCATGCCGAGCGAGGACCGCAAGGACACCGGCGCCTTTTACCCGATCGTCTCTCACGGTTGCCACATCCCCATCGTCGAGGTGGACCCGGAGACCGGCATCGTCCGACTGCTGAAGTACTACGCGGTCAACGACTGCGGGACCGTGATGAACCCCAAGTTGGTGGAGGGCCAGGTCGTCGGTGGCGTGGTGCAGGGCATCGGGGCCGCGTTCATGGAGGAGTACCGCTACGACGACCAGGGCGGGCTGCTCAGCGGCTCGTTCCGGGAGTACCTCATGCCCAGCGTGTTCGAGGTCCCCGAGATCGTCGTCGAGCACCAGGAGACGCCCTCGCCGGTCACCGAGTACGGCGTCAAGGGCGCGGGCGAGGGCGGACGGTTGATCGCGCCGACCGCGATCGCCGCCGCGGTCGACGACGCACTGAAGCCGTTCGGGGTGTGGATCGACGAGCTGCCGATGACCCCCGAGCGCGTGATCGAGGTGCTCCGGCTCGCGCGAACGGACAACAAGCGGACGGACAACACGTCGGAGGGACAGTCATGACCAACACCGAGACCACCCGCCCAGCCGGAGTCGGTCCCGCCGGCTCCCTGCCGCCCGAGCAGCGCGTGCGCGCAGCCGCGATGGTGAAGACCGGCCAGGCGTACTCGCTGGCCGCGTCCCGCTTCCCCGGCATGCCGCTGTTCCCCGGCCACCCGCCGTTCCAGGTGCTCACCTACCGCACACCCCAGGGCCTGCGGTCCGCCGGGCAGAACTTGTGGGAGCCGACCCCGAACGAGGTCGAGCTGGGCTGCATGACCGAGGTCGTCAGCTCGAGCACGCACAGCGGAGCGCACATCGACGCACTGGCGCACATGACGGTCGGTCACGACGCGCACTGGTTCGGCGGCTGCACCGCCGGCGAGCACCTGACCGACTTCGGTCCCACGGTGGGCGACGCCGCCGCACTGCCGTCGTTCTTCACGCGCGGCGTGCTCATCGACGCCGCACGCCACTTCGGCGTCGACTGTCTGCCCGCCGGCCACCCAGTCACCGCCGACGACGTCCTGGCCGCAGCGGACGAGCAGGGCGTCACCATCGGGCAGTGGGACGTCGTGCTGGTGCGGACGGGGTACATGGGCCTGTGGCCCGACGCGGAACGGATGGCCGAGCACAAGACCCCCGGCCCGGACCTGTCCGCTGCGGACCTGTTCGCCGACCGCGGGGTGATCGCCGTCGGCAGCGACACCGAGACGTTCGAGGTGCAACCCGCCCCTGACCCGGGATCGCCGTCGAACCCGCAACCCGTCCACGTGCGGCTGCTGATCGAGAACGGCATCTACATCATGGAGAGCCTGAACCTCGAGGAGCTCGCCGCGGCGGGCGTCTACGAGTTCCTGTTCGTAGGGTTGCCGCTGAAGATCGCCGGCGCAACCGGGTCCATGCTGGATCCGCTGGCGGTGGTGTGAGTGACCACCACGTTGATCACGGGCGGCACCGGACTCATCGGCGCTACAGTGGCCGACCGCCTGTTGGCCCGCGGTGACGGTGTCGTGCTACTCGACATCCTCCCTTCACCTAGTAGAGAAGCGGCACTGCGCAGGAAATTCCCCGAAGGGCAACTGCACGTCGCCCGAGGTGACGTCACCGCGCTCGCGTCTCTGCTCGACCTGGCCGAAGCCCAGGACGTCGATGCGGTCATCCACCTGGCGTCGATGCTCGGACCGGACAGCGACGCCGATCCCGGACTCGCCGCCAGCATCAACTGCGCCGGGACGACGAACGTGCTCGACCTCGCACGGTTACGGGGGCTGCAGCGAGTCGTCATCGCCAGCTCGATCGCGGTCTACGGCGACGACTCGCGCTACACCGCAGAGGACTTCCCCCTTCGGGAGGACTCCCCGCAGTGGGGCGCTCCCGGAATGAGGATGTACTCCGCCGCCAAGATCTACGGCGAGCAGCTTGCCCAGCACTACCGCGACCGCTTCGGCGTCTCCGTGGCGGCGCTGCGCCCCAGCGTCGTGCACGGGCTCGGGCGCCGCAACGGCGCCACCGCGGTGGTCACCAAGATCATCGAGGACGCCGCGCTCGGTGAGCCGGTGACTGCCGGTCTCGGCGACGCGAGGATGAGCCTCATCTACGTCGAGGAAGTCGCGGACCAGTTCCTTGCCCTGCTCGACGCCGATCCGGACGTCCTGAAGCAGCACACGTTCTTCAACACGGGCGGGTTTGCCTGCACCGTGCGCGAGCTCGCCTCGGTGGTCACCGACATGGTGCCCGAGGCCCGGATCACCGTCGAGTCGTCGACTCAACGCGACGTCGGAGGTCTCGCGAGCGAGGTCAGCGGGGAGCTGATCGCCGACGTCCTCGGCTACAAGCCCCGATACCCGACGCTGGCCGACGGAGTTCGCCACCAGATGGACCTAGCAGTTGGCGCCGCTCGGCCGTCGCCAGCGGGTGCTACGGGCGCAAACTGACGGCAGTTGGGAGCTGACGACCGTGAAGTACCTGACCTATTCCGACGCCGGACTGGCCCGCGTGGGGTTCCTCGACGGCGAGGACGTCGTGGACGTCGGCTTCGACGGCGACATGGTGGCGTTCATCGAGGCCGAGGCCCCGCACCCGGCAGAACGTCGAGTCGGCTCGATCGACGGAATCACCCTGCTCGCGCCCCTACGGCCGCGGACCATCCGTGACTTCCTGGCCTTCGAGGGTCACCTGAAGAACGCCTTTGCCGGCCTGGGCAGGGAGATTCCCGACGAGTGGTACGAGGTCCCCGCCTACTACAAGGGCCTGCCAGACACCGTCATCGGACCCGGCGCCGAGATCCCGTGGCCGAACTACACCACCAAGCTCGATCACGAGCTCGAACTCGCAGCCATCATCGGGCGGTCCGGCAAGGACATCGCCCCAGGGGACGCTCTGTCTCACGTCTTCGGCTACACGTTGTGGAACGACATGTCCGCCCGCGACACCCAGACCAGAGAGCTTCCCGTCGGCATGGGCCCGTGCAAGGCCAAGGACTGGGACGGGTCCAACGTCTTAGGCCCCTACCTGGTCACCGCCGATGAGGTCGACCCCCACGACGTCGACCTCGAGGTCATCGTCAACGGCGAACGCTGGGGCGGTGACAACACCGGCGCGATGCACCACACCTTCGAGGCGATGATTGCCTACGCCTCGCAGGGTCTCACGCTGCGCGCCGGCGAGCTGCTCGGTTCCGGCACCGCCACCGGTGGCTCGGGGCTCGAGCTCGACCGCTGGCTGCAACCCGGTGACCGCATCGAGATGCACGCCTCCGGGATCGGCACCCTCCGCAACACCGTCGGCACCCGTACGACCTGTTGACCACCACCCGAATCACCCACGAACGAGGAGTCAAAGCATGGCATTCGTCGTCGCCGCCATTTGGAAGGCCAAGCCCGGGGAGGCCGACCGGGTCGAGAAGACGATCCGCGAGATGACGCCGCTGTCTCGAGAGGAGCCGGCCAATCTCTACTACCAGGCCCAGGTCTCACCCGAGGACCCCGAGACGTTCTTCCTCTACGAGCAGTACACCGACGAGGCCGGCTACGAAGCCCACAAGGCTTCGCCGTACTTCCAGGAGAAGGTCTTCGGCTACATCATCCAGCACCTCGCGGAACGGTCGGTCAAGACCTACACGACCATCGACGTCTGAGCTCTTGAGCCGACGTTCCAGTGGAGTTCCAGCATGGGGAGGCGTTGCGTCGTGAGCGCTGATGCAGTCACCACGGTCACCACCATCAACCCCGCGACCGGTGAGCCGATCGCGACCTACGACGCGATGAGCGGCAGGGACATCGCCGCGGTCGTCGACCGGGTGGTCGACGCCCAGGCGGCGTGGGCGGACACACCGATCGAGAAGCGGGCGCAGGTCCTGCGGGACGTGGCCGCGACGTTGCGCGAGCAGAGTCACGAGTTGGCCGCACTCGCGACCACTGAGATGGGCAAACCCATCGCCGAGTCGCGGGCTGAGGTCGAGAAGTGCGCCTGGGTGTGCGAGTACTACGCGGACCAGTCTCCGAGGGTTCTGGCCGACCGTGAGGTCGAAGCGTCCGGCTCGCGCAGCTGGGTGAGCTACGAATCGCTCGGTGTAGTGCTGGCGATCATGCCGTGGAACTTCCCCTTCTGGCAGGTCTTCCGGTTCGCGGCGCCCGCGCTCATGGCGGGCAACGCGAGCGTGCTCAAGCACTCACCCAACGTCACCGGCACCGCATTGGCGATCGAGTCCGTGCTGACGGACGCAGGCTTGCCGGCCGATGTGTTCCGCGCGCTGGTCGTCGTCGAGCCCGATGTGCCGGGCGCGGTCGAGCGGCTCATCGCTGACGATCGCGTCGCGGCGGTCACCCTGACCGGCAGCAACCGCGCGGGAGAACAGGTTGCGGCCGCGGCCGGTCGGGCGACGAAGAAGACGGTGCTGGAGCTGGGTGGGTCGGACCCGTTCGTCGTCCTCGCCGACGCTGACCTCGACGACGTCGTCCCGAAGGCCGTGGCCGGGAGGTTCCTCAACTCCGGTCAGTCGTGCCTGTGCGCGAAGCGGTTCATCGTCCACGAGTCGTTGGTCGACGAGTTCGGCCGACGGTTCGCCGAGCAGGTCGAGGCGCTCGAGGTCGGTGACCCGCAGCAGCCGACCAGCAAGATCGGCCCGCTCGCCCGCGCCGACCTCGCCGACAATCTGTTGCGGCAGGTCGGTGAGTCGGTCGCGGCGGGAGCCACAGTGCTCACTGGCGGTCGACGGTTGGACCGCGGTCCGGCGTGGTTCGCTCCGACCGTGCTGGCCGACGTCACCACCGACATGCCGGTGATGAGCGAGGAGACGTTCGGACCGGTCGCGGCGGTCATCGGGTTCGACACCGACGACCAAGCGGCGGTGCTGGCGAACGACACCCCGTACGGTCTCGGCGCCAGCGTGTGGTCGGCTGACACTGAGCGGGCCCTGGTAGTCGGGCGGCGCATCCGGTCCGGGGCGTTGTTCATCAACGCCAACACCGCATCCGACCCGCGGTTGCCGTTCGGCGGCGTCAAGAAATCCGGGTACGGCCGTGAACTCGGCGACGCCGGCGCCACCGAGTTCACCAACATGCGCACAGTACTGCTGGGCTGACAGAGCAGCGCAGAACGCCTGTGAGAGCGGACGGTCACGTGAGGACAAGCCGAACACAACCAAGAGGAGACAGATGAAGGCCGCGCGGTGGCATGCGAAGGGCGACGTCAGGATCGAAGACGTTCCAGAGCCGGAGATCCGGGCCGGTGCGGTCAAGATCGACGTCGCGTGGTGCGGAATTTGCGGGACCGACGTTCACGAATTTCTGGAGGGCCCTCTCTACATCCCTCGCCCCGGTCATCCGCATCCCCTCAGCGGCTTGGAACCACCAGTGATCTTGGGACACGAGTTCGCCGGAACAGTCTCAGCAGTGGGGGACGGGGTCGACGACCTGTCGATAGGTGACCGGGTCGCCGTCGAACCTCTCACGGTGTGTAACGAGTGCCCACCCTGCAAAGCAGGAAACTACAACACTTGTCACAAGCTGGGGATCCTCGGTCTTGGCGGCGGTGGCGGTGGTCTCAGCGAGCGCGTGGTCGTGGACCGGCGTTGGGTTCACCCCGTCGGGGACATGCCGCTGGATCAGGCGGCGATGATCGAGCCCCTTGCAGTCGCACGTCGCGCGGTTGTCCGAAGCGACTGCAGCTCCGGCGACGTCGCGGTGGTGGGAGGAGCGGGACCAGTCGGTCTGCTCGTAGCCGCCGTCCTTCGCGGCATCGGCTGCAAGACCGCTCTGCTCGAAGTCAGCGCGGAACGAAGGGCAGTAGCCGAACGATCCGGCGTCGCGGACTGGGTGCTGGATCCCACGGCTGTCGACGTCGTGGCCGAGGTCATGCGTCTCACCGGAGGCCGAGGCGCCGACACCGCCTTCGAGTGCGCGGGCGTCGACGCCGTTCTCGACACGTGCCTCTCCGTCGTCAAGCCGGGAGCCGTCGTCGTCAACGTGGCCATCTGGGGTCACCGCCCTCCCCTCGACATGGAGCTCATGGTCAACAAAGAGATTGATCTCAGAGGGATTCTGGCGTACCGCAATGACCACCCCGCAACGATCGACCTCGTACGCAGCGGCGCCATCGACCTCACTCCGTTCATCACGAGCAAGATCGAACTAGACGATCTGGTTGCCCGTGGGATCAAGAGGTTGATCGACGACGCCGGTTCCGCTGTGAAGGTTCTTGTCCGTCCCGGAGCTGGATCCGAGACCCCCTGACGTCGAGCGCAAACCGGAGCGGTCCGGCGAGTCGCCACACGCGTTTGGTCACAAGGTGGATATCTGCGCGGGACGCACTCACCGTTGCGGTGTTCAGCCACGCGAGCCGCTCAACGCCGGTGTCGATCTGGCCGCCGTCCCCGCCGTCCGCTTCGGTCATCCGGGCGGTGGGGCCAAGCGTGGCCCGATTCGACCCTGACCAAGTGGCGGTACGTCCAATCCTGGGTGTCGCCTGAGGCTCGGAGTGGCGAGAGACGGCCAGGCAGCGGACGCGGGCCACGCCCCTCAGGCGTGGCCCCGTTACCTCGAGCCAGCTTTCGTCGACAGGTGCGACAGTTCGCGCTGGACGATTTCGACGGCGCCCCGAGCCAGGAAAACGGCGCCCTCGCCGTCGCGGTGATCGGGCGCGCCAGGCGCCGCGGTGAAGTCCCCTCCGCCCTCGACGCCGCCGGCACATTCGGTCTCCTCATCGCCCCGCTGCACTACAGGACGCTGCTGACCCGCCGATCTACCGCCAAACCATCACCAGCACTAGGATCCTGAACGCGTACCTCGATGGGTTTGAGACGCCGGGATTCAACCCTGACAACGGGGATGATCTCCTGCGGCTCTGGGGGATCATGCTGTGGCTCTGCGCGAGCCCTCAGGTGTGCGGCTGGCCGGTCGAGGCGCTGGTACCGCCGTCGACGGCGAGGACGGCGCCGGTGATGTAGTGGGCGGCGTCGCTGGCGAGGAACAGGACGGCGGGGGCGATGTCGTCGGGCTCGCCGGGGCGTCCGAGGGCGATGCGGTTGAGGAACGGTGCGAGCGACTCGTCGTCGCGGCCCATGCCCTCGGTGAGCTCGGTGAGGGTGAAGGCGGGGGCGACGGAGTTGACCCGGACTCCGCGTGCGCCCCAGTCGAGGGCCAGCGAGCGGACGAAGTTGGTGACGGCGGCCTTGGTGGCGTTGTAGGCGGCCTGTCCCCAGTCGCCTCGATCCCCGGACACCGAGGACACGGCGACGAGGTTGCCTCCGCTGCTGGCGAGGTGGGGCAGCGTGGCCTTGGCGAGGTGGAAGAACCCGTCGACGTTGGTGGTTCGCAGCGCCTCCCAGGCCTCGTCGTCGACGTCGGTGATCTCCCCGGCGACGTGGCCGCCGGCGTTGCTGATGACGACGTCGATCCGGCCGAAGCGCTCGAGGACGTCGGCGACGAGGGCGCGGACCTCGCCGCCGTCGGAGACGTCGGCGGCGAGTGCGGCGGTGCGCTCGGCCGGGTAGGGCGCGAGGGTCTGCTCGAGCCGCTCGCGGCGGCGTCCGGTGATCGCGACGGTGGCGCCGGCGTCGAGGAAGGCGGTGGTGATGGCAGCACCGATGCCGGTGCCGCCTCCGGTGACGAGGACGACGGTGTCGGTGAAGTCGTGGGTGGTGTTCTTCACGGGAGCTCCTGGGGGTCGGTGGGGGATCGGGTGGGGCGGGGGTCGAGGCGCAGGCCGTAGTCCGCGGCGTGCGCGGCGAGGAGCGTTGCCGCGGCGTCGGCGTCGCCGGCGTGGAGGGCGTCGAGGATGGGGGAGTGCTCCTCCGCCGCGCCGGCGAGGTCGATGTCGGCGCGGGCCAGGCTGACCGGGGTCAGGACCTCGATGCCGAGGGCCTGCCAGGCCTGTCGGAGCGGATTGTTGTCGGCGGCGTCGATGATCTGCCGGTGGAAGTCCACGCTGTGCCGGGCGAGACCGGGCAGGTCGTCCTCGGCGGCGGCGATGCGCATGCCGCGCAGCGAGTTCCGCAGCCCGTCGGTGGCACCGGCGAGCCGCGGCGCGGCCAGGGCGCCGGCGAGCGACTCCAGTGCTGCGCGCACCGGGTAGCTGGCGTGCAGGGCCCGGTCGTCGAGGTCACGGACCCGCGTCCCCCGGCGAGGTTCGGTGACGACGAGGCCGAGGGCGGCGAGCTCACGGAGGGCCTCGCGGACCGGGCCCTGGCTCACGCCGAGGGTGTGTGCGAGCGGGAGCTCGCGCACCCGGTCTCCGGGTCGCAGCTCCCCGGAGGCGAGCTGCTCGACGACGTGGGCGCGGACCTGCTCGGACAGGGATTGCCTGGGTTGCACGGGACCTCCTGTCATCGAGGTCGGGGAACAACCTGCGTCCCGGTAAGTTATCAATAATCGATAGCAACCAGCGTAGGGAGTCAGGATGAACGTGTCAGGGCAGAAGATCGTGGTCGTGGGAGGGACGTCGGGCATGGGCCGGGCGGTCGCCGAGGCGGCGGTCGCGGACGGCGCCGAGGTGGTCGTGGTCGGCCGGGACGCCGCGAGGGCCGGCGCGGTGGCGGCGGAGCTGGGCGCGACGGGGGTCGCGTGCGACCTCACCGACCCGGCGTCGATCGACGCTCTGGCGGAGCAGGTCGGGCCGTTGGACCACCTCGTGCTCAGCGCCGCGACGCTGTCCTACGGCCCGTTCCTGGAGATGGACGTCGACGAGGCCCGTGCGGTGCTGGACGGCAAGTTCTGGGGGTACTACCTGGCGGTGCGGGCGCTGGCCCCGCAGCTCTCGGAGCAGGGGAGCATCACACTGTTCTCCGGGGTCGCTGCAGTGCGCCCCGACTCCGGGACCACCATCGTGACCGCGGTCAACGCGGCGATCGAGGGGCTCGCACGGTCGCTGGCCATCGAGCTCGCGCCCCGACGGGTCAACGCGGTCAGCCCTGGGGTGGTGCAGACCCCGAGCTGGGCGCACCTCTCGGAGTCCGAGCGGCAGGACACGTTCGACCAGCTCGCCGACTCCCTGCCGGTCGGTCGGGTCGGGCAGCCTGCCGACGTCGCCCACGCCGTGCTGGAGCTCGCGAGCAACGGCTACACCACGGGTGAGGTCCGCACCGTCGACGGTGGCGCGCGACTCGTCTGAGGAGGACGGCAGTGGCACGGACAGACCCGGACGACCTGGGGGAGTTGATTCGCAGGGGGCGCGCGCACCGGGGGGCCGGCGATCTCGACGCAGCGGTCGCGGTGTTCACCGCGGCGCACCACGCACACCCGGCGCAGCCCCGGCCGCTGGTCGAGCGCGGAGCGATCCTGATCCTGCAGGGCGGCTATGACGCGGCGCGGGCCGACTATGACTCGGCCGCACAGCTCGATCCGGGCTATCCCGGGCTGGCGTCCTACGTGGCCGAGCTGGACCTCTACACCGGGCGTGCGCAGCAGGCATTGGAGCTGAGCACCACTGCAACAGTCGCAGAGCCGGACAACCTGATGCACCCGATCAACGTCGCCCACGCCCACCTGCTGCTCGGGCACCGCGATGAGGCGCTGGCCGGGTACCGGGCCGTGGCCCACCGGGTGCACCAGGGCAAGGGGCTGAGCGGGGCCGAGGTCGCCGCGCACGACCTGCACCTGCTCACCAGGGCCGGCGTCGATGTCCCTGGGCTTGCGGAGGTGCGGGCGCTGCTGCGCGGCTGAGGGTGGCTGGGTTCAGGGGTCGTCGCTGTGCCGCTTGCGGGTGACGGCGGTGATCCTGGCGGCCAGGTTCTCCGGCAGTGCCAGCTCGTCGGGGTCGCCGTGCACCGCGTCGGCGTGGGCGAGTGTCGCGGCCACGAGGGCAGGCGCGTCCTCGGCGGTGAGGCCGGAGAAGCGGATGCGGGTCTTGCCCACCGCGTCCAGGGTCACGCTGCCTGGCGTGGGGCAACCCGCTACGCACGCGACCTGGCGCAGCGGCAGCGCCCGGTCACCGGTGGACGCCCCGGCCAACGCCGGGAGCAGCGTCGCGGCGAACGCCCCGGAGTCGGGACGGTCGCGGGGGCAGGTGCGGCAGACCATCAAGGTCATGCTGGTACCTGCCCCCGCGGGGTCCGCTCGATCAGGGGTCGAGGCCCGTGCCGGCGCCGACGAGGTCGGTGTCGAGGCGGTGCTCGTCGCGGACGTCCGGGGTCGGGTCGCTGGGCTCCTTGTGGAACGCGCCGCCCTTCATGATCGCGGTGATCCTGCCGGCGTCCTGCAGGACGGTGATGTCCTCCAGCGGGTCGCCGTCGACGAGGATCAGGTCGGCGTAGAAGCCGGGCTTGACCTGGCCGAGGTCGTCGGGCATCCGCATGATCTGCCCACCCAGGGCGGTCGCGGTGAGCAGCGCCTCCTTGGTCGTGTAGCCGAGGAGCTCCACGAAGTGCTGCAGATCCCGGGCGTAGGTGCCGTGCGGGGTCCAGGCGAAGCCGTAGTCGCCGCCGGGCAGCACCCGGATGCCACGCTTCTTCATCTCCTTGAGACCCCAGATCGCGGCCTCGAGCTCCTTCTTGTAGCCGGCAGCCTCCGCCGCCTCGGGCGGGTAGCCGAAGCTCGCGGCGTCGTTGAGGGTGGCGATGAGCCAGTTGATGCCGGGGGCGACGAAGACCTCGTCCTTCTTGGCCTCCAGCATGTCCAGGCCCTCCTCGTCGATGAACGAGGCGTGGTAGATGATGTCGACCCCGTTGCGCAGGCTCATCTTGACGCTCTCCCCGGAGCGGGCGTGGGTGCAGACCCGCAGGCCGCGGCGGTGGGCTTCGGTGGTGACGGCGAGGACCTCCTCGTCGGAGAAGTAGTTGTCCTCGGCGTGCTGGTTGCCGGTGATCTCCTCCCCGGACATGGACAGCTTGACCAGGTCCGCGCCCTGGGACACGTTGAAGCGCACCTGCTTGCGCATCTCCTCGGGTCCGTCGGCGAAGGCGGTGATGCCGTCGATGAGCGCACCACCGGTGACGGCGATCTCCTGGCAGTTGGCCAGGTAGCGGGGGCCGGGGATCTGCCCCTCGTTGATGGCGTTGCGGATGACGACGTCGAGGCGGGGCTTGGCCGAGGCCGCACCGACGCACATGGTGTAGCCGGAGTCGATGTAGGTCTTGGCCGAGGCGGCGGAGAGCAGGGTGTGCTCCTCGACGCCCATCGTGCCGAGCCCGGGCAGGTCGGCGGAGTTGATCCAGGAGAAGTGGGTGTGGGCGTCGCACAGCCCGGACATGAGGAACTGCCCGCCGCCGTCGACGACACGGACGCCCTCCTGGGGCAGGTCGCCGCGGCCCTGGCGGACCTCGACGATGCGCTCGCCCTCGACGAGGACCTCGCCGTCGAACGGGTCGGAACCGGTCGAGTCGAAGACGCGGACGTTGGTGAACAGGATCTTGCTGGGGGTGGGCGACGACATCGTCACCGCTCCTTCCGGTCTGGGGTGGGAGAGAGGGGAGTGCGCAGGTCTGGGTTCGAGCAGGTTCAGGGCTTGAGCAGGAAGTCCACGAGGCGGTGGGTGACCGCGGCCGGGTCCTCCACGGAGTGCCAGTGCCCCACGCCCGGCAGCACGTGCAGCTGGGCACTCGGGAAGACGCCGAACAGCTCGTCGTTCACTCCGACCGGGCTGACCCGGTCCTGCTCGCCGGTCAGCAGCATCACTGGCACGGTGATGGACGCAAGGTCCGCCTCGGTAGCGGCGGCGAGGGCCTCGCAGGCGCCGGCGTAGCCCTCGGGGTCCTGGCCGAGGAGGAGCTCGCGGACGAGGGCCACTGACAGGGGTCGTCCCTCGCGGGTCTCCTGCGACAGGGCCGCCCCGACGATGGTGTCGGCCACGGCGGCCATGCCCCCAGCCCGGACGGTGGCCGCCCGCGACCGGGTCGCGGCCTTGGCCGTGTCTGGCTGCGGGCGGACCGCGCCGAGCAACACCAGCTTGCTGACCCGCTCGGGGTGCGTCGCGGCGAGGTGGGTGGCGACCAGGGTGCCCATGGAGTGGGCTACGAGCTCCACGGAGTCGAGCCCCTCGGCGTCGAGCAGCGCGAGCAGCTCGTCGACCCACCCGGCGATGCTGGGAGCACCGGCCTGAGGTGAGCGGCCGTGGCCGGACAGGTCGTAGCGCAGGACGGTGCGGTGCTCGGCGAGGGCGTCGACCTGCGGCTGGTAGACGTCGGTGGTCCCACCGAGGCCGTGCACGAGCACCACCGCGGGGCCATCGCCGGTGCGTTCCACGAACAGCTCTCGGCCAGCCACGCGACGAAGGCCGGGCCCGGCGGGTCGTAGCCCGATGGTGTTGCGCAGCTCGCCCAGCCCGGGTGCGGAGACGACGACCTGGTCGCCCTCGACGAGGTACTTGGGCGGGTCGAAGCCGATGCCGACGCCGACCGGGGTGCCGGTGGCGATGACGTCACCCGGCTCGAGGGTGATGCCTGCGGACAGCGTGGAGATGATGGTGGCGACGTCGAAGATGAGGTGGGCGGTGCTCGTGTCCTGGCGCAGCTCGCCGTTGACGTGGGTCTGCAGCTGCAGGTCGGTGATGTCGACGTCGTCGGCGCTGACCGCCCAGGGTCCGATCGGGCAGAACGTGTCGAGGCTCTTGCCGATGAACCACTGCTTGTGGTCCTTCTGCAGGTCCCGCGCGGTGACGTCGTTGACCAGGGTGTAGCCCCAGACGTGGTCCATCGCGTCCGCGGCGGAGACCTTGCTGGCGCGGCGGGCGATGATCACGCCGATCTCGCCCTCGTAGTCCAGGGCCGAGGTGATGTCGGTGTGGGGGTCCACGCGGTCCCCGGAGGCGACGATCGATGCGGCGGGCTTGGTGAAGACCACGGGGTGGCTCGGCAGGTGGTCGTCCGCGGTGGACCCGGAGTCGAAGCCCGACTTGGCGAACTCCGCGGCATGCTCGGAGTAGTTGCGGCCGACGCAGAACACGTTGCGGTCCGGCACCACGGGCGCGAGCAACCGCCCCGACGCGGCGGGCTCGTCAGCGACCAGCCGCTCGGCTGCGCCGGGGCCGCCTGCGATGACCTCCTGCAGGCGGGTGACTGGGGTGCCGGTGTCGGAGAAGCGCAGCGGGTGCGCCCCACCGTCGTCGTCGACCCGGCACAGCACCGGGCCGCTCGGGGACTGGATGCGCGCATACCGCACAGGGAACCTCCGTGTGAACCAAATAGGACCAATGACCGACCGGCCTTGATTGGTCCACCGTAGGTCGCGTTGCGTGTGACCGTCAACACTCAGAAACAGCAGTGCAAAACCGCCGGGCTGGTTCACCGGGTGCTGGTTGCGCTACGTTTTGGTCCGGATTGGTCCAGGCACGCAGGTGAGGAGCAGGAGATGACGGCACCCGTGGGCCCGCTGGCCACCGCGCTCCGCGTCCTCGACGACCTCATCCGGGCCGACGGCGTGTCTCCGGGCGACAAGCTCCCGACCGAGCGCGAGCTCGCCGCGCGAGCCGGGGTGAGTCGCGCCGTGGTCCGGTCTGCACTCGACCAGCTGGCGGACCGCGGCACCGTTGTCCGCCACGTCGGGCGCGGCACCTTCCTGGCCCCGGCCGAGAGCGCCCCAGCCCAGACGGGCCCCAGCCCCGCCGAGATCATGACTGCGCGCCTCGTCCTGGAGCCACAGCTGATGCCGCTCGCCGTCGCCGCCGCGACCGGGGACGACCTCGAGGAGATGCACCGCTGTCTCGAGGGCGGCCGTGCCGCCACCACCTCGGCGGACTTCGAGCGCTGGGACACCGCGCTGCACCACAGCTTCGCCGTCGCGACTCACAACGCGCTCCTCGTCACCGTCAGCGAGCTGCTCACCAGCACGCGTCGCGGCCCGGTGTGGGGCGGCCTCAAGCAGCGCACCTTCACCCCCGAACGGCACCGGTGCTACTGCGGCGAGCACGACGCCATCGTCGCCGGTCTCGCCGACCGCGACGCGGACGCCGCACAGCAGGCCATGCGCACCCACCTGCGCACCGTGCGCGCCACGCTGCTCGGCGAGCACGGCTGACAGCAACGACGCGTAGGACGTCGTGGCACGACGCGTCTCGGGCCCGACACACCTTCGGGCGCGGCCGCATCCCTCGTCACTGACCCATCGCCACAGCAGTTCTCGTACTCCCCGCCTGCGCGAGGCGCCGCTGCCCGAGTTCGCCCGCCCGCCGTCGCCGTGCGGCGGTCGGTGCGAGTCGGGCACGTCTAGGCGGCGTTCTGGGCGACGTCGCGACTGGTTCGTGTCAGGGCCCTGACGAAAGCGGGCGCGAAAGCGCGCGGGCCGAGCCCCGCCGTGAGCCCCAGCCGCGGATCACCGACCTCCCCGCCCTCCTCGACGGGGCCGGACCGGGCACGACGTAGGTGGTCGAGGTGCCCGACAAGGCGCCCGCACCCGTGCAGCGCGCGGTGTACCGCACCGCTCAGGAAGGACTCACCAACGCCCGCAAGCACGCCCCCCGGCGCCCCGGTCGAGGTCACCGTCCACCAGCGCGGCGGGGCCGTCGAGGTGGTCGTGCACAACGGGCCGGCGCACGAGCCGGGTCTCGCGCTCCCCGGAGGCGGGCTCGGCCTCCTCGGGCTGCGCGAGCGCGCGGAAGGGCTGGGCGGCACGCTCGAGGCCGGGCCGGTGGAGCACGGCGGCCACCGGCTCCAGGTGTCCCTGCCGGTGCGGCCCGGCGGCTGAGCAGTGCGGGCGCCTCGAGCGCGGCGACCAGTCCTCGACCGGTCCGGGGCAGTCGTCGTCAGGTCGGGCTGACGAGCCGGAGCAGCGCGTTGACGGCGTACGCCACCAACCCGGCCGCGACCACGAGCCGCACGAACCCGCCGACCCGGACCCGTCGGGGTGCCCGCCGTCGGCGCACCGCGTGGATCCCGGACACGACCAGGACCAGTGCGAGCGGCAGCAGGACCACGACACCGACCACCGCGCTCGCGGTGTCGTCCACTGACGCGGCGAGCGGGAGCGGGCCGTGCCTCGCGGTCGTCACGACGGTGAGGCTGCCACGCACCTGGGTCGACGGTGGCTCGCGCCGCTGTCGACGCGCGGTCGCCGGCAGATCGGGCGAGGTGATGCTGCAGCGCGCCCACCACGACGAGATTCCACCCCCAGCAGGCGCCTCGAGGAGCTCGTGGTGAACCAGCGTGTGATGGCGGTGTGGTCACAGGATGCGCGGCACCACCGGGACCCCGTGCCGGATCGCCGGGCAGTTCAGGTCGTTGACCAGCACGAACAGGAACCGTCAGGAGTCGTCGCACTCGCTGGACCCGTCTCGTCATGAGAAGGTCGTCGGTTCGATTCCGACAGGCGGCTCCGAACGACGCGAGCCCGAGCGGTGACCCCACGAGCTGGCCTTCACGGCGCGGGTCGGCTCAGGACCCGCGGACCCCGCGTCGGGCGGCCTCGCGCTCGGCGAACTGCCGGTAGGTGGTGGCGGGCCTGCCGAGCAGCGCGGGCAGCACCGTCATGTCCCCCGCGGGCAGCCCGTGCTGGTCGTAGTACGTCATCATGGCCACGTAGCAGTTCTTCGACTCCTGCGGCCAGCTGCGCACGCCCTTGGCGTTGGACGACTGGGCCAGGCCGCGGAGCCAGTGGAGGGGGGCGCGGACGCCCGTCGACCGCAGCGAGTGGACCAGCGCGACGGAGGCCGAGCCGAGACCGTGCACCGGGTCGCCCACCGCGGTGGGTGGGATCCGCAGGGCGGTCACCGGGTGCCCCAGGACCTCGGACCAGACCTGGGCCATCTCGTGGCGGGTGAGCTCCTGGGTGGAGAGCTCGTAGGTGCGCCCGGCGTGCGACTCGACGGGTGCGGTCAACACGGTCGCGGCGACCTCGCTGACGTCCTCGGCGTCGACGACCCCCATCACCGAGTCGGGCGAGGACGGGTAGGGGAGGACCCCGCCGCGGAGGAACTCCCAGAAGTCGAGGTAGTTCTGCATGAAGTGCGACGCCCGCAGGTTGGTCGTGGGGACGCCCGACGCGCGGAGGACCTCCTCGACGCGGCCCTTCTCCTGGTGGTGGAACATCGCGGTGATGTCGGGGTGGATCACCGAGTGGTAGACGACCTGCTCGACGCCGCTCTCCCGTGCCGCGTCCGCGAGGGTCCTGGCCAGCTCGACCTCGTGCACGACGCTGGTGGGCGTCGCGTGGAACACGCGTTGCACGCCCCGGACGGCGGCGGTGAGGTCCGCGGCCGACCGGACGTCGCCCACCACGGTCTCGGTGGCGCCGTCCGCGCGTGCGGTGCCGGCCTGCGCTGCGTTCTTGACGAAGGCGCGGACGTCGACGTGGCGCTCGTGCAGCGCGCGGACGAGCGCGCGCCCGACCCCACCCCCTGCGCCGGTCACCAGGATCATCGGCTGGCTCCCCCCGGGGACCGACCACGAGACGCGCTCGTGTGGTCCCTCGTCGGTGCTCGGGCCCGGCGCGTCAGGTGCACGGGCGGCTCGAGGCAGGTCGGTCGGCCCGCCGGGCGTCACCGTACCCCGATTGACTCGCGGTCAACGAACTGCGAGCCTGCCTCCTGTGGACGAGCAGGGACGAGGTGGCCACCGTGCTGGGGCGTGAGCGCCGGGTGTTCCGGGCGCGGCGGGCCCTGGTGACGGGCGCGAGCTCGGGCATAGGGGGGGAGTTCGCGCGCGCTCTCGCCGCGCGGGGGACGGACCTCGTCCTGGTGGCGCGGCGCGAGGACCGGCTGCGGGACCTCGCCTCGGAGCTGACCGCGCAGCACGGGATCGACTGCGCCGTCGTGCCGTTCGACCTGACCACCGAGGACCCGGGGGAGGCGCTCCGCGCCCGGGTGGTGGGCGAGATCGACCTGCTCGTCAACAACGCGGGCTTCGCGACGCAGGGCGCGTTCCTCGGCACCGACCCCGCGGACCACCGGCGCGAGCTCGCCGTCGACGTCCTCGCGGTGGTCGACCTGGTCCGCGCCTTCCTCCCCGAGATGGCGGCCCGCGGGCACGGCGCGATCATCAACGTCTCCAGCACGACGGCGTTCCAGCCCGTGCCGTCCCTGGCGGTCTACGCGGCGTCGAAGGCGTTCGTGCTCAGCCTGAGCCAGTCCCTGTGGTTCGAGGCGCGGCGACACGGGGTCACCGTGCTCACCCTCGCCCCGGGCCCCACCCGCACCGAGTTCTTCGACGTCGTCGGCGACGGCGCGGCCGTGGTCGGCTCCTTCCAGACCCCGCAGCAGGTCGTCGGGACCGGGCTCCGCGCGCTGGACCGCCGGCGGCCCCCGCCGCACGTGGTCTCCGGGCGGCGCAACGCCGCGGCTGCGCACCTCGCCGCGCTGGTCCCCCGCCGCGTCCTGCTGCCCGTGCTCGACCGGGTGCTGCACCCGACCCCGACCGCCGACCGGGAGGTCGACCGTGCCCACCCCTGACCGCGCCCGGGTGGTGCCGGACTGGCGCGACGTGGCGTGGGAGGAGGTAGCGCGCGACGTCGACGTCGACGGCCGGCGGGTCCACCTCGTCGACCTCGACCGCGCCGGTGACGGGAGCGACGTGGTCGTGCTGCTGCACGGCGTCTCGGCCAGCTGGCGCTGGTTCCTGCCGGTCCTTCCCGATCTCGCCCTCACCCACCGGGCCGTCGCGGTCGACCTGCCCGGGTTCGGCGGCTCCCAGCTCCAGCTGCGCCGCAGCGGGTTCGACGGGCTGGCGCACGCCGTCGCGGACACCTGCTCGGCACTCGGCGTCGACCGCGCCGCGGTCGTCGGCCACTCCATGGGCTCCCTCGTCGCCACCCGCCTGGCCGTCGACCGGCCCGAGCTGGTCGACTCCCTGGTCATCACCGGCGGCCCGATCCTGTCCCTCACCGGTCTCGGACGGCACCCGCTGCGGACGGTCCGGGCGCAGCCGTGGGCGGTGGCCACGCTGCTGACCGAGCTGGCCACCATCGGGGTCCCCCTGCCGCAGCGGGTGACCCGCCTGGCGGCGTCCTCGCCCACCCTGCTCAGGCTGGCGCTGGGCCCGTTCCTCGCCCACCCCGAGCGCCTCGACCCCGACCTGATGGCGCACGTGATGTCCGCACTGGGGGCGCCGGGCTCGTTCCCGGCCCTGCTCTCGGCGCTGCGCGGCGACCCCAACACGGGCCTGGACCGGATCGCCTGCCCCACGAGGATCATCCGCGGCCCGGGGGACCCGTTGGCGCCGAGGTCCGACGTCGAGGCGTTCCTCGCCGCGGTGCCCACGGCGTCCGCGGTCGAGGTCCCGGGGACCGGCCACTGGCCCCACATCGAGGACCCCGAGACGTTCCTGGCCGAGCTCCGCGCGTTCCTGGCCGAGCCCGGCGAGCTCCCGGAGGAGACCGGCCGGTGACGCGGGGCCGACGCGTACCGTCGCCGCGTGAGGCTCGCGGGGTCCGACGCGTGACCGGGGGCAGCCCCCGGGCACGGGGCGCCACCTCCCGGGCGCAGCAGAAGGCGGCCACCCGTGACCGAATCCTCACCGCGGCGTCCGAGCTCTTCGCCGAGCAGGACTACGACGTCGTGACCGTGTCCGCCGTCGCCACCCGGGCCGGGGTCGCCCACGGCCTGGTGTTCCACCACTTCGGGAGCAAGGAGGCGCTCTACCGCGCCGTCCTCGACGCCGTCGTGGCGCAGATGGACGCGGCGTTCACCGCCCCCGCCGCCGACGACGCCCCGACCATCGTCCGCACCGCGCTGCGTACCCACCTGACCTACCTGCAGACCCACCGCGGCGTCGCGCTCCGCCTCGTCGTCGGGCGACGCCACGCCGACCCCACGGCGGCCGCCGTGTCCGACGGTGGTCGGGCACGGGCGCTTGCGGCGCTCGCGCAGGTGCTGGGCCTGGACGCGGCCGACCCCGTCGTGCAGTACGTCGGGACGACCGTGGTGGCCGCGTTCGACGAGGCCACCCGGTGGTGGCTCGTGGACCCGCGCCCCGTCCCGGTCGACGCCCTGGTCACGTCGCTGCTCGAGCTCGGCGCCGGCGCGCTCCGCGGGGCGCAGGCGCTCGACGGCTGCCCGGACGTCACCGGCGCCCTCGCCGTGATCGCCGCCGCCACGCGACCCGGCGAGGCGTCGACGATTCGTTGACCGTCAGTCAATGAATTGCTAGCCTCGGGTCCACCCCGAGGACGGAGCACCGCCATGGCCACCCACCTGAGCCGTTTCGCTGCGGACGGGGGTGCGCTGTGGGGGGTGGTGTCCGGGTCCGCGGTCACCGCCCTCGAGGGGCGTTACGCGACCACGGCCGAGCTGCTCGAGCACGGCAGGGACGACTGGACGGCCGCCGCGTCGCGGCCGCCGACCCACGAGCTGGGGACGCTGGAGGTGCTCTCACCGGTCACCACCCCGTGCCGCGTGCTGTGCCAGGGCGCGAACTACCGGCAGCACGCCATCGAGTCCGGGATGGACCCCGACCACCGCTCCTTCAACCTCTTCTTCGACAAGACCGACGCCTCCGTCACCGGCCCGAGCGCCCCGGTCACGCGCCCGGCGCACGTCCGTCTCCTCGACCACGAGATCGAGCTGGCCCTGGTGATCGGCAGGGCCGTCACCGGCCCGGTGACGGTCACCGAGGAGACGCTGCTCGACCACGTCGCGGCCGTCACCATCGCCAACGACCTGTCGGCGCGGGACGTGCAGCTGCCGCAGGGGCAGTACCTCAAGGGCAAGAGCTACCGGGGCTTCTGCCCGCTGGGCCCGGTGCTCGCCGTCCTGGACGGCTCCGACCGCGCGCGGCTCGACGACCTGGTGCTGCGGCTGGAGGTCAACGGCGAGCTGCGGCAGACCGACACGACGGCCAACCTCGTGCACCGCCCTGCCGAGTCGCTCACCGAGCTCAGCACGTTCAGCGACCTCGCCGTCGGCGACGTGCTGCTCACCGGCACCCCTCACGGCACCGCGGCCTCGTCCCCGCCCGCCCTCGTGCGCCGCCTCGCGACCGCACTGCTGCCGGAGCACGTGATGTGGCGGCTGTTCGTGCGACGCAACCTCTCCGGGCCCTTCCTGCGGCCCGGTGACCTCGTCACCGCATCCATCCGTTCCACCGACGGTGAGCTCGACCTCGGTGAGCAGCGCACGCCGATCGTCGCCCCGAGCTGACCCGGAGGAGCCGCCATGACCACGCAGACCCCGAGCCCCGCCCCGACGGCGACCGCGCTCGCACCCGACTACCTCGCCCACTTCGTCGTCAAGACGGCGCGCCCCCAGCAGATGGTCGAGTGGTACTCGACGGTGTTCGGTGCCACCGTCGTGCACGAAGACGAGCAGATCGTGTTCCTCACCTGGGACGGCGAGAGCCACCGCCTCGCGCTGGTCAAGGTCCCCCCGATCGCGCGGCACGTGTTCCCGCTGGGCCGGTTCCGCCGCAAGGTCCACGGCGTCGACCACCTCGCCTTCACCTACACCTCGCTGGAGCGCCTGCTGCTCAACCACGAGCGGCTGGCCGCGGTGGGGATCCACCCGGTGTGGGCCATCAACCACGGGCCGACGACGTCGCTGTACTACGAGGACCCCGACGGGACCCGCCTGGAGCTCCAGGTCGAGAACTTCCCCACCGCGGCGGAGACCGCAGCGTTCTTCTCCAGCCCGGAGTTCGCCGCGAACCCGATCGGGACCACGATCGACCCGTCCTACCTGCTCGAGCGGCTCCGCGACGGTGCCCCGCTGGAGTCGCTGCTCTGGCCCGACGCCGGGGTTCGGCCGGGCACCACGGCGCGGGTCGGCAGGCGGGCGATCACGCTGCGCACGTTGTGAGCGACCTGGCTCCGGTCGCGATCGTCGGGGCCGGGTCGACCGGCGCGACCCTGGCCCTGCTGCTGGCCCGTCGCGGTGTCCGCTCGGTGCTGCTCGACCGCCGCGAGGAGCCGCTCACCCACCCCGCGGCCCACGTCCTCCACGGCCGGTCGCTGGAGATCTGGCGGGAGGCCGACCCCGCACTCGCGCAGCAGGTCGCGGCGCTCGCTCCCCCCGTCGAGACCGTCAACCTCATCCGGTGGTGCTCGGACCTGCAGGGCCGGCCGCTCGGCGAGATCGACCTGGCCTCGCGACCGGAGCAGCTGGCCCGCGTCCGGGACCACAGCGACTTCCTGGTCTCCCACGTGGGGCAGCACCAGCTGATGCCGGTGCTGTGGGCAGCGCTGCAGCGGGAGCCACTGGTCGAGCTCCGCCGCGCGACGCGGGTGACGTCCGTCGAGCAGGACCACCGCAGTGCCTCCGTCGTGCTCGGCTCCGGGGAGACGGTGCGCGCCCGCGTCGTCGTCGGCGCCGACGGCGCGGGTAGCGCGGTCCGGGAGTCCGCGGGCATCGCGATGCGCGGGCCGGTGCTGGCCCAGATGGGCAGCGCCTTCTTCCGGGCCCCCGGCCTGTACCCGGCGTACGCGCGGCCCCTGCTCAGCTGGATCTACCAGCCCGGGTTCGCCGGTGTGATGATCGCCCACGCCGACGAGCACTACGTGCTCATGACCACCTACCTGCACCCGGAGCAGGACGTGGCCGGCGCGCGCGAGCGGTACTGGGCCCGTGCCCTGCCCGCGGTGCTCGGCCCGGATCAGGAGGTGGAGCTCGTCTCGACCGGGACGTGGACGATGACCGCGCAGTGCGCCGAGGTGTTCCGCCGCGGTCGCCTGCTCCTGGCGGGCGACGCCGCGCACCGGTTCCCCCACACCGGCGGGTACGGGCTCAACAGCGGCGTGCAGGACGCGCACAACCTTGCCTGGAAGCTCGACGCCGTCCTGGGCGGGCAGGCCGGCCAGCGCCTGCTCGACACCTACGAGACCGAGCGACGCCCCGTCGTCGAGCTCTTCGCCCGGCACAGCGTGGCCAACCACTTCCGGCTCGACGACGTGACCCGGCACTTCGGGGTGACCAACAGGATGCTGCAGCGCGCGACGGGTGCCGCCTCGCGGTTCCCGGTCACGGCCCTGCCGGGGTCCGTCGCGGCGCCCCTCGCGGACAAGGTGGTACGAGCAGGTCTCGCCCGCAGCCGGGTCCTGGGGTCCACCGGCCGGCGGGGACGGCGGGTCCGCGACCGCGTCGCCGGGGAGGTGCCCGGCCAGCTTGCGCACTTCGTCTCCACCGGGCTCGAGTACGGGTACCGCTACGGCGGGCCGCTCGTCCTGGGCGAGCCCGGCGACCCGCATCGCGCGTCGGAGCCCGACGTGGTCGAGTACCACCCCACCACCACCCCGGGCGGGCGGCTGCCCCACTCGGTCGTGGCCACCCCCAACGGGCCCCGCTCGACCCTCCAGCTCGTCGACCCGCGCCCACTGGCGCTCACGGTGCTCACCTTCGACCCGTCCGGGTGGTCCGCTGCCCTCGGCGCACCGGTCACGGCCCCGCTGCTGACGACCGTCGTCGACCTCGGGACCGCCACGGACCGGGCCGCTGCGGTCGAGCGCTACGAAGTGGGGACTGTGGGCGCCGTCGTGGTCCGCGCCGACGGCCACGTCGTCTGGCGCACACGGGACGGCGCCACCACCGCCGCGCCGCAGCTCGTGGACCAGATGCTGGCCGCGTGGGCGCCCTACGCCCCCGCAGCACGCCGGGACAGCGACCCCCCGGGCCGGGCGGTGGACTGACGATCTCCCGACGTGGGGCCCCGACAACGTCATCCACGACCTCGACCACCTCCCGGTGGAGCTCGGACACTCGGTCGCCGAGGTCTGCACCGCCCTGCCGCAGGTCGTGCCGCCGCCCACCGTGCTGGTCAGGTGGGGGACGTGGGCCACAGGCCACAGGCCCTCCGCCACGCGCCGCGACCCTGGGGCGGACGACGTCGCGTCCGACCGGCACGACAGCCCGCCGCAGCCGAGTTGGCTGCCGTTCTACGCTGCGCCAGGTGACCACGAACCCCGGCGGCACCTTGCCGCCACCCGCTGGACCCGCCGGCACCTCGGCCCGGATCCGCGGTGTCGACGCGAGGCCCGGCGACGACGGCAGTCCTGCCGGGCCGGCCCTCGTGATCGAGGTCGGCCACGTCGGGCTGACCGTGACCGACCTGGACGAGGCGCTGAGCATGTGGTGCGACGACCTGGGCTTCGTCCTCGAACGGACCTTCACCCTCGACGAGGCGACCACCGCCGGCACCACGGGCGTCCGGTCCGCGACCATCGACGCGGCCACCGTGGTCCTGGGTCCGCACCGCCTCGAGCTGCTCCAGTACCGCCCGGCGCCGGCCGGGGTGGCGCGAGCACTCCCGTCCCAGAGCGGCGCGACCCACATCGCACTCGTGGTCGCCGACCTCGCCGGGGTCCTCCTCGTCTGCCGCCGCCACGGCTGGGTCCCCGTCGGCGGGCCCCACCGACTCACCAGTGGCGCACGGGCAGGAACAGTGATCGTCTACCTCGACGGACCCGCCGGCGGCACGCTCGAGCTCATCGCCCCGCCCCGCGACGAACCGTCCGCAGGCGCCGGTGCTGGCAGCGAGGTCTCTGTGCCGGTCGAGCGCCGCGCCGCCGGGGACTACTCCCTCCCCGCTGACGCCGACCCCGTCGACCACGCCGGGGAGCAGCCCGCCCCGGCCCGCGGCGGGCTCCGGCGGAACCGGGTCGGCGGAGCCTGAACGATCCGGCCAGGGACCAGCGAACTGGGCTGCGGCGACCACGACGGGCGGGCGAGGTGGGGCCGTTCGACGTGCTCGGAGCCCCACGACCACCTCGCGGACGAGGTCGACGACGTCTACGTCGTGATCCGGGGCGACGGGTGGCTCGTCGTCGACGGAGAGGAGGTCCCCGTCGCGGCCGGGGAATTCATCGCCGTCACCGTCGAGTCGACCCGCCACCTGCGCGCGGCGAGGGCGGCCTCGTCCTCGTCGCCGTCTGCGGGTCCTGACCGCGCAGCGCAAGAGGAACCGTCGCCACTCACCGGTCCGGTGATCGGTCGGGTCCCGCGGCCGACGAGGACGAGGCCAGCAGCACGGCACTGCTGGCGGGCGGCGGCGAGCAGCGCGGCCCCGTCGACGGCGTGACGTAGAGGCTCGGCGAGCAGACGTCAGTCGGTCCGCCGTGCAGCAGCCAGCAGGCCCTCGGAGACGTCCCAGAGACGACGGGCGTCACCAGGGTCGAGGGCGTGGGGCAGCACCCCGTGGATGCCGTCGAGCCGGTCGACGACCGCCGCTTCGTGGCAGTCCTCGAAGTAGCGACCCCCGATCCCCTCCACGATCGGTGACGTGGCGAGGAAGACCGAGGTGGCAGCGCCCTGCTCGGGGGTCTTCATGCGGAACTGCCCGGACGCCTCGGCCTGCCGGGACTGCGCCTCGGCGGCGGCGCGCTGCTCGGCGGTCCAGTGGCGCTGAAGGGGTGTCCAGATGCCGCCGGGCATCAGTGCGTTCGCGCTGATGCCGTCCTCGGCCCACCGGCGGCTGGCCTCCACCGCGAACAGCGAGTTCGCGGTCTTCGACTGGCCGTAGGCGAGCCCGGGGTCGTAGTCGCGGCGCTCGAAGAACAGGTCGTCGAAGACCATAGACGACGCGGCGTGACCGCTGGAGGACACGGCCACGACCCGGGCGCGACCGGCCGCGGCCAGGGCCGCGTGCAGGCCGGCGGCGAGCGCGAAGTGGCCGAGGTGGTTGGTGCCGAGCTGGGTCTCCCAGCCCTGGGCCGTGGTGCCGAACGGCGTGTCCATCACGCCGGCGTTGAGGACGAGGACGTCGAGGGGCCCGGTCCACGCCGCCGTCAGGGAGTCGATCGAGGCCAGGTCCGCGAGGTCGAGGCGCAGGACGGCCACGTCGTCACGGCCGCTGCTGCGCGCGAGGTCGGCGGCCGTGCGGTCGCCGGCGGCGGTGTCGCGGACCGCCAGGGTGACCTGTGCTCCGGCGTGGGCGAGAGCGCGGGCGGTCTCGACGCCGATGCCGGAGGCGGCGCCGGTCACGAGGGCCCGCCTGCCGGTGAGGTCGAGGCCCTCGACCACCTCGAGGGCGGTGGTGGTGTCGTCGAAGGGGCTGGTGATGGTGCCGGGTGCCGTCATGAGCCCAGCATACCAACCAGTTGGTTGGATATAGGGTGGATGCATGGTGCGGGACGGGGATGCCAGCCGGCGCCGGTTGATCGGCGCGGCCACCGCCGAGTTCGCGGAGCACGGCCTCGCCGGCGCACGGGTCGACCGCATCGCGGCCGCGGCGCAGGTCAACAAGCAGCAGATGTACGCCTGGTACGGCTCCAAGGACGGCCTCTTCGACGCCGTCTTCGCCGCCCAGCTGGTGCGCATCGTCGACGCGGTCCCGTTCACCGCCGACGACCTGCCCGGGTACGCGGTGGCCCTGTACGACAGCTACCTCACCGACCCCGAGATCATCCGGCTGGTCGGGTGGAACCGCCTCGAGCGCACGCCCGTCGGCGACCTGCTCGCCGGTCACGGCGCGCTCACCGACCCCAAGCGGGTCGCGATCGAGCAGGCCCAGCGTGACGGGGTGGTGGTCGACGGGATCGCGCCCGACGACGTCTACTCGCTGGTCATCGGCATCGCCGGGTCCTGGTCGCCGCTCAGCGGCACGGCCACCGCCGCCCCGGACGACGACGAGGCCGACCACGTCCGGCGTCGGGATGCACTGCGCGAGACGGTGACCCGCGCCCTCGTGGCCGACGCGGGTCAGCGGCGGCCCTAGCCACGGCGGGCGTCTCGGGCCCGGCGCGCAGCAGCAGCCCGGTCTGGTCGGGCTGCTCGGTGCAGTCCAGACGGAACCGGACCTCGAGGGCCTCACGGGCGCCGAAGGGGGCGAGCAGGCCGTGCGCGCCGTCGTGGTTGTGGGTGAAGCCGTAGCAGGTGTGCCGCCGCGCGTCGCTGCCCTGCACCGCCGTGACCCGGAGACCGTCCGCGGTGGTCTGGACGGCGGCGGGCGGGATGGTCCACCGGGCTGTGCGCAGGAGGCTGTCGTTGATCACGGGAGCATCATCGCGGGCCGGCGCCGACCAGGTTTGCGTGGGACGAGCCAGGACGCCGGGGGTCGGCACGGGTGCGGCCGTGCCCTTCGCCCCGGTGCTCGGTGAGGTCGTGACGCAGCTGCGTGGCCCGCACCAGGGCCGATCCCCACTCGCGCGCCCGCTCCGCGAGCACGGCGAGGTCGAGGCCGGCCCCGGCCGTCATCGGAGACCGGCCAGGAGCTCGGCGAGCTCCTGGGGTGCGGCCACCATCGCCATGTGTCCGGTGTGGAGGTGGCGGACGTCGCCCCCGACCACTGCGCTGGACCGCTCCTGGAGCTCCGGCGGGTAGCAGACGTCCTCGGTGAGACGGATGTACGTCCTGGGGACGTCGGTCTGCAGGCCGCTCAAGTCGACCGGCTCCGTCAGCAGCGCAGCGGAGTCGTCGACCATCTGGTCGAGGGTCCACGCGCTCTGCTCGTCGTCGAGGTCATGGCACAGCATTGCCTCCGCCCCCTCCCGCCCCATCGAGTACAGGCCCCCGCCGAGGGAGGCGCGCACGGCCTCGCGCACGTCGGGGTCGATCTGGTCGAGCACCCGGGTCCCGTCCGGCGGCACGACTGCGGACAGGAACGCCACGTGCCGCAGCCGCGACGCCAGCGGGGCCATGACCCGGGGCGCGGAGACGCCTCCGAAGGAGTGCGCCACCAGCACGATCTCGTCGTCCCCGCCCGCTGCGGCCACGTCGTCGAGGATCGCCTGCGCGCAGTCGTCGAGGGTCAGCGTGTGCAGCGACCTGTCGGCGCGGGAACCGCGGCCGGGCAGGTCGACCGCGACGGCGGGGGCGTCGAGGAACGGCAGCAAGCGGTCCCAGCAGCTCGCGCCCATCCCTGCGCCGTGGACGAGGACGTACATGAGGTCTCCTGTCGTCGAGGTCGGTCCGGTGATCCTGCCGTGAGCCCGGGCGGGGGGTCGTCGTCGCGCGACCGGGGCCGCGCCGCTGGGCCCGCCCCGCACGACGGCTCACGGGGGAGCGGGGCCCCGCGGCGCGGGCGGGCCGGGTTCCACGCGGACCGCGGGGGGCAGCCAGGTGCCGTCGACCACCTCGGCCCCCGGTGAGTACACCCGCAGGACGAGGAAGAACTCGCCCGCCGGGCAGGGCAGCCAGTTGCCTGCCCGGGGGTCGCGTCGGCTCAGCACGACCTCGACCCGGCCGTCGTCGCCGACCTCGAGCGCGGGGTCCGCGCTGCCGATGCCGTGCTGCGCTACCCCGTGCACGAGCCGACCCGTGTCCGCCGCGTAGACCGTGAGGCTCCAGAACGCGTGGTGCGGGGGCGGGGACGGCAGCGTCAGCCGGTGGTCGCGGTCGGTCCCGTCGAGGCGGCGGCCGTCACCGTCGGCGTAGGTGTTGAAGGACGTGTTCTCCTGCACGACGTTCGCGGCGAGGCCGACCTCGTTCATCACGGCCCGCGCGAGGTAGTTGTGCCCGTGCGCACCCTTGTCCGCCACCCGGGTCCACCCCGTCCCCGTCGGCGACCCGAGCTGGGGCCGTGACGCCCGCACGACGGCCATGGCGTCACCGAACCCCTGCCGGGTCCCGGACCAGGTCTCCGCGTCGAGCGCCGCGGCCGACCACGGCTCGCGGGACAGCAGACCGAGCGTCCGGAACTGCCGCACGTGGGCCAGCTCGCTGCGGGGGCAGCCGTTGAGGCGGAGCACCGCGTCGAGGGCACGGAAGAACTGCTGGGGGTCCTCGCGGACGGCGTCGGGGCTCACGACCGTCGTCACGTCCGACGGGGCGGGACCGGTGGGCGCGACGCTGACGCGGTCCTGCAACGCGTGCACGCCCGCCAGCTCACCGTCGGTCACCTGGATGCGGAGCAGCAGCCACACGATGCGGCCGGGGACGGGCACCACGGTGACGCCGCTCGGCGCCGCACCGGACCAGGCCGGGTCGACCAGCCAGTACGTGCCCGGCCCGGGACCGCTCGTCCTCGAGCTGATGTTGACGGCGTTGCTGTAGGCGTCGAGCAGCTGCACGGTGTAGTAGCGGCCGCCGAACGCGGGGAGGCGCAGCTCGACGGGGCCTGCCCCGAGGTCCACCCAGCCGTTGGAGTAGAGGGTGTCGACGTTGGGCACCCGGAACGCCTCGTAGTCGGGTCCGGCGGTCGCGCGCTCGTGCTGGAACGTGAACAGCCGTCCCGGCGCCTCGGGGACCAGGCACTGCGCGCACATCTGCGCGTACTGCAGCACGGCGGGCAACCCGTAGACCGTGGCCTGCACGGCCAGGGCGGTGGCCCAGGCCCGTCGGGCGGTCGCGTCCGCGGGCCGGACGTCCGGCCCGCGGGACGACTGCAGCTGCGGCACGGACCCCTCCGCGTACCCGAGGAACCACTCGTCCGTCGTGCTCACCCCTGGTCCTCCTCCGGTGTCGGGTTTGTCCGGTGCCCGGCTCCGCTCGGTCGCAGCACCGGTCGACGTCCTCTCCTCGGTCACGGCCCGTCGACCCGCTCGACGGGGGGTGGTGCCCACGCGCCCGACAGCGCGCGCTCCTGCGGGACGTAGACCCGCAGGATCAGGCGGAACCCCTCCGCGGGCACCGGCAACCAGTTCGCGACGTGCTCCTCCGCCGGCCGGTCGGACCGGACGTGCACGGTCAGGGCTCCGTCGCGACCGAGGACCAGGCCGTCGGTGCGGTCACCGATGCTGTAGCGGGAGATCGGGTTCTCGCACAACCCCCCACCGTCCGACCGGTACACGGTCAGGGACCAGAAGGCGTCGGACGGCGGGAGCTCGCCCGCGGGGAACGTGAGCTCGTAGCGGGCGCCCCCGTGCAACGGCTCCCCGGACCGGTCGACGAGCGCGGTCGGGTAGAGCGCCTCCTCGGGCAGCGTGACGTAGATCTGGTCCTTGGCCACGGCGGAACGCAGCAGGTGGTCCGCCCCGAAGCGCGGGCCGAGGACGTTCGTCGTCCAGCCGTCGTCCTGCCGTCCCAGGCGCGTCGACCGGTGCAGGACGCTCGACCGACCCGCCCTGAGCCCGGCAGCGACCTGCTCGCGGGCGTCCGCGCCGAGCGTCCCGAGGTCGACGCCGCCCGGGCCCAGCCCGATCGGGGCCAGCGAGGCGGCCACCGCGAGGTCCGCCGCCGGCAGGGTCTCGTCCCGGAGCACGTTGCCGAGCTGCTGGAGCCAGCCGAGCTCCCCGAGCTCCGCGGAGACGCCCTCGTCGAGGGGACGCTGCCGGGGCACCTCCGGGAGCTCTGCGCTGCCCGCGAGGTGCTGTGCCCACGTCTGCAGCGTGACGCGGTCCTGCAGGCGGTGGACCTCGTGGAGGTCGGCGGGGCTGCCGTCGACGAGGATCCGGCAGGCGACCATGAAGTAGCGCGTCGTGCTGCGCACCACGAGGTGGCCCGCGGGGAGGTCCACGTCGTGCCCCGGCCCGGTGATGACCACGGGCGGCAGCTGACCCCCGTGGGTCCGCCTGCCGACCGACGCCAGGGTGGACGTGTCCGCCGCCGCGAGCTGGACGGTGTAGTAGCGGTCGACGACGGGTGGCACCGTGAGCACCAGGGGACCGTCCGCCAGGTCGAGCCACGCGACGCTGTAGAGCGTGTCGACGTTGGGTGCGACGCCGGCGCGGTAGCTGGGGTCCGACAGCGCGCGCTGGTGGCCGATGCGGTTCAGCGGCGCACCGGGTGAGGACGGTGACCGCGTCACGAAGGGGTCCTGCGGCACCGTCAGGTTCTGGCGCAGCTGCGCTGCCTGCACCAGGGCGTACCCCCACTCGTGGGCCCGTCGTGCCGACGCGAGCAGGTCGTCCGCGGGCTGGGTGGCGCCCGGGTGGGTCACCACTGCTGCCCCGTGCGCTGCGTCGACCTCGCTGCTCACCGGTGGCCTACAGCCGGCCCAGGGACTCGGACCCGCCCAGCACGAGGGCGACCGTCACCCCGACCGTCGTCACCGCCGACATGACCAGCGCCACGGCAGCGACCAGCGAGTAGTTCCCGTTCGTCCAGTAGTCGTAGAGCACGGTCCCCATCACGTCGGTGTGGATGGACCGCACCAGCACCGAGGCGGTGAACTCGTGGGTGAGGAGCACGAAGACCAGCGCCGCGGCACCGGCGAGGCTCGACCTGAGCAGGGGCAGCACGATGCGCAGCGTGGTGCGCGCGGGCCCGGCGCCGCTCATCCGCGACGCCTCCTGGTACGTCTGCCCGAGGGCCAGCAGCGCGGACATCTGCATGCGGGTCGCGAACGGCATCATCAGCGTGACGTAGACCAGGATCATGACCCAGGGCGTCCCGTAGAGGACCGCGGGACCCTGGCTGTAGGTGACCAGGAACCCGACGCCGAACAGGACGGCCGACACCCCGAGCGGGAGCGCGACCACGAAGTCCAGCACCCGGCCGACGACCGGGTACTGCCTGCCCTGCAGGATGATCGACGCGGCGGCGTAGCCGAGGGGCAGCACGATCACCACGGCGGCGATCGAGTACACCAGGCTGTTGGAGATGGCCCCGACGGTGCGCGGGTCGTTGAAGATCGTCTCGAAGTTCGTCGTCGACCACTTGCCGAGATCGACCTTGCTGCTCCAGTAGCGGGTTCCCGAGAGGGCCAGCAGCCCGAGCAGCGGGAGCACGATGGCCACGAACGCGTAGGCGGCGATGAAGACCGCAGCTCCGGCCGAGGAGCGGTCCGCCGGGCGGAAGCCCTTGCCGCCGTGGGTGACGAAGCGGCGCTCGTTGCCCAGGCCCACCTTCTGCAGCGCGACCACGATCACGCCGAAGATGAGCAGCGGCGTGCCGATCGCCGCGGCGGTCCCGTACTGGACCGGCGTGGCCTGGACCTGGTTGTAGATGTCCGTGGTGAGCACGGTGATGCCCTGGTTGGTCCCCAGGAGCAGCGGCGCCGTGAACTGGCCCAGCCCGAGGAGCAGCGCGACGCCGCCGCCGTAGATCAGGGCCGGCCGCAGCAGGGGGAGGATGATCTTGAAGAAGATGCCGAGCCCGGACGACCCGCTCACCGCGGCTGCCTCGAGGAAGTCGGCGTTGATGTTCGCCAGGGCGGAGCGGACGAACAGGTAGACGAAGGAGGTGAGCCCGAAGCCGGTGAGGATGATGATCCACGGCATCGAGTAGATGTTGACCGGACCCTCGGTCAGGCCGCTCCACCAGGGGAGCTTGCGCAGCAGGGCGTTCAGGTACCCCGGCGCCGGCGCGAGCAGGAAGGTCCACCCAGCCACCGATGCGATGGCGGGCACCACGATCGGCAGCACCGGAACGATGCTGAGGAAGCGCAGGCGCCGCGGCAGGCGGGTCGACGCCCACGCCAGCGCGGTGCCCAGGACCAGGCCGATGACGAGCGACCCGAGGGCCAGGCCGATGGTGTAGGTGATCGTGCGACCGACGCCCTGCCGGGTGAAGGCCTCGGCGAAGCCGCCGCCGTCGGTCCCGGAGAAGGCCATGAGCTCGAGGCGCACCAGCGGGACGAGCACGAGGTAGCCGACGACGAGCAGGAAGACCGTCGAGACGACGACGCGCTGCGCGGTGCGGCGGTCGACCCGCAGGCCGGTCGCGCGGGCCGGCGCGCGGACCGCCAGTGTGCTCACGCCCTCACCGCCGTGGTCCTCGCCGCCGCGGCGCCCCCGACGGCCACCGGCGCCGGGGCACCGGTCGGTGCGGTGTCGTCGGGGAACACGACCACGCGCTGCGGGTCCAGCGCGAGCAGGACGCGGTCCCCCGGGTCGACGGTCCGCGTCCACGTCCCGGGCCCCTCGAGGGGCACCGTCGACCGCAGGCTCGTCCCGAGCGAGTCGAGGACGAAGTGCCGGTCCCGCCCGCCGAACTCGGCGTCCTCCACCGTCACCGGAAGGCCGACCTCGTGCTCGGCCAGGTGGTCCCGGCCGGGGACCAGCCGGCCGTCCCTCGGGCTGAACCTGAGCACGGCGTGCTCGGGCCACCTCAGGCCCTCGACCGCCCCCACGAGCTCGATGGCCCCGGTCGACCACCCGTCGTCGGAGCGGTGGACGGGCAGCCGGTTCGACATGCCGATGAACCCGGCGACGTACTCCGAGGTCGGGTCCTCGAAGATCTGCTCAGGCGTCCCCAGCTGCTCGAGGGCACCGGACCGCATGATCGCGATGCGCTGGCCGAGGGCCAGGGCCTCGGACTGGTCGTGGGTCACGTAGATCGCCGTGAACGGCTGGCTCCGATGGATGCGGTGGATCTCGGTCCGCATCTGGTCGCGCAGCCGGGCGTCCAGGTTGGACAGCGGCTCGTCGAAGAGGATCACCTGGGGCTTGGCGGCGAGCGCCCGCGCGAGGGCGACACGCTGCTGCTGGCCGCCGCTGAGCTGCGCGGGCAGCCGGTCGAGCAAGTGCTCGCACTCCACCATCCGGGCGACCTCCTCGACCCGTCCCGCCTTGAGCAGGTCCCGCCGGCCGCGCGCCTTGAGCGGGTACTCGAGGTTCTTGCGCACCGTCATGTGGGGCCACAGCGCGTAGGCCTGGAAGACCATCCCGGCCTTGCGGCGGTCCGGCGGGACGTTGACCCGTGACGCGGAGTCGAACACGTCCTCGCCCCCGATGGAGATCGACCCGGCGTCCGGGCGCTCCAGTCCGGCGACGCAGCGCAGCGTGGTCGTCTTGCCACACCCGCTCGGTCCGAGCAGGGCGACGAACTCCCCCTCGGCGATGTCGAGGTCGAGCGTGTCGATCGCGGTCGTCGTCGGCTTCCCGTCGAAGGTCTTGTGCAGCCCGCGGATCGTGACTCGTGACATGCGTGCCCTCCTGGGCTCGGTGCTCGGGTGCTGGACCGGTACGGGTCAGCTCTGGAACAGGGCCTTGAACTGCTGGCGCACCTCGGCGATGCGGTCCGGGGCGAGCGTCGCGGGCTCGAAGGGCCGGATGTTGGACAGGGTCGTCACCGCACCGACGTCGGGCAGCACCGACGCGGCCTTGCGACCGAGGGCGGCCTGGCCCTGCGGCGAGACCATGAAGTCGGCGAGCAGCTGGGCGGCGTTGGGGTGCGGGGCTGCGGCCAGCACGCCGGTGTGGAAGGGGGCGCCCCATGCCGGGCGCGGCACCAGGAAGTCGACGGGCGCTCCGTCGGCCTTCTCGTCCACCAGCGGCTGGACCGCGATGGCCGCCCAGATCTGGCCGGAGGTGAGGGCCTGGCCCGCCGGCAGCGCCCCCGCGAAGATCTGGGGCTTCTGCGCCGCCAGCTCGGTGAGGAAGCTCGGCCCTGCGGTCTGCCCGACGTAGTCGTAGAAGTCGACCACGGCGGTGGAGACGGCGGGGTCGACGATCCCGACGTGCCCCTGCAGCTCCGGCTTGAGCAGGTCCTGGTAGCTCGTGATGCCGCCGGGCAGGTTCTGGGTGTTCCACCCCATCACGTACATGGCCGCGCTCGAGATGAACGAGCCGTCCGCGTCCAGGTTCTTCGCCTTGTCGTAGGCGGCCACGTCGAAGTTGGGGCCGGCGGGCTGCGCCCACGCGCCGGCCTGTCCCCGCTTCGCGACGTAGGCGCCGTCGGCGAGGGCGACGACGTCGGCCGTGGGCTGGTTGCTCGTGGACTCCGCGTCCAGCTTCGCCTCGAGGTTCGCGTCCACGTCGCGGTTGACCGTCACCGGGATGCCGTAGGCGGCCTCGAACTTCTTGCCCAGGTCGCCGAGCAGGTCAGCGCCCTGGCTCGAGTAGATCGTGACGGATCCTTCGCGCTTGGCAGCGTCGATGACCGCCTGGAAGGCGGGGGTGACCGGTGCGGCCTCGGCCAGCGACGGGGGAGCGCTCGCGCTCGAGGAGTCCCCGCCACCACACGCCGCGGCGGCCAGTGCCACCGCGACGGCCACCGTGGCCGCCCGCAGACCTGCGGTCGTTCGTCCCAGCATCAGCCCAGCCCTCTTCCTCCGGTGTCGCGCCGTCGGTCGTCGCGACTGTGTCTTGGCCGAACGGCCTGCCCGGTGCGTCTGACTACGCATGAACAGAGTTCAGTTCTGCCGAATGTAGGTGACCGGGGCCACAAGGGCAAGGCCGTCGTCAGCCCAAATTGAGACGAGTTCACTTCGGTACTGTCGTCGGTGGCGCGACCGGCGCGCCGGCGTGACACCGGGTGGAGGAGACGCGATGCGGCGGCTGGACGGGGCGAGGGTGCTCGTGACGGGGTCGACGGGCGGTCTCGGGCGCGAGATCTGCCGGCGGGTCGAGGACGAGGGCGGCCGCCTCGTCGTCACCGACGTCGACCGGGGCGCGTGCGAGGAGCTCGTGGCGTCGCTCGCGCGCCCGGCGGACCACCTCGTGGCCGTCCTCGACGTCCGGGAGGAGGACGGCTGGCGGGAGGTGGCCGCCACCGTCGAGCGGGAGTGGGCGGGCCTCGACGTGCTCGTCAACAACGCCGGCGTCGGCAGCCTGGCGGACGTCACCACCGAGGAGCTCGGCACCTGGGAGCGCGTGGTGGCAATCGACCAGACGGGCACCTGGCTGGGCATGAAGCACGCGGGATCGCTCGTCGAGCGGAGCGGCGGCGGCTCCGTGGTCAACATCTGCTCGATCCTGGGGACCGTCGGCGGGATGGGCACGAGCGTCGCCTACGCGGCGGCCAAGGGCGCGGTGCGCACCATGACCAAGAACGCCGCGCTGCACTGGGCCACGCGCGGGGTGCGGGTGAACTCGCTGCACCCCGGGTTCATCGGCACCCCGCAGCTGCTGGAGCGCTTCGCCGGCTCCGAGCGCCACGCGGCCATGCTGGAGGGGACCCCGATGGGCCGGCTCGGCACCGGCGCGGAGGTGGCCGCGGCCGTCGCGTTCCTGGCCTCCGGCGACAGCAGCTTCGTGACCGGCGCGGAGATCCACGTCGACGGGGGCTGGACCGCGCGGTGACCCGCCGTCCTAGGCGGCGCTGAAGCGGGGGACGAGCCCGCCCGTGCTGGTCGCCGCACCGCGGGCGACGAGCAGGTCGAGGTGGGCCAGGGTCTCGCAGACCGCGATCATCTGGTTGAAGTGGTCGAGCTCGGGCAGCGGGGTCGCGCGGCGGGTCCACGGCAGCGCGCGGGCCACCACCGCCCCGGTCGCCCCGCCCGCGTGGCCCACGAGCGCCGCGCCCACCTGCGCGAGCCGCTCCCGGTGGTGCTCGAGCAGCTCCCGCACCCGCTGGTGCACCGCAGCCCCGGGGTGTCCGTGGGCGGGCGCCAGCAGGGCGTCCGGACGCGACAGCAGCAGCTCGAGGGAGTCGAGGAACTGCCCGAGGGGCAGGTCGTGGGTGTCGAGCTCGAACCCGACCGAGGGCGTGATCCGCGGCAGGACGTGGTCCCCCGAGTACAGGACCCCGGCGTCGAGGTCGTGCAGCACCACGTGGCCCCGGGTGTGCCCGGGGGTGTGCACCACCTCCAGCCGCCGGCCCGCGACCTCGAGGGGCCCGGCCACGAGCCACTCGTCGGGTGCTTCCCAGTCCGCGACGTCGAACGGGGTGTCGGCGGTGGCGGCGGCCACGGCCTCGGCGAGGTCGGGGAGCCCGGCCCGGTGCAGCTCGCGCAGCGACGTCGTCGGCACGTTGCTGCCGAGCGCCCGCACCGCGGCGAGGTTCTCGCGCTCGTGACGGCCCAGCCAGACCCGCGCGCCGTGCTCGCGGCGCAGCGCGGTCGCCAGGGTGTAGTGGTCGCGGTGCACGTGGGTGACCAGGACGTGGCGGACGTCCGCGAGCCCCCGGCCGATGCGTGCGAGGCCGTCGGCGAGCTCGGCCAGGGCGCCGTCGACACGCCAGCCGCCGTCGACGAGCACGAGCCCGTCGGCGGCGGCGAGGGCGTAGACGTTGACCGCGCGGAGGCCGTCCTGCGGCAGGGTCAGCGGGATGCGGTGGCACCCGGGCACCACCTCGTGGCAGCCGGGGGCCGACCAGTCGACCGTCGTGGTCACGCCTGCTCGACCATGACCCTCTCGTCGCCCACCACCGCGATGCGGCGGCCCCGCATGTCGCCGACGTTGGCGACGGCCTCGGCCCACTCCGGGCTCGCCAGGGCCGCGTCGAGGGCCTCCTGGCTGTCGAAGCCGAGCACGGACAGCCCGTCCCAGCCCTCCGACTTCTCGCCCATCGCGCCGGTGATCTCGGTGTGGGTCCACCGCCGCAGCCCGGGCAGCCGGTAGGTCGGCTCGGCGTGCTCGCCGCGCCACCAGTCGACGAACTGCTCGTGCGTCCAGTCCCGCGGGCGGGCGGCCAGGACGATCAGGTTGAACATGGTGGTCCTCTCGGGTCGTCCCCTCGCCGGGGGGTGCCCGGGCCGGGGTGGGGTCAGGGCCCCACGAGCCGCAGGCAGGCGCCGGCGACGAAGTCGGTGATGTCGGTCAGGGAGCGGGAGCCGTCAGGCCGGTAGGACCGCCAGACGCTGTTGACGACGGCGAGCACGGCGAGGCTGGTCTGGCGGGCGTCGCGCTCGACGAAGTCGCCGGAAGCCATGCCGCGCTGGATGATCGACGACCACTCGTCCTCGATCTCCCGGACGAGGACGCGGGCCCGCTGCCGCTCGGTCTCCTCCCGCTCCGAGTGCCGGGGGGACTGCAGGAGGTCCATGTGGCTGAGCAGGATCCGGGCCGACAGCGCCTCGCGCGGGTCCACGTCGTACGCGCTGGCCACGGCGGCGCGCAGCGCCTCCGCCCCCGCCAGGCCGGCCGTGGCGCTGCGGACCCGGGCCAGGGACTGCTCCAGCTCGGTGCTGAGGATGGTCAGCAGGCAGTGCGCCTTGGACTCGAAGTAGTGGTAGAGCGCGGTCTGGCCGATGCCGACCTGGTCGGAGATGGAGGACCACTTGGTGAGCTCGTAGCCGTGCGCTCCGAAGGTGTCCACCGCGGCCTCGAGGATGAGGTGACGCTTGGAGCGGGAACCCAGCTTGGGCACGGTGTGCGCGGCGGCGGGCTCGGCGGTGCGCTGGTCCGGCGCGGTCTTGGTCATGTCATCCGTCCTCGCTCGAGGCCAGGCTCGTCGCCAGGGCGGCGGCGGCCGGCCGGGAGAGCTTGCCCACCCGATTATGTGGGAGGTCGGGGACGACGTGGACGAACTCCGGCCACTTGAACTTGGCCAGGCCCTCCGCGGCGAGGTGCTCGCGGACGTCGTCGAGGGTCAGCGCCCGGTCCGGTGAGACGACCAGCGCCGCCGCCCGCTCGCCGAGCATCTCGTCGGGCACGGGGACCACGCAGACCTGGGCCACCGGGGTCATGCGGGCGAGCGCCGACTCCACCTCGTTGACGTCGATGTTGCGCCCGCCGCGGATGATCACCTGCTTCTCGCGGCCCAGGATGGTGATGGTGCCGTCGGCGTCGACCCGTGCGAGGTCCCCGGTGGGGAGGAACCCGTCCGCGGTGAGCACGGGCGGCTGGGCGACGCCGTGGCGGGCGTAGCCGACGAACAGCGAGGGCCCCCGCACCTGCGCCCGGCCGGTCGTGCCCACGCCCACGGCCTCGTCGGCCTCCTGGACGACGCGGAAGTCGGTGCCGGGGAACGGCCGGCCGTCCGTGCCGACCCGGGTCGCAGCGGGGTCACCGGGCCGGGACGTCGTGTGCCCGAGGCACTCCGACATGCCGTAGACCCGGAGGAACCGGGTGCCCAGGGCCTGCTCCGCGCGCTCCAGCGCACCCGCGTTCATCGGCCCACCGCCGACCGTCATGGCGGTCATCGCCTCGAGGCTGCCGGCCGAGCCGGGGACCAGCGAGAGCTGCAGGGCCATGGTGGGGACGAGCATGGTCCAGCGCACCTCGTGCTCGTGGGCGAGCTGCAGGGCCTCCGCCGGCTTCCAGCCGTCCAGGCACACCTGGGGTCCGCCGAGCATCGCCGGCAGGTAGAGGCCGAAGCAGAAGGCGGCCACCGAGGACAGTGGCACGAACGCGCCGACCGCATCGCCGGGGGCCAGCCCGACGGCCTCGACGGTGGCGCGGCCCGCGTAGCGCAGGGCCGCCTCGGACTGCACGACGCACTTGGGCCGGCCCGTGGAGCCCGAGGTCATGGCCACCGCGGCGCCGCCCGCCCAGCGGGCGAGGTCCCGGGGCGGGGTCCCCCGGCTCAGCAGGTCCCACCCGGCGAGCGCCGGGTCGTGGTGCGGGAACACCGCACCGCGGATGCCCCAGGCGTCGAGCACCTCCGGCGCGGCGAGGACGGCGTCGGGCTCGACGTCCTCCAGGGCCAGCGCGAGCTCCGCCGCGGTCGCGTGCGCGCTGATGACGACGACGACACCGCCCCGGGCCCCGACCGCCAGTGCCGCGGTCAGCGTGCGCCAGGTGTTGTCCGCCTGGACCAGCAGGGTCGGCGGCCCGTCGACCCGTGCGCCGAGCAGGCCCGCGAGCGCGTCGGCGCCCGCCTGGACCTCGGCGGTGGTGTGCACGCCGGTGGCGTCGAGCACCGCCACCGAAGCAGGGCTGCCTGCCGCGCGCTGCGCGAACTCGGCCGCGAGGACCTGCATGGACCGCCTCTTCCCTTGTCTCAAACTGAATTCAAGTTAACGCCCACGAGCGGGCAGATCAAGCATCCCGGCCGGGCTCGACGACCAGCCGGCCCCGTACCCCGCCCGCGCGCAGCCGCGCGTAGGCCGCGACGACGTCACTCAGGCCCACCGTCTCGGTCTCGACGGCGACGGCCCCGGACCGGGCCAGGTCGAGCACGACGGGCAGCTCGTCGCGGCGGCCCCAGAACGGCGCCGTCACGGTCCAGCCCGGCGCCAGCTGCCCGCCCTTGCCGACGGCCAGCTCGCCCCCGGCGCTGCCGACGACGGTCAGCACCCCGCCCCGGCGCAGCCAGCCCGCTCCCGCGGACACCGTGGCCGGGGCGCCGACGAGGTCGAGCACCGCCTCCGCGCCGGGCTCGCCCGCACCCAGCCCGCGGACGAGCCCCGCCACCTCGGCCAGGTCGCCGGTGACGGCGTCCGCGCCGAGGCGGCGGGCCAGCTCGCGTGCCCCCGGGTCGGTGTCCACGGCGACGGTGCGCGCCCCGGAGGTCGCACGGACGACCTGCAGGGCCAGGTGCCCCACGCCGCCCACGCCCAGGACCACCACCACCGCGTCGGCGTCGAGCACCTCCCGGGCGGTGCCCACGGCGTGCAGCGCGGTCAGCCCGGCGTCGGCGAGCGGCGCGGCCTGCACCGGGTCGAGGCCATCGAGGCGCACGAGGTGGCGGACCGCGGGCACGAGGACGTAGTCGGCCAGCCCGCCGTCGCGGCCCAGGCCGCAGCCGATCGGGCCGGTGAGGTGGGCGCAGTCGTTGTCCCGGCCGCGCCGGCAGCTCCGGCAGGCCCCGCACGACCAGATGCCGTGCACGGCGCAGGTGGTGCCGACCCACCCCGGCGCCACGTCGGGCCCGGCGGCGACGACCGTGCCGGCGACCTCGTGGCCCAGGGTGAACGGCAGCGGGTACGGCAGCGCACCGGGCGCGGCGTCGGCGACGTGCAGGTCGGAGTGGCAGAGCCCGGCGGCGCGCACGGCCAGCAGCACCTCCCCCGGGCCGGGGGAGGGCACCGGGACCTCGACGAGCTCGGGCGGTGCGCCCCAGGCGGTCAGCCGCACCGCGCGCATGGTGTCCGGCAGCCCGGCGGGGGTGCTCACCGTGCGGTCCAGCCGCCGTCGACCACGAGGGTGTGGCCGGTGACGTAGCTGGCGGCGTCGGAGGCGAGGAAGAGCACGGCGCCGTCGACCTCGCCGGGCGCTCCGCCGCGGCCGAGCATGGTGCCCCGCCGGACCCAGCCCGCGGACTTCTCGTCGGTGAACAGCCCGTCGGTCATCTCGGTGTCGAACCAGCCGGGGACCACGGCGTTGACGCGGATGCCGCGCCGGCCCCACTGGCCCGCGAGCTCCCGGGTCAGCCCGAGCACCCCGGCCTTGGACGCGGCGTAGCTGGCCCCGCCGATGGGGGCCGTGGAGACCAGCCCGACGACGGAGGACACGTTGACCACGGAGAGCCCGCGGCCCTCGGGCACCGTGGCGGCGACGGCGACGGCGAGGTGGAACCCCGCGGCCAGGTTCACCGCGAGCAGCGAGTCGAACACCTCGGGGGTGTCGGACTCGGCGGCGGGCGGCCCCGGCCGGCCCGCGTTGTTGACCAGCACGGCGATGCCCGGTCCTGCCTCGAGCGCTCGGGCGACGAGCCGCGCGCGGTCCTGCGCCACCGTGACGTCGCACTCGACGGGCACGACGCCGGGCACCTCGGCGGCCAGGGCGGCGAGTCGGTCGGTCCGGCGGGCGGCGGCCAGGACGGTCGCGCCGGCGGCGGCCAGGGTGCGGGCGAACCCCTCCCCGAGGCCCGAGGAGGCACCGGTGACGATCGCGACCCGTCCGGTCAGGTCGAAGAGCTCGGCGGGGGTCGGCATCAGTACACCGCGGTCCGGCCGCCGTCGACGGGGAACAGCGCGCCGGTGGTGTACCCCGAGCGGTCGGAGGCCAGGTGGCACACGAGGTCCGCCACCTCCGCGGGGTCGCCCAGCCGGCCGGCGGGCAGCCGGTCGAGGACCTTGCCGAGGAACTCCTCGTCCCAGTCCGCGGCCATGTCGGTGGCGAACGCGCCGGGCATGACGCAGTTGACCCGCACGGTCGGGGCGTACTCCTGGGCGAAGGCCCGGGTCAGGGCGTTGAGGCCGTTCTTGGCTGCCGCGTACACCGCCTCCTGGGGGCTGGGCCGCTCGGCACCGATGCTCGAGATGTTCACGATGGACCCGCCCCCGGCGGTGACCATGTGCGCGCCGGCCACGGCCATCAGGCGGAACGGGCCGGCCAGGTCGACCTCGATCGTCTTGGCGAACAGCGCCCGGGAGACGTCGAGCAGGCGGGGGGCGAGCGGGGCGATGCCCGCGTTGTTGACGACGACGTCGAGCCGGCCGTGCTGGGCGACCACGCCGTCCACCGCGGGCTCGATGGCGTCCCAGTCGCCGACGTGCAGCGGCAGCGGGTGCACCGCGGCGCCCGTCGCGGCGGCGAGCTCGGCCGCCACCGCGGCGCAGGCGTCGGCCTTGCGGCTCGAGACGAGCACGGTGGCACCGTCGCGCGCGAGCGCCTCGGCGATGGCCCGGCCCAGGCCGCGGGTGGACCCGGTGACCAGGGCGACCTTGCCCGCCAGCTCCCCGGCGCTCACGACGCCGCCCCGGAAGCGGGCATGACGTCGGCGGGCTCGGGCAGGACGGGGTCGGCCGCGGCGAGGTCCGCCGTGCGCGGCGTGAGGCCACCGCCGTGGGGCTGCTCCGCCTGCGCCGCGAGCTCGAGGCGGGCGATGGTCCGCAGGTGCACCTCGGTCGGCCCGTCGGCGATCTGCAGCGCGCGGGTGATGGCGTAGAGCCGGGAGAGCACCGTGTCCCCGCTGACCCCGCGCGCCCCGAAGGTCTGCACGGCGCGGTCGACCACCTGGTGCGCGGTCTCCATGGCGGCGACCTTGATGGCCGCGACCTCCGAGCGGGCGGCGGCGTTGCCGTGGGTGTCCATGAGCCAGGCGGCCTTGAGCGTGAGCAGCCGGATCTGGTCGATCTCCATGCGGCTGCGCGCGATCCACTCCCGCACCACCCCGCGGCGCGCCAGCGGCTCGCCGAACGCCTGCCGGGTGGAGGCCCGTTCGCACATCAGCTGCAGCGCGCGCTCGGCGAACCCGATGGCGCGCATCGCGTAGTGCATGCGTCCCGGGCCCAGCCGGCCCTGGGCGATGGCGAACCCGCCGCCCTCCTCGCCGAGCACGTTGCCCACCGGCACGCGGACGTCGGTGAACTGGACCTCGCCGTGCCCGAGCCGGTCCCGGTAGCCGAACATCGGCAGGTCGCGGAGCACCTCGATGCCGGGGGCGCCGGCGGGCACCAGGACCATGCTCTGCTGGCGGTAGGTCGGGCCGTCGGGATCGGACTTGCCCATGAAGATGATGAGCGCGCAGTCGGGGTCCAGCACGCCGGAGGCGTACCACTTGCGGCCGTTGAGGACGTACTCGTCTCCCTCGCGTCGGATGGTGGAGGCGATGTTGCGCGCGTCGGAGCTGGCCACGTCGGGCTCGGTCATCGCGAACGCGGAGCGGATGGTCCCGGCCAGCAGCGGGCGCAACCAGCGGTCCTGCTGCTCCGGGGTGCCGTACATGGCCAGGATCTCCATGTTGCCGGTGTCCGGGGCGGAGCAGTTGATGGCCTCGTTGCCCAGGATGGAGCGGCCCACCAGCTCGGCGAGCGGGGCGTACTCCAGGTTGGACAGTCCCGCCCCCCAGCCCCCGTGGGTCATGAACAGGTTCCACAGGCCCTGCTCGCGCGCGGTGGCCTGCAGGTCGCGCATGACCTGGGGCTGCTGGTGCGGGTTGCTCGCCGCCTCGACCTGCGCGTCGTACACCGCCTCGGCGGGGTAGACGTGGGTGTCCATGAAGGACTGCAGCCGCGCCAGCAGCTCGGTGGTCGTTGCGGAGTAGGTGAAGTCCACGGGGTCCTCTCTGGGGCCGGTGCCGGGCGGTCAGGCGAGCTGGTCGAGCCCGGTGGCGATGAGACGGGTGATGGTGTCGGGCAGTCGTTCCTGGTCCGGGTCGTGGTGGCGGCCCTCGCGGTGGCGCCGCAGGTTGTGGCCCATGATGGCGGCCATCTTGAACCGCCCGAGGGCGTTGAACCAGGGCTGCTCGGGCAGGCACGGCCCGTAGCGCTCGAGCAGCTCGCCGGCCGGGGGCAGGCCGGGAACGGCTCGGCCGACGCCCGGGAAGTTGTCCCCGTCGGCGAACACGAGGAACCACCCCAGCTCGACGCGGGGGTCGCCGACGCTCCAGATCTCCCAGTCGATGACGGCGCGGGGCTCGGTGCCGGCGCAGATGAGGTTGCCCAGCCGGTAGTCGCCGTGCACCAGCACCGGGTCCACCGCCTCGGGGACCCGCCCACCGAGGCGCGCCTGCAGCGCCGCCGCGCCGGGCACGAGCTCGGGCGGGACGGCGCCCATCGTGCGGGCCCAGCGCGCGAGCTCGTCGGCCGGGGTCAGCACGGGCCCGGCGTCGGGCAGGCGGCCCGGGTCCACGGCGTGCAGCGTCGGCAGCACGTCGGCGGCGCGGCGCATCCGCTGCGCGGCCAGGTCCGGCTCCACCGCGGGGTCGTCGAGCACCGGCTCCAGGGACTCCCCGGTCACGAACTCCACCGCGTACCAGGCGGGCTCGCGGTCGTCGCTGGCCAGCAGGCGGGGCACCGGCACCCCGGTCCCGGCGAGGGAGCGCATGACGGTGGCCTGGCGGAGCACGTCGTGGCGGCCGACGGAGCGCTGCCCCGGCGGCACGGCCTTGACGACGACGGCCTCGTCGCCGACCGCGACGCGGTAGGTCAGGCCGGAGTGCCCGCCGGTCAGCGGCACCAGCGGTCCCACCTCGCCCGGGGTGCCGGCGTCGCGCAGCACCTCGGCGAGGCGGTCGCGCAGCGTCGGGTCCTGGGGTGCCGGGGGCTGGGTGGCCGGCTGGGGCGCGCTCACGAGCGGGGCTCCCGCGGCAGGCCGAGCACGCGCTCGGCGAGGATGTTGCGCTGGATCTCGTCGCTGCCCCCGGCGATGCGGTACCCGGGGGCGCCGAGGACGTGCTCGGTCCAGGCCCAGGTGCCCCACTGGTCGGAGTGCACGGTCAGGTCGGGGCCGAGCAGCGACCGGACCACCTCCGACGTGCGGGCCATGGTGTCGGTGGCCAGCAGCTTGCCCACCGACGCCTCGGGGCCGGGGTCCTTGCCGGCGACGACGGCCGCGGCGACCCGCATCCCGGCGACGCGCTGGACGTAGCTGCGGGTGACCAGGTCGGCGACACGGTCCCGGTCGATCTCGGTGAGCCCGTCGGCGCGGTGCCGTGCCAGCTCGACGGCCTGGTCGGCGTTCTCCAGGCCCAGGTTTCCCGAGTCCAGCCGCTCGGAGGCGAGCACGGTCAGCGCCACCTTCCACCCCTGGCCCTCGGGGCCGAGGCGGCAGTCGTCGCCCACGGCCACGTCGTCGAGGTAGACCTCGTTGAAGGAGCTGCCGCCCGTCATCTGGCGGATGGGCCGCACCTCGATGCCGGGGGCGTCCATGGGGACGAGGAAGACCGTCAGCCCGGCGTGCTTGGGGGCGCTGGGGTCGGTGCGGCACACGGCGATCCCGACGTCGGCGACCAGGGCGCCGGACGTCCACACCTTGTGCCCGGTGATGCGCCAGCCGTCCCCGTCGCGCACGGCGCGGGTCCGGACCGCGGCCAGGTCGGAGCCCGCCTCGGTCTCGGAGAACAGCTGGCACGCGATGACGTCGGTGCGCAGCATCGCCCGCAGGTAGCGGTCCTTCTGCTCCGGCGTGCCCCACCGCGCCACGGTGGGGGCGACCAGCTGCTGGGTGACGGGGAACATCTCGGTGCGCCGCGGCACGGCGAACTCCGCCTCGGCGCGGCGGAAGGCCAGCGCGTAGGAGACGGGCAGGCCCCGTCCGCCCTGCTCCTCCGGCCAGGTCAACGGGCCCCAACCGGCGTCGAAGCGGGCCTGCTCGTAGGCGCGGGTGCGGTCGGTCTCGGCGCGCTCCTGCTCCGGGGTCCAGCTCTCGAACACCGCCACGGAGTCCGAGCCGGTGCCCCAGTCGCCGTGCTCGCGGCGGGGAGCGACGCCCGCGAGCCACTCGCGGGCGTCCCGGGTGAACTCGGCGAGGTCGGGAAGGGTGGTGGTCACGGTGCTCCTCAACGCGCCAGGACGGTGCAGGCGCTGACGCCGGGGGCGCCGTAGACGTGGGTGAAGCCGACCCGCGGGTCGCCCGGCACCTGCCGGTCGCCGGCCTCGCCGCGCAGCTGGGTGACGATCTCGTGGACCTGGCGCAGCCCGGAGGCGCCGATGGGCTCGCCGTTGGCGATGCACCCGCCGTCGGTGTTGACGGGCAGCGCGCCGTCGATCTCGGTGACCCCACGGGCGACGAGGTCCTCCTGCTCACCGTGCTCGCAGAAGCCGCACTCGGCCATGTGCATGACCTCCGCGCCGCTCTCGGTGTCCTGCAGCTGCGCGACCGCGACGTCGTCGGGCCCGACGCCTGCCGCCTCGAACGCGGCGCGGGCGGTGTCGGCGCTGACGCTGGACGGCGCGCCGCTGCCCTGGATCGCGGGTGCGAACACCTCGAACGAGCCGAACCCCCGGGTGCGCGCGGCGACGGACAGCAGCCCCACGGGCCGTCCCCCGAGGCGCCGGACGGCGGCGGGGCTCGCGACCACGATGGCCGCACCACCCTCACCGGGCGAGCAGAACATGAGGCGGGTCAGCGGGTCGTTCACCATGGCCGCGGCGGCGATGTCGGCGGCGGCGACGGCCTCGCGGCGCCACGCGTTGGGGTTGCGGGCCCCGTTGCGGTACGCCTTGGCCGCCACGGCGGCCAGCGTGGCGGAGGTGATGCCGTGCTCGCGCATGTAGCGCGCGATCTTGATGGCGAAGAACTGGGTGGTGACCATCAGCCCGGCCTCGCCGTACCCGCTGGCCAGGCCCCAGTCCTCCGGCCGCGGGTCGAAGGCACCGCGCGGGTGCTTGTCGAAGCCGACGGCCAGCGCGACGTCGGCCGCGCCGGAGCGGATCGCGTTGACGGCGGAGACGAGTGCGCTGCCGCCGGTGGCGCAGCCGTTCTTGACGTTGGTGAAGGGGATGCCCGTCAGGCCCAGGTCGCTGACCAGGGTGTCCGCGAGCCCGGACCCGTCGCTGCCGCCGAAGGCGACCTGCACGTCGGGCCAGGTGATCCTGGCGTCGTCCAGCGCCGCACCGACGGCCTGCAGCGCGAGCTGGCGGCCCGTGACCCCGGGCTGGCGGCCGAAGCGCGACAGCCCGGCGCCGATGATGGAGACGTCCGCCATCACGCGCCCCCGGTCCGGGCGCGGTCCGTCGCGAAGCGCGGCACCGGCAGGACCTCGACCAGGCCCACCTCGGCGTCGGAGAGGTCCTCGCCACCGCCGGCGTCGAGCCGGGCCTGCACCCGCACGCCGTCAGGCAGCTCGACGTACCCCACCGCGAAGGGCGTGAAGCCCTCCGCGGGGGGGACGTAGGGCGGTGACTTCGGGGCGAAGTGCTGCACGGTGTGCGCCCACACGGTGCCGCGCCGGGAGAGCTCGACGGTCCCCTCCACCCGGGTGCCGCAGCGTTGGCAGGTGGTTGCTGCGGGGAAGGCGATGGTGCCGCACTCCGGGCAGCGGCTGCCGAGCAGCACGGGGTCGGTCGTGTCCGGGCTCGGGTCCGTCGTCGGGGCCACGGTGTCCTCCTGGTCAGCGGTGCGGTCGGGGTGGTCCTGCCTAGCGGCCGACCCACTTGGGCTCGCGCTTCTCCAGGAAGGCCGAGACACCCTCGCGGCCGTCCTCGGACTGCAGCGCGTTGCCCACCGCGAGGTGCTCCATGACCATCAGCGACTGGATGTCCGCGTCGAGGCCGCGGTCGATCGTCATCTTGGTGAGCCGCATCATGAACGGGCTCTTGTCGACCAGCGGGGCGATGAAGTCGGCGACGCACTGGTCGAGCTCGGCCGCGGGCGCGCTGTCGTTGATGAGGTCGAACGCCTTGGCCTCGGTGCCGGAGAGCAGCTTGCCGGTGAGCATGAGCTCCTTGGTCTTGCGGATGCCGATCATGCGGGGCAGCCGGTAGATCGGGCCCGCGCCGCCGAAGAGGGCGCGCCGGATGTGGAAGTCGCCGATCTTGGCGTCGTCGGCCGCGACGGCGAAGTCGCAGGAGATCATCAGCTCGAAGCCGCCGGCGGTGACGTAGCCCTCGAGCACGGCGACCGACGGGGTCTTCATGGAGTACAGCCGGTCGCAGACCTTGGCCGAGAGGATCGCGACCTCCATGGCCATGGTGCTGCCGACGTAGTTGGCCAACAGCTCGTCGAGGTCGAAGCCCGAGCAGAAGGTGCCGCCCCGGCCGCGGAGCACCAGCACCTTCAGGTCCGGGTCCTCGTCGACCTCGACGATGATCTCGTCGAGGCGGTGCAGCAGCTCGACGGTGACGGCGTTCTTCTTGTGCGGGCGGTTGAGCCACACCCGGGCGACGTCGCCGTCCTTCTCGAGGACGATGTGGTCGGTGTCGATCATGGCAGGGCCTCCTGAAGTGAACTGGATTCGGTTTAGTGTGTGGTGAGCGCCACGGGGTGTCAAGAGATTTCCTGAAGTGAGTTCAGGTACTGCTCGTCGGCGGTCCCCGGCGCCCACGGCCGGTCGGGACCGCTACAGGCCGACGAGCCCGGCGACGCGGGCGCGGTGCGCGCGGGCGTCGCCGAACAGGCCCTCGTCCCCGAGGGCCCGGCGCAGGTAGAAGTGCGCCGGGTGCTCCCAGGTGAAGCCGATCCCGCCGTGGAGCTGCACCGCCTCGTGGGCGGTGCGGATCACGGCGTCGGTGCACACGGCGGCGGCGACGGCCGCGGCGAGCGCGGCGCCCGTCGGGTCGCCGGCGCAGGCCGCCGCGGCGTACCGGGCGGCGGAGCGGGCCCGCTCGAGGTCGACGAGGACGTCGGCCAGCCGGTGCTTGACGGCCTGGAAGGACCCGATGGGTCGGCCGAACTGGTGGCGCGCGACGACGTGCGCGGTGGTGGCGGTGAGCAGGTGCGCCACCATCCCGGCGTGCTCGCAGGCCACGGCCGCGTCGACCAGGGTGCGCAGGGACCGCCACGCCGCGGCGGAGCCCGCGGGCCCGACCAGGAGCGTCGCGGGTGCCGCGTCCAGGACGAGGTCGGCCTGCGGCCGCGTCAGGTCGAGCGTCTCGTGCGCGACGGCGTCGACGCCCGAGACGTCCACCGCGAGCAGCGCGTCGCCACCGTCCACCGCGGCACGGACGACCAGCAGTTCCGCGGTGGCGCCCTGCAGCACGCGGAGCGCGGTGCCGGTCACCGCCCAGCCGTCCGCGGTGCGGGTGGCGGTGAGCGCGGCTGCAGCGCCGAGCCCGACGGTGGCGAGCACGTCGCCGCGCAGCACCGCGCCGCGTTGCACGGCGACCGCATCCGGGTCCTCGGCCAGGGCCAGCGCGCCGGCGCCGAGCACCGCGCTGGACAGGACCGGCTCCGCGAGCAGCGCCCCGCCGGTGACCTCGAGGACGACGCCGAGCTCGCGCATGCCGTACCCGGCTCCGCCGAGGTGCTCCGGCAGGGCCATCGCGGCGACGTCGAGCTCGGTGCACAGCTCGGACCACAGCGCGGGGGAGTACCCGGGGGCCGAGGCCGCGACGGTCCGGAGCGACTGGTGGGGCATCCGCCGGGCCACGAGCTGGGCGACCGCGTCGCGCAGCTCGTCGTGCTCCGGGAGGGGGGCGAGGGCGTCGGTGCCCGACGAGGGCCACGCGACGGCGTGCAGCGGGGGCTCGGCGGGGGAGGCGACGTCCATCGGCAAAACTGACATGAGTTCAATTTAGGTCGGTGCCGCTGTGGTGGCAAGCACACCCGGGCCGTTCGACCTGCTGGACCTCGCGCGTCAACTGAACTAGGTTCAGGCCATGAGTGACGCCGATCTCCTCCCGCGCTACTACGCCGCGGTCGACGCGGGCGAGCTGCAGGCCGCAGCGGAGCTCTTCACCGACGACGCCGCGTTCTCGTTCACCCTGCCGGGCGGGGTGCGGCGGGGTCGCGGTCGCGACGGCGTGGCCGCGTACCTCGCCGGGCGGGGCGACGTGCAGCGGGCCCACGTGCTGGCGCGCACCGCCCGGGACCGGGACACCGAGTTCGTCGCGGGGTCCATCGTCGAGGACGGCACGACCACCACGGGCCACTTCCTGGCGACCTGCACCGTCGACGAGCACGGGGCGATCTCGGCATACCAGGTCCTGTTCGACCCGGTACCCCCCGCTGGGGCCACCACCGACGGGGCGGGGGCGTGACGGCGCCGACGCCGGCGCTGTCGCGCTGGTTCGCCACCATGGACTCCGACCGACCCGAGCGTGTGCTGGACATGATCACCGACGGGTTCCGCATGTCGGTGCAGTTCTCCCGCGGTGGGGGCAGCTCGGCGGAGTTCGTCGGCGACCGCGAGGGGCTCGTCGGCTACCTCGCCCAGCGCGAGGTCAGCACGCTCGTCCACGAGGTCCTCGCCGGTGCGGCGGTGGGTGACACCGAGCTGGTGCTCGGCCGCACCACGCGTGACGGGCAGTTCGAGGCGTCGTTCAACGCCTCCGCCCAGCTGGGCGACGACGGACGGCTGCACCGGCTGCTGATCTGCCGCAGCCCCGAGGTCGAGTTCCCGCTGCCCTGATGGGTCGCTCAGGAGGTCCCGTGGACGTCAACCGGGAGGTCCGGCTGGCGCGCCGGCCGATGGGCTCGTTGCGGCCCGAGGACCTCGACTGCGTGGTCGTCGACGCCCCCCGGCCCGGCCCGGGGGAGGTGCTCGTGCGCACCACGCACCACTCCGTGGACGCGGCCGTGCGGCTGCGGCTCGACCCCGTCTCACCGCCGGGCTACCTGCCCGCGTACGCGGTGGGCGACACGCTCGAGGGCCTCGCGGTCGGCGAGGTCGTGGAGTCCCGACACCCGGGGTTCGCCGAGGGTGACCTGGTCCAGCACGCCCGCGGGTTCCGCGACCTCGCCGTCGTCGACCCCGCGGCCACCGCGCTCGGCGGCGCGGGCGTGCTGACCCGGCTCGACCCGGCGCTGGCCCCGCCCGACGTGCAGCTCGTCCTGCTCGGCGGGTCCGGCATGACGGCCCACGCGGGCCTGGTGCGGGTCGCCGCGGCGCAGGCGGGGGAGACGGTGTGGGTGTCCTCGGCCGCGGGCTCCGTCGGCGGCATCGTCGTCCAGCTCGCCCGGGCGCGCGGGTGCCGCGTGGTGGGCAGCGCCGGGTCGCGCGCCAAGGTGCGCCACGTGCTGGACGTCCTCGACGCGGACGCGGCGTTCGACCACCACGAGGACCTGTCCGCCGCGCTGTACCGGTGCGCCCCGGAGGGCATCGACGTGTACTTCGACAACGTCGGCGGCGCGCACCTGCAGGCGGCGCTGGACCACCTGCGTCCCCGCGGCCGGGTCGCGCTGTGCGGGGCGGTGTCCGGGTACGACGGCGGGCCCGCCCCCGCGGTGACGAACCTCTTCCAGGCCACCTCCAAGAACCTGCGCCTGCAGGGCTTCCGGGCCGGCGCGTACGCCGAGCACGCCGACGCGGTGCGCGCCGAGCTGGCCGACCTGTGGCGCCGCGGCGCGCTGACCCCGGCGACGGCGACCTACGTGGGCCTCGAGCGCGCCCCCGAGGCGCTGGTCGACCTGCTCGCCGGCCGGACCACGGGGAAGTGCGTCATCACCTCCGGTACGACCTGAGCGCCCGCCTCGGTCGCCGGGGGGCGGCAGGCCACGCCTGGCGTCCCCGCCGCCGAGAGCCGTCCACGGCTCTTCGTCGGCACGTGGGAGGGGTCTCCGGCTCAGAACCCTGGGAACACCGCGCGCAGCGCGTCGAGCGTGGTGCCGCCGGTGACGATGACGGTGTCCGGGGTGTGCGCGGGGTGCAGCCGACCGGTGAGCAGCCGCAGCACGGCGTCCGGTCCGCCGGTGAGCGCCGCGGTGGTCTCCGCGGGCGTGGCGACGAGTGCCACGGTGTCGGTCACCACGAGGGCCAGGCCGGTCGCGACGAGGTCGAGGACCACCGGCACAGCGATCGCTCCGGGCTTGCCCAGGAACCCCAGCAAGACCCCGAGCTCTCCGCTGAAGTGCTCCAGCAGCACGCTCGCCGCGGTGCCGTCGATCGCCGCCTACGGGTCGAGGGCCACCCGGACGTCCCACGAGTGCAGCGCGAGCTCGTCGAGGCGCATCCCCGCGAAGGCCGCCATGGTCAGCGGATCGGGTAGGCGACGGAACGGCATCCGCGCGTCCGCCCGCTGGGCGGCGCCGAGGGCCTCGAAGCGAGCGACGAGCTCGGCGTCCGCGGCGAGGTACTCGTCCGCCTGCTCGCGCGGCGACATCGCGTTCCAGCGGTCCCACACCGACTGGTGGGAGCCGTCCGGCACCGCGTCGCCCCCGAGGCCCGCCGCCACGTCCGCGAGCGTGTTCTGCGCGCCGCTGCCGAGGTGGGACAGCACGTCCGCGACCGACCACCGCGATGCCCCCGACGGCGCGGTCAGCTGGTCGTCGTCGACGCGGGCCACCACGTCGGCGAGGACGTCGTGCTCGGCGCGCAGCGCGGCGATGGTCCGGTCCACGAGAGCGGTCACGACGCCGACCCTGCCAGACGCTGCGTCACCGTCGACGAGACCGCGACCAGCAGTCCACCGTGATCGACTCCGCCGGCCCGTCGGCCACCGGGGACGCCGGTCCGTGGTGGTGCGGGTGACTAGCCGGTGGTGCCCGCGGAGCTGGGCGCGCCGAGGGTGACGGTGACGGACTGGGGAACCCCGGCGATCCGGTCGAGCTGGGGCTCGAGGAACGGGGCGAGGAATCCGCAGCCCGAGAACCGGTTCGCGGTGTAGGTGCCGCTCAGGGGGCCGCCACCGCGGAGGACCCCGGGAGCACCGGTCAGGGTCACCGTCGACGGGGTCACCGTGGCGCAGGTGGCTCCTGGGGTGATGAGCCCGAGGCCGAGCACCGACACCTGGTCGACGACGAGGCGCACCGACGCGGTCAGCGCCGTCCCCCCGTCGGACGTGGTCGCCGTGACGGGCACGGTGTTCTCGAGGTGCGCGGTGACGGTGGCGGGGAGGAACCCGAAGAAGGTGCCGGAGAACGTGGTCGGCGTGCTCGCGAGCTGCCCGTCGGTGATCCCGGTGCCCGCGACCGCGGTTCCGGTCGTGGTCAGCGTCGCGGTCAGCGGGACGGGTCCGAACGGCACCGGCGCTCGGCCGGTGACCGTGGCCGTGCCGGTCAGCGGGTAGGACACGGGGGTCGACGTCGGGCCGGTCACGGTGAAGCTGGTGCTCACCGGCCCCGACGTGTTGCCGGCGTCGTCCGTCGCTGTCGCGGTGATCGTGGTGGTCCCGAGCGGGAAGCTGGAGGCCGGTTCGCTGATGTGCGTGCAGGTGTCCGACGCGACGCCGGACGTGGCGTCGGTGGCGGCGCAGGTGATGTTCACCGTCTGGTCCACCGTGTAGCTGCCCGCGTTGCCGGTGAAGGTCACGGTCGGCGCGGTCGCGTCGACGGGCAGCGACAGGGTCTGGGTCTGCTCGGTGTTGTCGGCGTCGTCGACGGAGGAGGAGGTGACGGTGTGGACGCCGTCGCCGGAGACGGGGAAGGGGCCGCTGTAGGTGGTCGGGGCACCGCCGTCGAGGCTGTAGCTGGTCCCCCGGACCCCGGAGCCGTCCGGGTCGTCGACCGCGGTGAGGGTGACGAGACCGCCGCTGGTGTACCACCCGTTGCTGCCCGGCGTTCCGCTGAAGGTCGCGGTCGTCGTCGGTGCGGTGGTGTCGGACGGGACCGTGTAGGAGATGACGACCTGCGGGACTCCCGTCGTGTCCAGGGCCGAGCTGCCGTTCGACGGGACGAGGTTCGACCCGCCGCCCCCGCCTCCGGCACCGTTCAGCGGACCGTCGGGCGGATCCAGGAACGTGACGCTGCCGCCACCGCCGCCGCCGAACCACCCACCGCCACCCGCACCGCCGATGTTCTGGATCCCGTTGCCGCCGGTGCCGGCGCGTCCCGCGGTGGCGCCGGTGGGGTTCCCGTTCCCGTCGGCCCCGCCCGCGGTCGGTGTCCCGGCGGTGCCGCCGCGACCCCCGTCGAGGGTGGTGGAGCACCCGTCCGTCCCCGTCGTCCCGGCGGCTCCGGCGTTCCCGCCGACACCGCCCGTCGTGCTGGAGTCGTAGTACGCATCGGAGTAGCAGGTGCCGCGTCTCCCTCCGCCGCCACCACCGGCGGCGACCAGCTGACGGCTCGCCAGAGACGCGGGCTGGTCCGCGGCCACGGTGCGGACGTCGGACGCGCCGCCTCCGCCGCCACCGCTGCCCGTGGTGCCGCCACCGTTGTAGCCACCGAGGCACGAGCCGAAGCAGTACTGACCGCGCGACGGGGTCCCGCCGACCTCGACGAACAGGGTGTCCGCGGGAGTGACCGCGAGGGTCGCGGTGACCGACGCGCCCTTGCCTCCGGGGCCGAAGACGCCCCGCCCGTCCATCGCGCCGGGTGCCCCGACGGCGGTCACCGTGACCGAACGGACCCCGGCCGGGACCGGGAACGTCTGCTCCGAGCCGGTCGAGCGGTAGGTGCAGGTGACCGTCGCCCCGGACTGCACGCACCCGTCCGGCAGCGGTGCCGCGGCGGCGGCGGCCGGGACCAGGGCGATCCCGGCCAGCACCACGGCCGCCGTGGCCGACCGGGCTGTCAGACGTCGCGCACGTAGCACGGGGGACCTCTCGGTGGTGGGGTTCGAGACGCGGTGTCGCGCCCCTGACGACGCGGGCCCGGTCACGTGGCGCCCTCGGCTGATCATCAGCGGGTCCCGGTGGCGGGGGCGCTGAGAGCAGCGGTGATGGCCCGCGGGATGCCGGCGATCTGGTCGAGCTGGGGCTGCAGGAACGGGGCGAGCAGCCCGCAGCCGGTGAAGGTGCTGGCGGTGTAGGTGCCGGTGAGCTGTCCGCCGTCGGTGAGGACTCCGCGTGCCCCGGTGAGGGTGACGGTGGAGGAGGTGGTGGTGGCGCAGGTGGCGCCGGGGGTGATGAGCCCGAGCCCGAGCACCGACACCTGGTCGACGACCAGCCGCACCGGCGCGGTCACCGTGGTGGCCGTGTCACTGGTGGTGGCGGTGACGGGCGCGGTGGTCACGAGGTGGGCGGAGATGGTGGCCGGGAGGAACCCGAACACCGTCCCGGTGAACGTGGTCGGGGTGGACCCGAGCTGGCCGTCGGTGAACCCGGTCCCCGTCGTGGTGCTGCCGGTGGAGGACAGGGTCGCGGTCAGCGGGATGAACCCGAACGGGACGGGGGCCCGCCCGGTGGTGGTGGCGGAGCCAGTGACCCCGTAGGTGACCCGGGAGGTGGTGGCGCCGACGGTGACCGCCTGGGTGACGGGGGTCGCGGCGGCGTAGGTGGTGTCGCCGGGCTGGGTGGCGGTCACGGTGCAGGTGCCGGACCCGGTGACGGTCAGCGTGCTGTCGGTGCTGTCACCGGTGACGGTGCACGGGCCGGTGGTCGTGTAGGTGACGGGCAGCCCGGAGGAGGCGGACCCGGTGAGGGTGAGGGCGTCCCCGATGGTGGCTGTGGCCGGAAGGGTGAAGGTGACGATCTGGCTGGCCTGGGTGACGGTCTCGGTGAACGTCGCTGGTGTGCTGACCCCGTCGGTGGTCGCGGTGACGGTGACCGGGCCAGGAGTGCCGGAGATCAGGGGCGGGGCGCCGGCCTGCCCGTTGGTGCCGGTCGTCGCAGTCGCGGTGGTGTCGCCGGCGAAGCTCGCGGAACCGGAGGTGACGGTGAACGTCACCGACGCCCCCGCCACCGGGGCGTCGCTGCGGGTGGGGTCGGTGACCGTGGCGACCAACGGGGCGAACGCCTGCCCGGCCTGGACGGTCTGCCCGGACCCCGACGCCGCCGCGATCGCGCCCGCGACAGGCGGGGCGACGTAGGTGATCATGACCGAGGCGGGAGCGGCGGAGGTGGTCAGGACCCCACCGGTGGAGGCCCCGCCCCCACCGCCGGCGCCGTTGTCGGCGCCGCTGCCGCCGCCCCCGCCGCCGTAGACACCGCCCCCGCCCCCGCCGCCGTTGGCGTAGTACCGGTGCTCGGGGCCGCCTCCGGCGCCGAGGGTCCCCGAGGAGCCGCCACCGTAGTAGTCACCGCCACCGGCACCGCCCGCCGTCGTGGTGCCGGGGCCACCACCCTGCGGGATCACGTCACTGGCCCCTCCGGTGGCCCCGGCGTCTCCCCCGCGCCCGCTGCCGGGGGTGGCCGAGCCGAAGAAGCCGCCCCCGCCGCCGCCGCCGGCAGCGACGACGAGCCGGGACTCCAGCGTCGACGGGGTGGTGCGGCCCGCGGTGCGCACGTCGGAGGCGCCCCCGCCGCCACCGCCGCCGCCGGAGGCGAACTGGGCGTTGAAGTCCGGCCGCACGGGCGAGGTGCCGCCGTTGAACCCGCTGGGAACCGGGCTGGACCCGCGGGTGCGGCCGGGCGCCCCGACCCCGCCGACCTCGACGTAGAGGGTGCTGCCGGGGGTCACGGTCGTCGTGGGCGCGGTGACCAGACCGCCCGCGCCACCCTCGTTGTAGGTGGTCCCGTCGCCGTAGACGCCGTCTCCGCCGCCAGCGCCGACCGCGGTCACCGCCACGGTGGTGACCCCGGCGGGGACGGCGAACGTCTGCTCACCCCCGGTGTAGCTGTAGGTGCAGGTCACCAGTGACCCGGACTGGGTGCACCCGGCGGGCACAGTCGCTGCGGTGGCCGTGGGGGCGAGGACCCCGGTGGCGGTCAGGGCCACGGCCCCGACCACGAACATGGCGACGGCCGAAGCGCGGGACCGGCCCGTCGGGCGGACGCGCTCCGCACCAGCGACGTGCCCAGCACGCACCACCACGACCCACCCGCCTCCTGTGGACCACGGCGGACCACACGCGGACCGTAGGAGGAACATCGAGGCCGGAGATCAGCAACGTCACTACCTAGCCCGCCGGGCCGGGACTACGTACGCGGGGCGCGGGGTGTGTGGCTCAGCGTGGGGTGAGCGCACCGGGGAGCTGGCGCCGGTTGGTGATGCCGAGCTTGTGGTAGGCGCGGTGGAGGTGGACCTGGACGGTGCGCGGGGAGATGCCCAGCTGGGTCGCGATGTGCTGGTCCTGCCGGCCCCCGGCGGCGAGGAGGGCGACCTGCCGCTCCCTCGGGGTCAGGTCGGTGGCGGGGAAGCTGGCGACCCAGGCGATGTCGGCGTTCTCGCAGCGTGCGTGCAGGGCCAGCGCGTGGGCCTGCTCGCGGACCGCCTCGTCGGGTCGACCGGCGTCGCGGAAGGCGCGGGCCGCGGCGTAGCGGGCCTCGGCCGCGTGCAGCACGGCCCCGACCGCGGCCAGGTCCTCGCCGGCCTGTCGCAGGGCCGGGCCGTCGTTCGTGGTGCGGGCGTGGGCATGTCGGGCGAGCGCTGCGGGCAGGGGAGCCCGCAGCTGGTCCGCGGCCGCGACCACGATCTCGGCCGCACCCGGGTCGCCGGTGTAGCGCACCGCGTCGTGGGCGGCGGCGAGGGCCAACCTCCAGGCCCCCCGGGCCGCGGCGACCCGTGCGGCGGTGAGGGCGACCCGGGCGGCGGCGGTCCACGCCCCTCCGGCGGCGAGGACGGCGGCCTCGGCCATGTCCCAGTCGGTCTGCAGGACGGGGAACGACGGTGCCTCGGGGGGCACGTCGGCCAGCGCTGCGCGGGCCTCGTCCGCCAGTCCGGCCAGCGCGGCGGCCCGGGCCAGGAAGGACAGGCTGTAGCGCAGGAACCGGCCGTCGAAGTCGTTGCTCGACGACACCATGATCCTGAAGTGCCTGGTAGCCGTGCGTACCTGGCCACGCTGCAGGGCGATGGCGCCCGAGGCAGCGGCGACGCGCGGGTGCAGCCACTCGTCACCAGCGGCCATCGCGCTGCGATGCATCCGTCCAGCGATGACCTCCGCGTCGTGCAGGCGGCCGGCCCTGGCGGCGGCGAGAGCCGCCGTCGCCTCCAGCGTCGCGACGTCGTACGGCGCCGCGGCGCGGAGCGTGTCGGCGTGCGCCAGCTCGGCCTGCAACCACTCCTCCGACGGTGCGCGCTCCCCGGCGTACCCGGCCGACGCGACCAGGACGAACGCAGCAAGAGTCTTCGCGGCAGCATCGGCACCCGGGTCGTGGAAGACGGGCCCGGCCAGGGCCGTCGACCGGTCGAGGTCCCCGTCCAGCATGAGGGCCTGGGCGTGCAGGGCCTGCATGTGCAGCGAGCCGGCCGGGACGTGCGGGCCCGCGACCAGGGCTGCGGCTTCCTGGATCTCGCCGAGGCGGGTGCGGCCCAGGGCCCGCGTCGCGGCCACCCGCTGCGCCAGCGCCTCGGGCAGCGGCGTCGGTCGTGCGGTGGCAGCCAGGTCGTCCAGCAGACGGTCGGCCTCGGCGATCCGCCCCCGCATGAGGACGATCTCCGCCAACGTCACCGTCGCCTCCGCGGACCCCCCGTCGGCGGCGGCCCGCGCCAGCAGCTCGGCCGTGGGTCCGGCCGTGGCCCGGGCCGACCGGGCCGCGGCGAGGAGCTCGGCCTCGTCGACCGGCTCGTCGAGCTCCAGGCGCCACAGCGCGGAGCGGACCACCTCGGCTGCGCTCGGCCCCCGGACGGACCCGATCGCTCGCACGAGGTCGCGGCGGAGGCGCCGGGACCGCAGCGGCGGCAGCTCGGACAGCAGGACCTCGGCGTGCAGGGGGTGGGCCATGGTGATGACCGGTCCGTCGATGCTGGTCTGCACCCGGACCAGGCCGCGACCTTCCAGCGCCTCGAGCAGGTCCACGTCGAGGAGCGCCTCGCCGACGGGGAGGGTCACGGGCTGCCCGAGCGCGACGTACTCGCAGGTCGTGCGGTCCGGGAGGCCCAGACCCGACAGGGAGGCTCGGAGCAGCTCGGTGACGCCGGCTCCGACCGGCAGGGCACCCACCTGCTTCCACACCTGGCGGTCCCGGGCGATCGCCCCGTCCCGCCGGCCCGCGGTGACCAGCTCGCGCAGGAACAGGGGGTTGCCCTGCGAGCGCTGGGCCAGCGTCCAGGCGAGGCGGTCCTCGACGTCACCACCGAGCACCTGCTCCAGGACCGTCAGGACCTCACCGACCCCCAGCGGGCCCAGCTCGGAACGCTCGCACCGTCCACTGGTCCACAACCGGGCAACCGGGTCCGGGGTGATCTCCCCCGACCGCACGGTCACCAGGAGCGAGACGTCGGGGTCGTGGGCCAGTCGCCACACCCCGTCCGCGGCGTCCCGGTCGAGACGGTGCGCGTCCTCGACGACCACCAGAGAACGACGCCCCACCCCGGCCAGCTCGTCGAGGCTGCGCGACGACAGCGCTGCGCCGCCCACACACAGGACCAGGGTCGTGGACCACCCCTCGGCGGTCAGGCGGTCGGACACCTCGGCGGCGAGCGTCGACTTCCCCGTGCCCGCCCCGCCCACCAGCACCGTGCCCACACCGCGGCGCAGCCGGCTGACGGTCGCGTCGCACTCCTCGTCGCGACCCACCACCGGCCACGACCCGACCCCCGCCACGCGCCACACCCTAGGCCGGTGCACCCTCGCACCCGTCGGCCACGACGGCCCGCCGCAGCCGAGCAGCTGGACGAGTGCGTCGCGACCGCCCTGGACCGGCGGCCCCGCCGGACGCCGTGGGCCGAGCCAGGGGTGCGAGGCGGACCAGCACCAGGACGGAGGCGTACCGGCGCAGCCAGGCGGCGCGCCCGTCGGGCACGGCGCCGGCCTCGGTCCGCCACGCGCGGACGAGCTCCCGCTCGAACTCGTCCCGCGGGTGCCGCTGGAGGACGGCAAGGGCGGCGAGCGACAGGCCTGCTGCCGGGTCGGCCCGCACGGACGGCCGCGTCGGGCTCGACGGTGACCGCGGGGTGGTCGGTCCCGAGGATGTGGACGTCGCCACGGCAGACGCGACACCCCACCTCCCCGACGCGTCCGCAGACCCGCCCCGTGGTGCTCGTCGCCGCTACCGGACGGCGAGCGTGGTGGCGGGGACGGTGCCCGGGGCGGGCAGCTTCAGGGTGAAGGTGTAGGTCCTGGCCCCCAGGCTGACGCACCCGGCACCGCTGCCGGTGGTGTACGCACCCGCGAGCGGCCCGCTGCAGTCGACGCCCTCGGTGGAGCTGGCGGACGCCGACCCGCCACCGCCGGCGGCGGCGTACGCGCCCTGGCCGTCGGAGGCGTCGGCCCGGGCCGCGGAGTCGGCTCCGACGGCGTAGCTGACAGCGACCCCGCCGGTCTCCGCCTCGCTCGTGGCGTAGCCCTCGTCCAGGGCGGTGGAGGTCGCGGAGCTGCCGGCGTCGTACGCCTCGGAGCTCGCCAACGAGTTGCCCCGCACCGTCGCGGTCGCCGTCGCGCCGTCCTGGGCGTAGGCGCCCGCGTAGTTGGGGCTCGCGGGGTCGACGTAGCCGTTCGACGTGGCGGTCGCCGACCCACCGCTCGCCACCTCGGCGACGGAGTAGCCCCCACCCGTCGCGGTGGCCGTGGCGTCACCGGCCGAGGAGGTGTACGCCTTGGCGACGCTGCCGACCGGGGTGCTCGTGCTGGGTGAGGACCCGGGCGCGACACCGGACCCGGTCGAGGTGGACCGGGCGGTGCCGGTGGACCCGGGTGACAGGAAGCTCCCGTACGCCTGCGCGGTGCAGTACGGGTCCGGGTTGGGGTAGGTCGACGACCCGAGCGTCTCGGTGGTGTCGCCCGTGGCGGTGCAGGTGACGGCGGACGCCGGCGCAGCGACGGCACCGGTGATCCCGGCGGAGGCCAGCACGGTCCCCCCGAGGGCGAGGACGGCGCGGCGACGCTGCGGGGTCAGGGCGCGGTGGCGGCCGGTGCGGCGGGGCAGCGGCAGCGAGGTCTTGGACATCGAGTTCTCCATGGGTCGTGCGGGTGACCCGCATCGGACGAGGGGTGGCGCAGACCGACTCTCGTGACGGCGGCCGCGGCTGGTCGGGGGCACCGTTCGTCGGACGGTCCGTGCAGTGTCGGCAGCAGACGCGGACCCGGGATCCGCAGAGTCGATGCGTACACCGGACCGGGCGGACTGCGTACGCCCTCACGCCGACCTCGCCGCAGGCTGCCGTCCCACGGGCGCGACCCACCGCAAGACGTCCCGGCGGCGGGTCACGGTCGTGTGGCGCAGGCCCCGAGGGGCGCGGTTCAGCGGCGTGCGAGCAGCCGTCCGACGGTGCGGATGGTGGCCTCGTGCGGCCGCAGGACCATGGTGGTCACCACGGTCTCCTCCCAGCGGGCGAGCTCGTCGGCGACCTTCGCCTCCGGGCCCACCAGGGCCACGTCCTCGACCATGGCGAGCGGCACCGCGGCGGCCGCTTCCCGCTTGTCGCCGGCGAGGTAGGCGTCCTGGATCGCGGCCACCTCCGCCTCCCAGCCCATCCGGGAGAACACGTCGGCGTGAAAGTTGGCCTCCCGCGCGCCCATCCCGCCGGCGTAGAGCGCGATCTCGGGGCGCAGCGCGTCGGCCGCGCGCTCCACGTCGTCGTCGATCACCACCGGCACCGGGCACACCACCTCGAAGTCGTCGAGGGTGTGGCGAGCACCGTCGCGGGCGAACCCGTCGGCCAGGGCGGCGCGGTAGAAAGCGTCGGTGGAGGGGCCGAACCACAGCGGGAACCAGCCGTCGGCGACCTCGGCGGCCAGGGCCACGTTCTTGGGTCCCTCGGCGGCCAGGAACACCGGCAGGTTGGCCCGCAGCGGGTGCACGGTGGAGCGCAGCGGCTTGCCCAGCCCCGTCGCACCCTTGATCGGCAGCGGGTAGAACGCGCCACTGTTGGTCACCGGCGCCTCGCGGGCCAGCACCTTGCGCACCACCTCGATGTACTCCCGGGTGCGGGCCAGCGGCTTGCGGTAGGACTCGCCGTACCAGCCCTCCACCACCTGCGGCCCGCTCGCGCCGAGGCCGAGGACGAACCGGCCGCCGCAGAGGTGGTCCATGGTGAGGGCCGCCATCGCCGCCGCGGTCGGGGTGCGGGCCGACATCTGCATGATCGAGGTGCCCAGGCGCACCCGCTCGGTGCGCGAGCCCCACCAGGCCAGCGGGGTCAGCGCGTCGGAGCCGTAGGCCTCCGCGGTCCACACCGAGCTCAGGCCCAGCTCATCGGCCCGGGCCACGAGCTCGGCCGCGCCCTCCGGCGGGCCGGCCGACCAGTACCCGACCGACAGTCCCAGCTCCACGGTGAGCCCCTCTCGTCGCTGCGGCCCGACCGTACGTCCACGGCCCGCGCACGGCAGGGCCCGTGCCCGGGGAGCGGAGGCGGGACAGTCAGTGCAGGGAGTCGTCGGGTGGGGTGCGCCGCCAGCCGGTGAAGACCACGGTGAGCCCGGCGCGGGTGGGGGAGCAGCAGTACGGGCCGGCCCGGAGCTCGGTGGCGGGGTCGACGTGGGCGACCCGGACGAGCCGGAACGCCTCGTCGTCCACCCGGGCCCGCAGGGTCACCGCGTCGCCGTCGCGGCTGGCCCGCACGGTCACCGTGCGCCCGGCCCAGTCGGGCACCGGGGCGACCGACCAGTCGGAGGTGCGGTGGGTGACGACGGCACCGAGCTGGGGCGACCCGTCGGACACCTCCACCCCGGCCTTGACCCACTCCTCGGGCCCGGCGCGCAGCAGCAGCCCGGCCTGGTCGAACTGCTCGGTGTAGTCCAGCCGGAACCGGACCTCGAGGGCGTCCCGGGTGCCGAAGGGGGCGAGCAGGCCGTGCGCGTCGTCGTGGACGAAGCCGTAGGAGGTGTGCCGCCAGGCGTCGCTGCCCGCCACCGCCGTCACCCGGAGACCGTCCGCAGTGGTCTCGACGGCGGCGGGCGGGGTGGTCCACCGGGCCTCGCGCAGGAGGCTGTCCTCGATCACGGGTGCATCATCGCGTCCCGCCGCCGACGCACGGGTGGGGCAGCTCGACTCGCCGCGGTGCGCCGGGGCCGGCGAGGACTGCCTGTGGGTGCGCGGCGAGACGGAACGCGGTGCCGCTGCGGTGGACCCGGCCCGCGAGGGGATCGGTGACGTGGGTGCCGAGCACGAGCTCGTCGCGGTCAAGATGCCGCCGGCCCGAGCCGACGGGTCGAGCGGCGCCTTCCCCCGCCGCGGTGGGTGCCGCTACGATCCGCGGTCGTGCTCCCCGTGCCGCGGCCGAGGCCGTGACGGGCCACGACACCGGCGTACCGCGCGTGGCGGGACCCGACGAGGTCGGGTCGCCGTCGGTGACGGTCGCGGAGCTGGTGGGTCGCGCCTGCGCCGGTGAGCCCGCTGCCGGGGACGACGCCCTGACCGACGTGCTGCTCGGCAGCACCTGCGGGCGCGTCGACGACGGTCTGCTGCTCGACCACGAGGCGGTCCGAGCCGGTGACCCGTTGGGGCTCGACGACCGGCTCGCTGCGCTGCCCGCGGTCAACGAGGCCCGCGACGCGACCGTGCTCACCGCTTGGCTCGGGGACGCGGCGCGTCACCCGGCGCAGGACGACGACCCGGTGGTGGCGGTCGCGGCCCTGCGCGACACCGGGATGGTGCTGGCGGCGCTGCGCCGGCTCGGCACCGAGCCCCTCGAGGCGGTACCCGCCCTGGAGCCCCGGCTGCTGGCCTGGGCCGCGGCGAGCCGCATGGTGCCCCGCGACACCGTCGTGCACTACACCCTGTGGAACCCGACCGACCACCGGGCACGACGGCAGACCCGCGACCCGCAGGAGGTGGTGCTGGTCGAGAGCGTGCGGCGCAGCTGCCGCCTGCTGCCCCTGGCGGCGGTCGCGCTGGACCGGGCCGTCCACGACGGGCCCACCACCGCGGCCGGTCTCGGGTGGCTGCGCACGGCCCGGGTCGCCCTCGACGGGTTCGCCGCCGCGTTCGGCACCGTGACGACGGGCGTCTCCCCGGCGTTCTTCGCCCGCGAGCTGCGGCCCTTCTTCGACCCGGTGACCGTCGCCGGGACCGTCCACCTCGGACCGGCCGCCGCGTTCGTCCCGCTGTTCCTCGTCACCGGCCTGCTGCACGGCACGGGCGAGGCCCAGGCCGGGGTGCACGACGACGCCGTCACCCACGGCCGTCCCCGGTGGCGCACCACCGGAACCGTTCTCGAGGACCACGAGCCGCTCACCGAGACCCTGCTGCGCCACCGCCGTGCGGACCCCGGTGACCCGGGTCTGGACGCGTCGTGCGCGCTGGTCGCGGCGGGCAGCCGCGCCGTGCTGCAGTTCCAGGGACAGCACCTGACCGTCGCCCGGCGGACCTACCGGGCCGAGCTCACCTCGTACACCCACGGCAGCGGCGGGTACCCCGTCGAGGTGCTGGCGCGCATCACCGACGACACCCGCACCGCCGCCCACGCCCTCGACCGGGCCCGCCCGTGAGCCCGGACCCCGACGCGCGCTGCGCCGCGGCGATCCGGGCGATGTACGACGCCCGTGGTGCGGCCGCGGTGGACGCCCTCGTCGCGGTGCTGGCCGAGGACTTCCGGTTCACCCCCGCCGGCAGCGCGGCCTCCGCGCTGCAGGCGGAGTACACCGGCGCTGCGGGCTTCGCCGACTTCCTGCGCCGGCAGGCGGACTGGACCGCGGACAGCTGGTGGCCGGTGCTGGACTCGATGGAGACGACCCCGACGGGGGTGCTCGCCCACGTCCACGTCACCCCGACCCGCACCGACGGGGTGCGGGTCGCGTTCAGCCTGACCCACCACTGGGACGTCCGCGACGGTCTCGTCCGCCGGTTCCACAGCGTCGTCGACGACCAGGCCGCCTACGACCGGTTCCACACCTCCCCCTGAGGGCAGCTCGGGGCGTCGCGGGTGCCGTCCCGCTCGTGCACGCCGCCGAGGCCCGAGGACCGGGGTCGGCCGACCGGCAGTTCCAGCTCTGCGGTGAGCCCCTCTCGTCGCTGCGTCCCGACCGTCCGTGCAGCGACGGAGCGCGGCGGGCCCCCGGGGCGCCGGGAGGCGACGTCAGCGGTGCTGGGCCCAGTCCGGGTCGGTGGTGCTCAGCTGCAGCGGGTCGCTGCTGGCGGAGGTCCCGGTGGGCTCGGTACCGGCGGCGATGCGCTCCCAGGCCTGCCCGATGGTGGTGAGACCGGCCTCGGGGTCGGGGACGAGGTCCCGGATGCGGGTGTCGTTGCTGGCCATGGTGTTCGGCAGGCTCATCACCAGGTCCGCCGTCAGCTCGTGGGGCAGCGGGGTCAGCCAGGACACCACCCGGGCCACCAGGGCCGGGGGCACCGCGGGCACCGGCACCCACACCCGGCGGCGCCCACGGGCACGGGCGTAGGAGCGGATCAGTGCGGAGTAGGTCGGGCTCTCGCCGTTGGACACGTCGTACGCCCCGGCGGGCACCCGCTCGGGGTCGGCGGCCGCGACGAGGTAGTGCAGGACGTCGTCGACGGCTACGGGGGAGACGGGGTGGTCCATCCAGCGCGGCAGCGGGATGACGGGCAGCCGCTCGACGAGGTGGCGGATCAGCTCGAACGACGTCGACCCCGCCCCGAGGATGATCGCCGCCCGCAGCTCGACGAGCTCCACCCCGGGCTCGTCACCGAGGGCGTCTCCGACGTCGGCACGGCTCTCCAGGTGCTCGGAGAGGTGCTCGTGGCGGGGCACGAACCCGCCGAGGTAGACGATGCGCCGCACCCCGGCCCGGCGGGCGGCCCGGGCGAAGGTGCGGGCGCTGTCGAGGTCGTGACGGGCGAAGTCGCCCTCCCCGATGGAGTGGACGAGGAAGTAGGCGACCTCGGCGGGGCCGGCGAGCGCAGCCGCGCACGAGTCGGCGTCGGACACGTCGAGCTCGGCGCGGGTGACCGACGAGGGCCAGTCGAACCGGTCGAGCTTGGTCGTGGACCGTGCGGTGGCCGTGACGTCGTGCCCGGCCCGGGCCAGGGCGGTCACGAGCCGGGAGCCGACGTACCCCGACGAGCCGGTCACCACGCACGTCGTCACCGGCGCGACCCTAGCCGCCGGCGAGGAGCGACCGGGTGTGCGGGCGTCGCGGGGGATCGCGGCGGCCGGGACGCCCCCCGGCGGGTCGGGGCGGGCCTCAGGGTCCCGGGGTCCCGGCCTGGGCCTGGATCCCGGCGAGCAGCAGGTCGAGCCCCGAGCGGAACACCTCCTCGTCGTCGTGGCCGGCGAACTCGTCGGCCACGTGGTGGGCGAAGGGGTACAGCTCGGGGTCGAGCGCCCGCCACCGGTCGGCGTAGCGGGCGAGGAACTCGGCGGGCTCGAGACCGCTGTCGAGGAACTCCTTGGGCGGCGGCTGGGCCATGTCCACCGCGACCCCGACGATGTAGCTGACCAGGGACGAGACGGCGTGGAACCGCTGCTTCGGGGTCAGCTCCAGGCGCATCAGCTGTTGGCCCAGCCGGTCGAACATGAGCATCGAGTTCGGCTGCAACCCGGTGTTGCGCAGCATGTACGAGCCGAACCACGGCCGTCGCCGCATCTCGTCGAACAAGGCCAGCGAGAGCGCCCGCAGGTCGGCGATCGGGTCGCGCCCGGTGACCAGGTCGGCGGTGTCGTCGAGCAGGCGGCCCATGACCTCGTCGGTCGCCCCGTCCAGCAGCTCGTCCCGGTTGGCCACGTACCAGTAGATGCTGGCCACCCCACCGCCCAGGCGGGCGGCGAGCGCCCGGAAGGTCAGGCCCGGCTCGCCCGACTCGTCCAGCAGCGCGATCGCCTCCGCGAGGACGGAGTCCAGCGAGTGGGTCACCCGGTTCCGTGACCTGCGGGGACGGGCGGGCGCAGCGGTGTGGTCGGTCATGCCTTGCACTCTATCGAACGGTGTTCTACGGTTCGAACCGCGTTCGAGAGTCGAACGTCGTTCGATACCGGGAGGTGGCCATGACCAGCACGGACCTCACCAGCACCAGCACCACGAGCAGCCCCGCGTCGTTGCGGGCGGCGGCGCTCCCGCTCGCCGCCCTCTGCCTCGCCTTCTTCGTCGAGATGGTCGACAACACCCTGCTGACCATCGCGCTGCCGACCATCGGGCGGGAGCTCGGCAGCGGCACCACCGCCCTGCAGTGGGTCACCGGGGCGTACTCGCTGACCTTCGGCGGCCTGCTGCTCACGGCCGGGTCGACCGCCGACCGCCTCGGCCGGCGGCGGGTGCTGCTGACCGGGCTCGCCGCGTTCGGCGTCATCAGCCTCGCCGTCGTCGGTGTCACCACGGCGGGGGAGCTGATCGCCCTGCGGGCCGCCCTCGGCGTGGCGGCCGCGGCGATGGCGCCCGTCACGATGTCGTTGGTCTTCCGGCTGTTCGACGACGAGAAGCTCCGCATGCGCGCCATCACCGTGGTCATGGTGGTGGGGATGTCCGGCTTCGTGCTCGGCCCGCTGCTCGGCGGCACCGCCCTGGCGCACGTCAGCTGGACCTGGCTGCTCGTGGTCAACGCCCCGATCGCGCTCGTCGCCTGGGTCGGCGTCCGCCTGGGTGTGCCGGCCGACCGTCGCGAGGACCTCACCTCCGACCCGCTGGACCTGCCGGGCGCGGTCCTCACCATCGCCGCCATCGGACTGGGCTGCTACACCCTCACCAGCGGGGTCGAGCACGGCTGGCTGTCGCCGGTCACCCTCGCCGCGGCGCTGGGCGCCGTCCTCGCGGGCACGGCCTTCGTCCGGCACGAGCGCGCCACCGAGCACCCGATGCTTGACCTGGGCCTGTTCTCCGCCGGGCCCGCCCGCGGCGCGGCCATCACCCAGGTCGCCGCGTCGATCACCATGGCGGGCGTCATGTTCGGCCTGATCCTGCACTTCCAGTTCGCCCACGGCTGGAGCCCGGTGCGGGCGGGCCTGGCCAACCTCCCGCTCATCGTCACGATGATCGCGGCCGCCCCCCTCTCGGAGTGGCTGGCCGCCCGCTTCGGCCACCGCTCCGCCTGCCTCGTCGGCGCCGCGCTGCTCGTGGTCGGCCTGCTGGGCACGGCCTGGGGGGTCGAGCACGGCTACCCCGCGATCGCCGTCGCGATGGTCGTCCTCACCGTGGGGCTGCGCACGATCATGACCATCTGCGCCGTCGCGCTCGTCGCGGCGATGCCCGCCAACCGCACCTCCGTCGGCGCCGCCCTGAACGACACCGCGCAGGAGGTCGGCAGCAGCCTCGGCACGGCGGTCGTCGGCACCCTCATCGCGGCTCTGGTGACCACCCAGCTGCCCGCGGGGGTGTGGAGCTCCGACCTCGTCCGGAGCTTCTTCGCCGGCGAGCGCACCACCTACCTCGCGCTGGCCGTCGTCGTCGGCGTCATCGCCACCTACGGGGCCCTGTCGCTCACCAGCTCCCGTGCCACCGACGACCACTGACCGGTGCCCACCCTGCTCCCGGCGCAGCAGCCGCCGATCTCCGGAACGGCCACCACCTCGCGTCCGTCACGGCTTATCCTGCGCCCGTGTCCCTGACCGCACCGGGCCCGGGCCGTGCCGGACCGCGGGCCGGGCTGACCGGCGCCCTGCTCGCCCGCAGCACGCTCTACGTGCTGGTCGCGGTCGGGCCGCTGCTGCTGAGCCTCATCCAGCTCGACCCCGGCCGCGGGTTCTGGGTGAACCTGTCGGTGGCCTTCGGCTTCGTGGGGCTGTCGCTGATGGGCCTGCAGTTCGTCATCGCCTCCCGGACGGTGCAGGTCAGCACCCGGGGCGGGGTGCTGCCGCTGCTGCAGTTCCACCGCGAGATCACCTACCTGGCCCTGCTGCTCATCGTGGCCCACCCGGTGATCCTGGTGCTGTGGGACTCCCGCTTCTGGGCCCTGCTCGACGTGGTGCACGCCCCGGTGCGCGCGAAGCTGGCGGTCGCCTCGGTGGTCGCGCTGCTGGCGCTGGTCGCGACGTCGGTGTGGCGGTCCCGGCTGCGGCTGTCCTACCGCGCCTGGCAGCTGCTGCACACCGTGCTGGCGGTGACGACGGTGGTGACGGCGCTGGCCCACGTCCTGCTCATCGGCTACTACGTCGACCAGCCCTGGGAGCGGGGCCTGTGGATCGCGTACACGCTGGCCTTCCTCGCCATCTCGGTCTGGGTGCGGGTGGTGAAGCCGCTGCAGCGGTGGCGCCGCCGGTGGCGGGTGGTGTCGGTGGAGGAGCAGCCGGGCCCCAGCCACCGCGTCACGCTCGAGCTCGTCGACCCGGGCTCCTACGGACCGGCCGGGTTCCGGTTCCGCGCCGGGCAGTTCGCGTGGATCGCCGTGGGGCGCTCGCCGTTCGAGATCACCCAGCACCCGTTCTCGTTCTCCTCCAACGCCGACCGGCCCGAACGCATCGCGTTCACCGTCCGCGCCTTCGGGGCCTTCACCTCGAGCCTGCACGACCTCACCCCGGGGCGTCACGTCTACCTCGACGGGCCCTGGGGCGAGCTGCACGTCGACCGCCACCCCGCTCGCCCGCTCGGTCTGCTCGCGGCGGGCATCGGCGTGACCCCGGCGGTGTCTATCCTGGAGACGCTCGCCGACCGGGGTGACCCGCGGCCCTGCGTGCTCGTGCTGGGCAACCGCAGCGAGGGGGAGGTGGCGTGCGGGGACCAGCTCGCCGCGCTCGCCGACCGGCTCGACCTGACCGTCGTGCCGGTGCTGAGCCGGGCCGGGGAGGGCTGGACGGGTCTGCGCGGTCGGGTCGACGCGGAGACCCTCGACGCGGCGCTGCTGGGCGACGTCAGCGGCTGGCAGTTCGTCGTCTGCGGGCCGACGGCCATGATGGACGCGGCCGAGGCGTGGCTGGCCGGGCGCGGGGTGCCGCGCGAGGCCGTGCTCGCCGAGCGCTTCACGATGGTCTGAGCGGGAGGGGGCGGACGTGGACGCACGAAGGGTCCGGGTGGTCGGGCTGGTCATGAGCCTCGTGATCGTGGTGGCGTGCGTGGTGTGGGCGTCGGCCGTGCAGGTGCTGGTGCCCGACGCGTGCAGCCTGACGAGCCCGCCGCCGCGGGCGCAGTACCTGCACTGCTAGCGGGGACGCCGCTCGCGGGCCGGGTCGGACCAGGGTCTGCTCGTCCGGCCCGTGCGGCGTGGCACACGCGGGACCCACACCCGTCGGCGCAGGATCACCCACGGCAGGCCGCCCCGCGGGGTGGCCACCCCCGGTACGCACCCCCCGGCGCACCGGTGCGGGCCCCGCGGCCCCCGACCACATCCCCCCGGGTCGGGGGCCGCACCCGTGCTCCGTCGGCGCGGCGGCTACGACGGACCCGTGCCGGGTGCGTCCGCGGTGCCGGCCTCGTCGGGGCGCCACTCGGAGTTCATGCCGCCCAGGTGGGGGTGGAACATCTCGTCGCCGGCGTGCTGGGTCAGCTCGACCTTGATCCACGTCGGGTCGAGGTCGAACCGCGCGGCCACGGTGGCGACCAGCGCCCGGGCCAGCTCGGTCCGTGTCTCGACGGGCCTGCCCCTGCTGATGTCGCAGAGGACGAGGGCGGACGGGGTGGGTGGCCCGCCGGCGTGGCAGCGCCAGACCCCACCGGGTCCCAGGTCGTGCACGGAGACGGTGACCAGGTCCTCTACGCCCGCATGATGCGGGCGTAGAGGACGCCGAGCTCCCGGGCCAGCGCCTGCTTGGCGTCGACCGTCACGGTCAGCGGCAGGTCGACCTGGATCGAGGGCACGGCACGACCCTGCTCCCGCCTCCGGGGCACGTCCAGGGTGGCGTCGGCCGGGAGCGTCCCGAGAAGGCGCCGGGGGACGGCGTCGCCCCCGACCGGTGTCGCACTGCCGACAGCCCGCGCACCCCGGCCCGGCCCCCCGACCAGGACGACCACCGCCGGGTGCTGGCCGTGGTCCGGTACCTGACACGGTGAGGGCCGGGCCGTGGTGTCCTGGCGACCGCGCGACCCGCCCGTCCCCCACAGAGGCAGGAGCCCCCCGTGACCGGAACCGTCGTCGACGTCCTGCGCGCGGCCCGCGCCGGTGACCTCGCCACCGCCCGCCGCGGGTGCAGCGACGCCGCTCGTCCGCTGCTGGCCGACGCCCTGGGCACCTACCTGGCGACCCACCGCGACCTGCACGGCTCCGTCTACACCGACCCGGCGGCGTTCCAGGCGTTCATCGCCGGCGGCGGCAACGTCGGCCTCTACGAGGCGACGGCCGCCGCCCTGGCCGCGGCCCACGAGCGGAGCGGTGCGCGGTCTGTCCTCGACCTCGGGTGCGGGGACGGCGCGGCCCTGGTCCCGGCCCTGGCCCGGTCCGCCCACCGCCCGCGCCGCGTCGAGCTGGTCGAGCCGTCGGCGCCCCTGCTGTCGACCGCGACCGACCGGCTGCGCGCCCTGGGGGTCGAGGTGGTGACGAACCACGTTGCCGCCCAGTCGTTCACCCGCGGCCTGGCCGACGGGGACCACTGGGACCTCGCCGAGGCCACCTTCGCGCTGCACACCCTGCCGGCGGGCGAGCGCGACGCGGTGCTGACGGCCTTGCGGCCCCACGTCGGCGAGCTCGTCGTCGTGGAGTTCGACGTGCCCGAGGACGAGCCGGGCACCGAGGCGCACCTGCGCTTCCTGGCCGACAGCTACGAGCAGGGCCTGGCCGAGTACGGCAACGACCGTGACCTCGTCGCGCAGGGGTTCCTGGTGCCCGTGCTGCTCGGCCAGCTGGACCCGGCCGCCGCGCGGATGACCCACGAGCAGCCCGCCCGGCGGTGGGTGGCACAGCTGGAGCGCTGCGGCTGGACCGATGTCGAGACCGCGCCGCTGCACCCCTACTGGTCGTCGCCGGCGTTCCTGCTCACGGCACGCGGCAGCCGCTGAGCCCGGGGCCGTGACCCGTCAGGAGGGGGAGTCGGCGTAGCGCAGGTAGGGCCGGACCTCCTCGACGTTGTCGAACCGCTGCCGCGCGTCCTCGGTGGAGACGGTCGGCGCGACGATGACCCGGTCGCCCTTGGTCCACTCCGCCGGGGTGGAGACAGGGTTCGCGTCGGTGGTCTGCAGCGCGTCCAGCGTCCGCAGGATCTCGGTGAAGTTGCGGCCCACGGACTTCGGGTAGGTGATGGTCAGCCGGACCGTGTTGCGCGGGTCGATGAGGAACACCGAGCGCACGGGGGAGGTGTCCCCCTCGCCGGGGTGGATCATGTCGTAGGCCTCGGCCACCGACCGGTCGGCGTCGGCGATGATGGGGAAGTCGACCTCCGCCCCGGCGACCTCGGCGATGTCGGGTACCCAGCGGTGGTGGTCCTCCACGGAGTCGACCGAGATGGCGATCGGCTTGGCGTTGCGGGCCGCGAACTCCCCCGACAGCGCCGCGGTGCGGCCGAGCTCGGTGGTGCAGACGGGCGTGAAGTCGGCCGGGTGGCTGAACAGCACCGCCCACGAGTCCGCCTTCCACTCGTGGAAGGAGAGGGGCCCGGCCGTGGTGTCGGCCGTGAAGTCGGGGGCGGTGTCACCGAGACGGACGGACAACGATCTCTCCTCAGCTGGGATGCGACGGACGCACCACCGTAACGAGGGCGCCTCCCGAGGCGACGGCAACCCCATCAAGTCGACCGACTCGGTCGACAAACCCCGCGGGTGGGAGGGTGGGCGCCCGTGACCGACCACGTGCTCGACCACGCCGCGTGGTCCGCCCTCACCGGCGCGCACGCGCACCTGGCCGAGGGTGACGGCGGCGCCCGGCGCTACCGCCGTGACGTCGCCCCGTTCGCGGGCCTGGCCCCGGTGCGCGACGCGGCGGCGTGGGCCGACCTGCGCACGGTGGCGGCCGGGCGCCCGGTGATCCTGTTCGAGCCGGCCCCGGTGGGGCAGGCGCTGCCCGGGGGCTGGCGGGTGCTCGAGGAGCTGGCGGGGGTGCAGCTGGTCGCCGGGCCCGACCTGCGGGGCACGCCGGACGACGAGGCCGTCGTGCTGGGGGAGGACGACGTGCCGGACATGCTCGACCTCGCCGGGCGCACCAGCCCGGGCCCGTTCCTGCCCGCCACCCGGCTGCTCGGCACCTACCTCGGCATCCGCCGCGAGGGGCGGCTCGTGGCCATGGCGGGGGAGCGGGTGCGCCCGCCCGGCTTCACCGAGATCAGCGCCGTGTGCACCGATCCCGCCGCGCGCGGGCAGGGCCTGGCCGGGCGGCTGGTGCTCGCCGTGGTGCACGGGATCCGCGCCCGCGGGGACGTCCCGTTCCTGCACGCGACCGCGACCAACCCGGCCCGGCGGCTGTACGCCCGCCTCGGGTTCGTGCACCGCAGCGACGTCGTGTTCACGGTGCTGCGGGCGCGGTGAGGTCTCAGACGGGGACGCCGTCGCGTCGCAGCGCGACGAGCACCCGGGGGTCGAGCCACTCGGTGACGGCGGTGACGCCGTTGTGCCGGGAGATGTCGACCAGGTCCTCCAGCCGGCTGAGCGCTCCGTCGGCGTCCGGGTCGTCGAGGCGGTCGAGGACCGCCTGCTGGGCGAGGTCGAGCTGCTGGTGCAGGGTGGTGATCACGGCAGGCTCCAGTCCGGGATCTCGATCATGAGCCGGTGGCTGGGGCCCGTCAAGATCCCCGCACGACGGCGCAGGATGGGTCCGTGACCGGACCCTCCCCCGATCCGTCCAGCGGCCCGGACAGCCAGGCGGCGTTCACCGCGGCCGTGCTCGACCTCGTCGACCGCGTGCCACCCGGCCGGGTGGTCACCTACGGCCAGGTCGCCGAGCTCGTCGGCCGCGGCGGGCCCCGCGGCGTCGGCGGGGTGATGGCCCGGGACGGCGCGGCCGTCACCTGGTGGCGGGTGGTGCGCGCCAACGGCACCCTGCCCGCGCACCTCGTCGTGGAGGCGCAGGAGCACTGGCTCACCGAGGGCACGCCGACGCGGCGCGGGATCGTCGACGTCGAGCGGGCCCGCTGGTGGCCGGAGGACACGGGCTGACGGCTCGTCGTGCCCGGCCGCCGCCGGTCGGTCAGGGTGGGGTGGACGTGCCCCCCGACCCCAGGAGCTGAACCAGAATGTCCGACGTCCTCGTCATCGGTGCCCACGGCAAGGTCGGCATGCTCGCCGCCCCGCTGCTCGTCGAGGCCGGCCACACCGTCACCGGCGTGATCCGCGACGCCGGCCAGGCCGCTGAGGTCGAGGCCACCGGGGCGCGCACGACCGTGGCCGACGTCGCCGAGCTCGACACCGACGCGCTGGCCGAGCTGATCGGCTCCCGCGACGTCGTGGTCTGGTCGGCCGGCGCGGGTGGGGGCAGCCCCGAGAAGACCTGGGCACTGGACCGGGACGCGGCGATCCGCACCGCCGACGCCGCGGCCCGCACCGGGGCGCGGCTCGTCATGGTGTCCTACTTCGGCGCCGGACCCGACCACGGCGTCGACCCCGAGAGCGACTTCTACCCCTACGCCCAGTCCAAGACCGAGGCCGACGCGCACCTCGCGGGCACCGGCACCGGCTGGACCATCCTGCGGCCCAGCACGCTCACCGACTCCGACGGCGGCGGGGTCCAGCTCGGCACCGACGGCGTCGAGGCCGGCCAGGTCGCGCGGAAGACGGTGGCGCGCATGATCACCGCCGTGGTCGGCGACCCGGACGCCGCGGCGCAGCGCACCATCGCGTTCAACGACGGCGACATCCCCGTCGACGAGGTCCTCGCCGCCGGCTGACCGCCGGCGGGTCTCCCCAGCACCGCCGTACGGTCTGTACAGGACGTACGGCGGGCCGGGGCGAAACACCCGGCTCGCCCCGGCCCCCGGCCCTCAGGCGTAGGTCCGGAACACCGCCTCCGCGATGCACACCGGCTTCGCCGCGCCCTCGGCCTCGATGACGGCGCCGATGGTCAGCTGCAGCCCGCCGGAGACCTCCTCGACGTCCTGGAGCGTCGCGGTGAGCCGCACCTTCGACCCCACCGGCACGGGAGCGGGGAAGCGCACCTTGTTGAGCCCGTAGTTCACGCCCATCGTCGCGTCGCTGACCACGAGGACCTGCGCGTACATCGGGATCAGCAGGGAGAGCGTCAGGTAGCCGTGGGCGATGGGCCCGCCGAAGGGGCTCTCGGCCTTGGCGCGCTCGACGTCGACGTGGATCCACTGGTGGTCCCCGGTGGCGTCGGCGAAGGTGTTCACCCGCTCCTGGGTCACCTCGAGCCAGTCGCTGGTGCCCAGCTCGGTGCCGACGAGGCCGGGCAGCTCGGCGACGGTGGTGGTGGTGCTCATGGGTCCTCCTGGGACGTGGTGGTGGGGGTGAAGGCCTCGCGGAGGTCCGGCTTGCGGATCTTCCCCGTGGCGGTCTTGGGCAGCGCCTCGACGTAGCGCACCGTCTTCGGCACCTTGAACCCGGCGAGCCGGGTGCGCAGCGCGGTCAGCAGGGCGTCCGGGTCAGGTGGTGCTCCCGGGTCCGGGACGACGACCGCGAGACCCACCTCGCCCCAGCGGGTGTCGGGCACCCCGATGACGGCGGCCTCGACGACGCCGGGCTGCTCGAGCAGGGCCGACTCGACCTCGGCGGGGTACACGTTCTCCCCACCGGAGATGATCATGTCCTTGTAGCGGTCCCGGATGGTGAGGTAGCCCTCGTCGTCGGTGGAGCCCGCGTCCCCGGAGTGGTACCAGCCGTCGACGAGCACGGCCGCGGTCTGCTCCGGCTCCCGCCAGTACCCGGCCATCACCGTCGGCCCCTGCAGGACGACCTCCCCGACCTCCCCCGGCGCGCACTCGACGCCGTCGGGCCGGACCACGCGCACGTCGGTGAAGAAGCACGACTTGCCCGCCGAGCCCAGCTTGCGGTCGGCGTCGGCCGCGTCGAGCGAGGTGCCCGAGGGTGCGGTCTCGGTCATGCCGTAGGCCTGCTGCATCGCCACGCCGCGGTCCTGCCAGGTGCGCAGCGTCGTCGCCGGCAGCGGAGCCCCGGCCGCCCCGATGGTCCGCAGCGCCGTCAGGTCGGCCCCGGCGAAGGCCGGCAGCCGGCTCATCGCGTCGAGCATGGTCGGCACGGCGAAGAACGACGTCACCCGCTGCTCGACGATGACGGCCAGGGTGGCGGGCGGGTCGACGCCGCGCACCAGCACCACGCACCCGCCCCGCATCAGGGTCGGGTTCACGGTGCCGTTCAACCCTCCGATGTGGAACAACGGCGCGAGGCCGAGGGTCCGCTCGTCGGGCGAGAGGTCCAGTCCCATCACCTGGTTCACCGCGTTGAACGTCATGTTGCCGTGGGTGAGCACCGCGCCCTTGGGTCGACCGGTGGTGCCGGAGGTGTACATGATGAGGCAGGTCTCCTCGAGCCCGACGGCCTCGTCGCGCGCCACCGGCTCAGCCGCGGCCAGCAGCGCGGCCCAGTCCTGCGAGCCCGTCGCCCCGGCGAGCGGGGGCTCGGCGGCCACCCAGTGCCGCACCCCCGCCAGCCGCGGCACCAGCTCGTCGACCACCGGGCCCACCTCGCGGCCGTGGACCACCACGCCCGCCCCGGAGTGCTCCAGGACGTAGGCGGCCTCGGGCGCGGTGAACCGTGCGTTGACCGGCACCCACACCGCGCCGAGCTGGCCGCAGGCGAACAGCGTCTCCAGCGCCGCGGGGTGGTTGGCCCCGAACCACGCCACCCGGTCACCCCGGCGCACGCCGAGGGCGGCCAGCGCCGAGGCCGCCCGGCGCACCCGCAGCGCGAGCTCCCCGTGGGTCGTCGTGGTGCCCTCGAACCACAGGGCGGGCCTGGCCGGCGATATCCGGAGCCGCCGCTCGGGCCAGGAGCCCAGGCCCTCGTTCCTCACACCGAGCCCCTCATCGCAGGCCCAGGGCCCGGATGGCGTTCTCCTTCATGATGAGCGGGACCACCTCGGGCTTCATCTCGAGGGTCTCGAAGTCTCGGATCCAGCGGTCGGGCTTGAGCAGCGGGTAGTCCGAGCCGAAGAGCACCTTGTGCTTGAGCAGGCCGTTGGCGGCCTTGACCAGCTGCGGCGGGAAGTACTTGGGCGACCACCCGGACAGGTCGATGTACACGTTGGCCTTGTGGGTCGCGATGGAGATGGCGCTGTCCTGCCACGGCACCGAGGGGTGGGCCATGATGATGGTCAGCCCGGGGAAGTCCGCGGCCACGTCGTCGAGCAGCATCGGGTCGGAGTAGCGCAGCTTGATGCCGCGCCCTCCCGGCAGGCCGGCGCCGATGCCGGTCTGCCCGGTGTGGAACAGGGCGGGCACCCCCAGGCTCTGCAGCTCCTCGTAGAGCGGGTAGACCGCGCGGTCGTTCGGCTCGAAGCCCTGCAATGAGGGATGGAACTTGAAGCCGCGCACCGCGTGCTGCTCGACCAGGGTGCGGGCCAGCCGGATCCCGGCGGCACCGCGGGCCGGGTCGACCGAGCCGAACGGGATGAGCACGTCGGGGTGCTCGGCGGCGAGGTCGGCGATCTCCTCGTTGCTCAGCGCGGGGTGCCCGGTGGCGTGCTCGATGTCGACGGTGAACACCACCGCGGCCATGCCCCGGGCCCGGTAGTCCGCGGCGATGTCGGGCACCGTCGGGTCGTAGGGGTCGCCCTTGAAGTAGCGGGCGGCCGCGGCGTTGAGCTCGTCGTCCAGCGCGAGGTGGCCGTGGGTGTCGGCGTGGACGTGGGTGTGGACGTCGATGGCGACCAGGGCGTCGAGGTCGAGCTGCAGGCTCATGCCGGCACGTCCATCGGGGCTCTCCTCCGTCCGGGGGTGTGACCTGCGCAACATACCGCCGACGGGTCCCGTGCCCGTTCGTCACACGGACGTTGCTTCGGCGTCCTAAGGTCAACGCCGCCATGGCAGGGGGTCATGGCCTGGTCAACGGACCGTCCCACGAGGGCGGCCGGGGCCTACTGAGCGCCCACACCCCGTGGGCCCGAGACAGGAGAACCACCTGTGCGACGACGACTGACACTCGGCGCGGGCACCGCCGCCGCAGCCCTGGCCCTGGGGCTGCTGGCCGTCCCGGCCCAGGCCGCGGGGACCGCCGACACCGGCTCCCAGGTCACCACCCAGGCCGACGTGGGGGCGCAGTACGCGGTGCTCTTCACCGAGGGCACCTCGGCCGCGGCGGGCCGCGCGGCCGTCGAGGCCGCCGGCGGCACCGTCCTGGCCGTGAACGAGGCGATCGGCGAGGCCACCGTGCGCGCCGACCGCGGCTCGTTCCTCACCGACGTCGCCGCGGCGCCGGAGCTCGCCGGCGCCGCGCGCAACACCATCGTCGGGCAGGTCCCCGGCGACGCCCGGGCCGACCGGCAGACCGTCGAGCGCCTCGAGTCCGAGCGCGCCGCCGCCCAGGGGCCCAGTGCCGCTGCCGCGCCGGGGGTGCCGGCCGCCGAGCCGCTGGGCTACCTGCAGTGGGACAACCAGCAGATCGGCGCCACCCAGACCGGGTCCTACGCCCGCGACCGGGGTGACTCCCGCGTCATGGTCGGGGTCATGGACACCGGGGTCGACGGCAGCCACCCCGACATCGCCCCCAACTTCGACGCGGCCCTGTCCCGCAACTTCACCACCGACATCCCCGAGATCGACGGGCCGTGCGCCGAGGACCCCGACGGCAGCTGCTCCGACCCGGCCGACGTCGACGAGGACGGCCACGGCACCCACGTCGCCGGCACCATCGGCGCCGCGCTGAACGGCATCGGCATCTCCGGCGTGGCCCCCGACGTCACCTTGGTCAACGTGCGCGCGGGCCAGGACAGCGGCTACTTCTTCCTGCAGTCCGTCGTCGACGCGCTCACCTACTCCGCCGACGTCGGCATCGACGTGGTCAACATGAGCTTCTACATCGACCCGTGGCTGTTCAACTGCGCGAACAACCCGGCCGACAGCCCGGCCGAGCAGATGGAGCAGCGCACCGTCATCGCGAGCACCCAGCGGGCCATCGACTACGCGTGGTCGCGCGGCGTGACCCTGGTCGCGGCCGAGGGCAACGGCAACACCGACCTCGGCAAGCCCGTCGTCGACGAGACCAGCCCCGACTTCCCGCCCGGCGCCGAGCGGACCCGCACGGTCGACAACACCTGCCTGAACATGCCGACCGAGGCCAACCACGTCATCTCCGTGACCTCGACCGGTGCCTCGGAGCGCAAGGCCTACTACTCCGACTACGGCGTCGAGCAGGCCGACCTCTCCGCCCCCGGCGGCGACTACTACGACCCGGCCGTGCAGGTCGGGGCGAGCACCGCCCGCGACCCGCGCAACCTGGTGCTGTCGGCGTACCCCAAGGCGCTCGCGCTGGCCAACGGCGACATCGACGCCGACGGCAACCCCACCACCCCGTTCGTCGTCGTCGACCAGGGCGCCACGTACCAGTACCTGCAGGGCACCTCGATGGCGTCGCCGCACGCGGCCGGGGTCGCGGCCCTGGTGGTGAGCAAGCTCGGCTTCCCGGACGTGTTCCGCGGTGACGGCGGGCTGACGCTCTTCCCGGGCATCACCGAGCTGGTGCTGAACCTGACCGCGCGGGACCACGCCTGCCCCACCCCGGCGACGTTCTCCTACCCGGGCCTCTCGGACGTCTACACCGCGACCTGTGAGGGCTCGACCCGCGACAACGGCTTCTACGGCACGGGCATCGTCGACGCCGGTGCGGTGTCGCGGCTGCCCTTCGGCCGGTAGCCCCTGCGCCGCACGACGGCCCCGCCACCTCCCCGGGTGGCGGGGCCGTCGTGCGTCCGGGGCCGTCGGCGCACGCGATGTGGGCGAATCGCGGCCGCGGGGCCCGGGAGACCGCGCGATGTGGGCGAATCGCGCGTGCCAGGCCCGGGAGGTCGCGCGACGGGGGCGAATCGCGACGACGCTGGGGCGCGCAACGGGGACGACACGGGAACGGCGACCGGGCGTGACACGGGGTCCCTAGCGTCGTCGCGTGCCCACCGCGCCTGCCGCCGTCGTCGGGGCGCGGCCGTGCCGGTGATGTCGATCGGCCGGGTGTTCGCGTGGCTGGCCGAGCGCGACCCCGACCGCGTGGCGGTGCGCGACGAGGACCGGGCGATCACCCGCCGCGAGCTCGACCTCGCCTCGAACCGGCTCGCCCGGGAGTACCGGCGCCGCGGGGTGGGGGTGGACTCGGTGGTCACCGTCGGCCTGCCCAACGGGGTCGAGTTCTACGTGGCCTGCGCCGCGATCTGGAAGGCCGGCGGTGTGCCGCAGCCGGTCTCGCCGCGGCTGCCGCGGCCCGAGCGGCAGGCCGTCGTCGAGCTGGCCGACCCGGTGCTGCTGCTCGGCGTCGACCCGGCCGAGCACCCCGGCCGCGCGTGCCTGCCCGCCGGTTTCACCCCCGACCCCGCTCTGCCGGACACGCCGCTGCCGGACGTGCACGCCGCGTCGTGGAAGGCCCCCACCTCGGGCGGCAGCACGGGCCGGCCCAAGCTCGTCTTCTCCGGCACCCCGGCGCTGTGCGACCCGGAACGACCCACCGCCGCCTACGTCCCGCGCGACGCGGTGCAGCTGGTGCCCGGCCCGCTGCACCACAGCGCCCCGTTCCTGTTCTCGATGCGCGGGCTGTTCCTCGGCCACACCCTGGTGGTGCAGCGCCGCTTCGACCCGGTGGCCGTGCTGGCCGCGGTGGCGCAGCACCGGGTGACGTTCGTCCTGCTCGTGCCCACGATGATGCAGCGGATCTGGCGGCTCGGCGCGGAGGTGCGGGCCGCGCACGACGTGTCCTCGCTCGAGCTGGTGCTGCACCTCGGCGCCCGGTGCCCGGAGGGGCTCAAGCGCGCCTGGCTCGGCTGGCTGGGCCCGGAGCGGGTGTGGGAGGTGTACTCCGGCACCGAGTCCGCCGGGGTGTGCGCCATCCGGGGGGATGACTGGCTGGCGCACCCCGGCTCGGTGGGCCGGCCCGGGCCGGGGACCGAGTTCGCCGCGGTCGACCCCGCGGGGACGGTGCTCGGGCCCGGCGAGGTGGGCGAGCTGGTGATGCGCCGGCCGGGGGCGCCGCCCGCCTACCACTACCGGGGCGCGGCCCGGCCCCGCGACGACGGCTGGGAGACCCTGGGCGACCTGGGCTGGGTGGACGAGCAGGGCTACGTCACGGTCGCCGACCGGGCCGCCGACGTCGTCGTCACCGGGGGTGCCACGGTGTGGCCGGCCGAGGTCGAGGCCGTGCTGGACGCGCACCCGGCCGTGCGGTCGTCCGCCGTCGTGGGGCTGCCGGACGACGACCTCGGCGAACGCGTGCACGCGGTGGTCGACGCCGCCGGGGTGGCGGTCGACCCGGACGCGCTGCGGGCGTGGGCCGCCGCCCGGCTCGACCCGGAGAAGGTGCCCCGCACGGTGGAGGTGGTCACCCAGCCGCTGCGCGACGACGCGGGCAAGGTGCGCCGCTCCGCCCTGCGCACGGACCGGCTGCCCCCCGGCTGACCCGGCTCACTCCAGCAGGTCGAGCGCGGCCGCCACCTGCGTGTCGGTGTCGAGGCCGTGGTGGGCGTACACCGAGGCCAGGTCCCCGCTCTGCCCGAACCGCGTCACCCCCAGGTGCGTCGCCGGCACCCGGTGCACCCCGGCCAGGAACGCCAGCGTGTGCGGGTGCCCGTCGAGCACCGTCACCAGGGGCACGGCCCGGTCGGCGGGCAGCACCGCGTCGAGCACCCAGCTCGGCGCGTCGTCCCGGCCGGCCCGGGCCTGCAGCGCCCGGAACAGCAGCCCGGGGCTCGTCACCACCACCACGTCGCAGTCGTGGCCCAGCGCGGCCAGCCGGTCGGCGGCGGCCAGGGTCTCGGTGACCACCGCGCCCATCGTCACCAGCGTGGCCGCCGGGGTGCCGGACGCCCGCCGCAGCGGGTACGCCCCCGCGGTGACCTGGCGGCGCCGCCGGGTGCGGGCGGCCGGGTCGGTGGGCACCCGGGCCAGGGTCTGGTCCACGGGGCGGGTCGACAGCCGCAGGTACGCGGACTCGCCGCCCGGGCGGCCGAGCCGGCCCATCGCCGCGAGCAGGCACCACTCGGTGTCCAGCGCGAACGCCGGCTCGTAGGTGGTGCACCCGGGCTGCTCCAGGCCCACCGACGGCGTCGTGATCGACTGGTGCGCACCGCCTTCCGGCGCCAGCGTGACCCCCGACGGGGTGCCGACGAGGATGGACTGCCCGCCCGCGTAGATGCCGTAGGACCACGGCTCGAGCGCCCGCTCCACGAACGGGTCGTAGAGCACGCCGATGGGCAGCAGCGGTGTCCCCCAGCGGCTCCACGTCGCGCCCAGCTCGCCGAGCACCCCCACCAGGTTGGTCTCGGCGATGCCCAGCTCGAGGTGCTGGCCGTCGGGCCGCTCCCGCCAGTGCAGGATCGTCTCGGCGTCGTCGGCGAACCAGTCGTCCCGCTCGGTCGCCGACCACACGCCGACCTTGTTCACCCAGCCGCCCAGGTTGGTCGAGGAGCTGACGTCCGGGCTGACCGTCACCACCCGCGCCCCTGCCTCGGGGGCGGCGCGCACCAGGTCGAGCAGCGCGCGGCCCAGCGCGGCCTGGGTGGTGGCCGTCCCCGACGGGGTGCGCCCCAGGTCGCCGGGCACCGCGGGCGGGGTGGACGCCGGCACCGGGTCCCGGCGCAGCCGCTCCGCGGTCGACGCGGCCAGCCGGGCCCCGGCCGAGGCGGGGTCGAGCGGGGCCCACGGGTCGTCCAGCGACGCCCCCACCGACGCGGCCAGCTCGCGCACCTGCTCCTCGGTGAGCAGCGCGGAGTGGTTCTGCGGGTGGCCTTCTGTGGCCAGGCCGTAGCCCTTGAGGGTGTAGGCGAGCACCACGGTGGGCCGGGTGTCGTCGATCTCGTCGAAGGCGGCCGCCAGCGCGTCCAGGTCGTGCCCGCCCAGGTTGCGGACGGCCGCGACCAGCGTCTCGTCGTCCAACGTGGACACCAGCTCGGCCAGGCCGGCGTCGTCGCCGGGCAGCAGCTCGCGCAGCCGCTGCGGGGAGTGGCGCAGCAGGCGCTGGTACTCGGGGTTGGTCATGGTGTCGATGCGCTCACGCAGCGCCGCGCCGCCGGGGCGGGCGAACAGCTCGTGCAGCAGCGTCCCGTACTTCACGGTGATGACCTGCCAGCCGGCGGCGGTGAACATCCCCTGCAGCCGGGTGGCGCCCATCATCGGCACGATCCGGTCGAGGGACTGGCGGTTGAGGTCGACGACCCACACCACCTCACCCATCTCGGCGACCATCGGGTCGAGCACGGCCTCCCACACCGCGCCCTCGTCGAGCTCGGCGTCCCCGACCAGCGAGTACTGCCGGCCGGTGCCGGTGTCCGCCCCGTGGCTGTTGACGTAGCGCCGCGCGAGGGTCCCCCACAGCGGGGCCGTGGCGCCGATGCCCACCGACCCGGTCGAGTAGTCCGCGGGCACCGGGTCCTTGAGCCGGCTGGGGTAGGACTGCAGCCCGCCCATCTCCCGCAGGGTGGTCAGCCACGACGCGTCGAGCTGGCCCAGCACGTGCTCGATCGCGTGCAGCACCGGCGAGGCGTGCGGCTTGACCGAGACCCGGTCGGCCGAGGTCAGCCGGGCGAACCACAGCGCGGTCATGATCGTCACCATCGAGGCGCTGGACGCCTGGTGCCCACCGACCTTGAGCCCCCCGGCGGTGGACCGCACCCGGTTGGCGTGGTCGACGACGGCCGTGGCCAGCCACAGCACCCGCTGCTCGAGCTCGCGCAGCGCGGTCGCGCGGTCGGTGGTCGACGGGGACCGAGTCATCTGGGTGCCCTCCCGGGTGGCGGTGCTGGTGCTGACGGGTCACGGGACCACAGGCCCCGGCCGGGCACAACCGCGCGGGGGACCGCTCGCAGGGCGGCCGACGGGGATCCCCCGTACGTTGAACGCTCAAGGACCTCCGGGGAGGCGGGCGACCGTGACGGCAGACCGGACGCGCCTCGGCGCTCTCGTGCTCGCCGTCCTGCTCGTCGTCGCCGCCGTGGTCGTCGTCGCCGGCCACGGCGCGGCCACCGCCCCCGCGGCGGCCGCCCACCCCCACCCCGCGCCCAGCGTGCGGGGCACCGTCACCGACGTCGGGGTGGACCGCTGGCGGGTGCGCACCGAGGCCGGGGACGACGTCACGGTCGTCCTGGCCGCCGACACCCGCTACGGCACCCGCCGCACGCCCGCCACCCGCGAGCAGTTCGTCGTCGGCTCCCGGGTCGCCGTGGTCGGCGACCTCGCCGCGGGGGCCGTCGGGGCCCGCCGCGTCCTGGCCACCGCGTCGCCGGTCGCCCCCAGCCCGGCGCCGACCACGCCCGCCGTCCCCGCCCCCACCGCGGCGACCTGCGCCACCACCGCGGCCGTCACTGCCGCCCTCGACGCCGGCACGAGCCGGGTCGGCCGCGTGGCCGTCGCCGTGACCGACACCGTGTCGGGCGCGACCGCGGTAGCCGGCGACCCGGGCCGGTTCCCCTCCGCGAGCCTGGTCAAGGTCCTGCTCGCCACCCAGCTGCTGCTCACCGGGCAGATGACCGGAGACACCGACGCCTTGGCGCAGGCCATGATCTCCGCGTCCGACGACGCGGCCGCGGACGCGGTGTACGACCTCGCCGGGGGCGACGCCGTCGTCGACCTTGTGGCCGGGCACTACGGCATCGCCGACCTCGGCGGCCCGCCGCCCGAGCCCGGCCAGTGGGGCCTGACGCAGCTGACCGCGGCGGGTCTGGCGCGGCTCTACGTCGCGCTGCAGGCCGACCCGGTGGTGTGGCCCTGGCTCTCCGCGGCGATGGCGGCCACGGCCGAGGTGGCCGACGACGGCACCGACCAGTGGTTCGGCATCCCCTCGGCGACCGGGGCCTGGGCCGTCAAGCAGGGGTGGATGGTGGGCCTGGGCCCCGGGGCCAGCTACCACTCCACCGGGCTGGTCGACGGCCGGTGGGCGGTGGTGATCCTGGCCTCGGGCACCGAGGACCAGTACGGCGACGAGCTCGCGGACGCGGTCACGGCCGTCGCCCGGGCGCTGCTGCCCGCCGGCGCCGTGCCGGAGGGTCCCTGCGCCTGAGACCCCGCCGCGGTCAGCCCGCCGTGGCCTCGTCGTCGAGCCCGGCGAACCACGTCGCGTAGGTAGTCGTCCGGGCCATCCGCCGGGTGAGGTCGGGGTCGGTGGTGCCGTCCGGGCCGGGCCCCCACCAGACGGGGCCGCGCTCACCCAGGGCGTGCTTGGCGGCGTCGACCCGGGCCCGCGCCGCCTCGCGGGCGTCGTCGTCGCCGGCCTTCATCGCCGCGCCCTTGTCCCGCCGCGCGGCCATGAGCTCGTGGGTGAGCCGGTCGCGCTCGGCGTCGTCCAGCGACGGGTCGCTGCGCCGCCACAACCGGCCGCGGACCACGAGGTAGCGGCCGTCGGGCGTCACCGGGTGCGCCACGGCGGGTCTCAGCCCGCCGCGGCGACGAGCCGGCGGACGGACTCCACGAGCGCCTCGGCGGGCACCCGCGGGAAGCTGACCCGGGCCAGCACGGCCGGGTCGGTCACCCCCGACCAGTCGTAGGTGTGGGTGACGGTGGTGCGGCCGGCGCCGTCGCGGCCCAGCTCCCAGGACCAGCGCACCCCCGCGGGCGGCTGCCCCACGTTGGCGGTGGTCCAGGCGAGCAGGTGGTCCGGCTGCACCGCGAGCACGTGGTTCTCGGTGCGGTAGTCGCCGAGCGAGGAGTAGTGCATGGCCATGGTGAAGACCTGGCCCACCGCGGTGATCGGCTGCGCGTCGGGAGCGGCGCGCACCATCCCCGACCCGTCGAGCTCGGGGTGGCGGCGCGGGTCGGCCAGCAGCGCGAACAACGCGGGCGCGGGCACGTCGGTCGTGGCCCGGACGACGATGGCCTGCCCCTGACGCTCGGCGCTCGGCTCCGCCTGGGGGGTGCTCACCGGCCCATCCTGGCGCTCAGGCGCAGAAGCGGCACTCCGGGTCGGGGTCGGCGTGCCCGTCGGCGAGGTGCTCGGTCTCGCGGGCGCTGCACGGGTCGCACACCCCGCCGAAGCCCTCGTCGGGCGGGTACGGCCGGCCGCAGTCGGGGTTCGCGCACAGCTCGAGCTCGGGGCGGGACCCCCTCGTCCTGGCGGTCGTCCCCGGTGGGGTGCTCAGCGCGGCGCTCACGGCGTCCTCCTCGATGCTCGGCTGCGGTGCGTGCCCTCGAGTGTGCGACGGACCCCCGACAGGTCCGGCGCAGGCGCGCCGTCCCCCGCGGGCCTGCGATGATGGGTGGATGGACTCACGGTGGGACGAGCTCGTCGCGGACGTGGCCGGCGGCGAGGTGACCACGGGCAGCATGTTCGGCGCGAAGGGGCTGCGCACCGGTCGGCGGTACTTCGCCCTGTACTGGCACGACAAGCTCGTCCTCAAGCTCCCCCCGGAGCGGGCCGCCGAGCTCGGCCCGGTCACCGAGCAGTTCGAGCCCATGCCGGGGCGGCCCATGGGGGAGTGGGTGCTCGTCGCCGACGACGCGGACTGGCCGGCGCTGGCCGAGGAGGCCAACGCCTACGTCTCCGTCGTCGGCCGCGACTGACCGCGGCCCCGCCGCTCAGCCGCCGAGCTTGCGGAAGTCCCAGCTGCGCGTCGTCGTCGGCACCAGCCTGAGCCAGCCGTGCCTGCCGTCGTAGGGCAGCTCGTCGAGGCCGAAGTACTTGCCCGCGAAGGCCCGCTCCACCGGGGCCAGCTCCGGCACGTCCTGCCCGGTGCGCGGCACCTCGCCGACCACCTCGACCTCCCCGCACAGCTCCACCCCGCGCAGCTCGAGGTAGTCGTGCCCGGCGTCGACGACCACGGCCACCCGCGGGTCGCGCTGCAGGTCGGCCCAGCGCTGGCTGCGGCTCAGGCTGTGCAGCCACAGCGCGCCGGCGGTCCAGACGAACCACAGCGGGGTGGCGTGCGGCCCGGCCGGGCCGGTGGTGGCGACCCGGCAGGTGCGCTCCTCGGCCAGGAACGCCTCGAGCTCGTCGTCGCCCATCGCGATCGACCGGCCCCGCTTCTGCTCCGCCACGTCGCCTCCTCGTCCCGCCGCCCCCGCGAGGCCGGGGGCGTGCGCGGACTGTAACTTCCCGGCGCATGGCACACGTCTCGCTGACGAAGAAGATCGACGCCCCCGCGGCCCAGCTCTGGGAGAAGGTGCGCGACCTGCCCGGCTACGGCGACTGGCTGGTCATCCACCGGGAGTGGCGCTCCGACCTGCCCGACGACCTGCAGCAGGGGTCGACCTTCTCCTCGGTGGTGTCGGTCAAGGGCATCGCGAACCCCATCGACTGGACCGTGACCGGCTACGAGGAGCCGCGGCTGCTGGCCATGTCCGGCACCGGGCCGATGAACCTGAAGGTCGAGCTGTCCATCGAGGTCACCGAGCCCGACGGCAACGCCGAGGTCGCCGTGGACACGACCATGTCGGGCGGCCCGCTGGTGGGCCCGATGGGCAAGCTCGTCGAGCGCGCCGCCAAGGGCGACATCAAGAAGAGCCTGGAGAACCTCGCCACGCTGGTCTGACCAGGGGCTGTGAACGGAACCTCGCCTCCTGGGTCCAGTAATCACGCACGGGGGCGCAGCCCCAGGAGGTGGCGGACCTCGGCGTCGAACGGCTCCTGGGCCTCGACGGAGGACATGTGCCCCACGTCGGGCAGCTCGAGGACGTGCTCGAGGTGCCCGTCGCGGCGCAGCGCCTCGACCATCCGGCGGGCGTGCGCGGCCGGGGTGAGGCGGTCGGCCGTGCCCACCAGCACCGAGGTGGGCACGGTGAGGTTGGCCAGGCCCTCCCGGATGTCGAGCCGGCTCAGCGCGGAGCCCCAGCGGGCCCGGGCCCGGGGCGGGCAGTCGAGCACGATGCGCTCGCAGAACTCCACCTGCTCGTCGGTCGCGGCCGCGGAGAGGGCGACGTAGCGGACCAGCGAGTGCATCGCCGGTGACGGCGGCACCACCGGGGTGGGCGCGCTGACCAGGACCTTGCCCAGCGCGCCCATCGCCCGCGGCCCCACCCCGGGCAGGTGCACCAGCATCGACTCGGCCAGCAGCCCGTCCATGGCGGTCGAGGCCAGCAGCACCGCGGTCGCGTACCGCTCGACCTCCTCGGGGTGGCGCTCTGCCCAGGAGACGATGCTCATCGCGCCCATGCTGTGCCCGACGAGCACCGCGGTGCGCCCCTGCGGGACGGTCGCGGCGAGCACCGCGGACAGGTCGTCGCCGAGCACCTCGCTGCTCAGCCGCCCACGGCCGGGCTCGCTGCCGCCGTGGCCGCGCTGGTCGTAGGCGATGACGCGGCACTCGCCGGCGAACGCGTGCACCTGGGGCCACCAGTACTTCGTCGAGCAGGTCCAGCCGTGGGAGAGCACCAGCAGCGGGCCGTCCTCGGGACCGTGCAGCTCCACCCGCAGCCGCGTGCCGTTCCGGGTGGTCACCGCGCGCACCTCGGGCTCCACCTCGGGCGGGCGCAGGCTCGGGTCGGTGAGCCGGGCGAGCTGGTCGGTGATGTCGTCGGGGGTGGTGGTCGCGGCGTGGTGGCGTGCCCGCAGCGCGGCGGCCACGCCGACGGCGGCGAGCCCGGTGCCGGCGACGGCGACGCGCTCGCGGGTGGTGGCGGGTGACCTCATGGTGGGCTCCTGGTCCGGGCCGGGCCGAGGTGCGCCGCGCCCACCCGTGCGGTTGGCTCCCCACCGGGGGCGTCGCGGGCGGCCGGACGTGATCATCGGCGACCGTGTCATTTCGTGTTGACGTGGTGCAGGTCTCAGCCTAGCGTCCGGGCTCACGCGGTCGACGGAGCGGTCGGCCCCCGCTGAGAGGTGTGACGCCATGGGTCTCGACGTGTCGGGGATCGGTGCCCTGAAGAGCCAGCTGCAGACGACCAACGAGCAGCTCGCCACCACCAACCAGCTGCTCGGCCAGGTGCTCGCCGAGCTCAAGGCCATGAACGACGACCGGCTCAACGCGATGCAGGCGTCGATGGAGCTGCTCAACACCCAGGTCGGCGCGCTGACCACCGTCGTCGGGTCGCAGGCGCAGGCCCCGGAGGCCGCCGCGCTGTCCGGCCTCGCCCGCTAGGACCGCTCCCCGGTCCCGTCCCCGGCCGCCCCGTCGCGGTGGGCCCCGTCGCGGTGGGCTGAGGTGAAGCGGCGGGCCACGGTGTCGAAGGCCTCGTCGATCTCCTTCTCCATCGCGCGGGCGAAGATCGCGTGCACCACCGCCGAGGCGTGCGGCCGGGCCCGCTCCACGAGCGCGACGGCCTCGCCCAGCTGCTCGGCGGAGATGTCGCGCCCCGCGCCGTCGGGCAGGTAGTGGTCGGCCACCAGGGAGACGAAGCGGTGCGCCACCCGGGTGATGTCGTGCTGCACCGAGCCCGCCAGCTCGAGCACGTCGGCCAGCGGGAACCCGGCGGCCACCAGGTCGCGGGCGGCGGCGAGCAGGCGGGGGCTGGCCACCGCGTAGCGGCTGCCGTGGCGGCGCAGGAAGCCCAGCTCGCAGGCCCGCTCGAGCAGCGCCGGGGTGGCCTCGGGGCCGAAGCTGCGTCGCAGGTCGGCCCGCGACGACGTGCCCGCCGTCTCGTCGGACCACGGCCGGCTCAGCACGTCCTCCAGGCCCAGGACGTCCTCCACCCGCAGGTTGCGCTCGGCGGCGGTGAGCAGCTCGCCGATGGTGGCGAAGGTGTACCCGCGGTCGAGCAGCCGGGTGATCAGCTGCAGCCGCGCGAGGTGGGCCTCGGAGTACCACCCGGTGCGGCCCTGCCTGCGCGGCGGCGGCAGCAGGCCCCGGTCCTGGTAGACCCGCACGTTGCGGACGGTCGTGCCCGCGGCGCGCGCGAGGTCGTCGATCCGCTGCTCGGTCACACCCGCCCCGTCGTCCGCCCTGCCGGTCGCGGGGAGTCTATCCGCGGCCGCACCGCCGCCGGGGGGCTCGGTCGCCGTCACGACCGGGTCGGGCGCTGCCCCCGCCGCACGCGGCGACCTAGCATCCGAGCATGACCACGACCCCTCCTGCGACGAGGCCGGACCGCGCCTCCGACGAGCCGGCGGTGGGGCGCACCCCGTCGCCCCGGGGCTCCCGCGCGCCGCAGGTCCCGCCCACCGCGGGACGGGTGCGGGGGACGCCGCGCCAGGAGGCGTTCGCGATGCTCGTGGGCCGCGTGGTCTCCCTCGCGGCGGCCTGGACCGTCGTCGCGCTGCTGCTGCGCCGCGCCCCGTGGACCCGCCCGGTGAACGACCTGGTCGGCGTGGTCAACCTGCCGTCCTCGGCGAGCCTGTTCAACCTCGTCGTCCTGATCCTGCTGGCCAGCGCGCTGCGCCGCCGGCTGCGGGTGGCCTGGGCCGTGCTGCTGGTGCTGCAGGTGTTGGGCGTGGTCGTCGGGGTGGGCGTGCTCGTGGCCACCGTCGTCGACCCCGACGCCGCCCGGGTGGTCGACCTGTCCACGTTCGACCGGGTCACCACGGTGGGCAGCATGGTGGTCGGGGTCGTCGTGGCCGCGGGCCTGGTCTCCGCCCGGCGGGTCTACCCGGCCCGGCTGCAGCGGGCCTCCCGGCTCCCGGCCCTGACCGTGCTCGTGGGCGGGCTCGCCGCCTCCGCGGTGGTCTCGGTGGCGCTGACCGAGGCGTTCCCCCGGACCCTGCCCCGGGGCCGCGAGCGGCTGGGGTGGGCGCTGCGGGTGGTCGTCGGCATCGACACCGACGGCGGCGGCACGGTGGGCCACCGCGGGCACGGCTGGGTGGCCGGCGTGGTGGGGGTGCTCTCGGCCGCCGCGGTGATCGCCGCCCTGGTCGTGTTCCTGCGCTCGGCCCGGGCCAAGCAGTTCCTCTCCGAGACCGACGAGCTCGGCGTGCGCCGGCTGCTCGTCGAGCACGGCGAGCGGGACTCGCTGGGCTACTTCGCCACCCGGCACGACAAGTCGGTCCTGTTCGCCCCCGGGCGCGACGCCGCGGTCACCTACCGGGTGCTGTCCTCGGTCAGCCTGGCCAGCGCCGACCCGCTCGGCGCCCCCGCGGCGTGGGGCCCGGCGATCGAGGCGTGGCTGGCCGAGGCCCGCACCTTCGGCTGGTACCCCGCGGTGCTCTCGGCCAGCGAGGAGGGCGCGCAGGCCTACGTCGCGGCGGGGCTCAAGGCGCTGCCGCTGGGCGACGAGGCCATCGTCGATGTCGACGGGTTCACCCTCGAGGGCGCGACGATGCAGCCGGTGCGCCGCGCCGTCAACCGCGTCACCCGGGCCGGGTACACCCTGCGGGTGGCCCGCCACGTGGACCTGACCGACGCCGAGCTGGCCGAGGTCGCCGAGGTCGCCGAGCGGTGGATCGGCGAGGAGTCCGAGCGCGGGTTCTCCATGGCGCTGAGCCGGGTCGGGGACCGCTCCGACGGCCGCTGCGTGGCCGTGCTCGCCCACGACGCCGAGGGTCGGCTGCGGGGGGTGCAGAGCTACGTCCCGTGGGGCACCCACGGCCTGTCGCTGGACCTGATGCGCCGGGACCCCACCTCGGAGAACGGGATCACCGAGTTCCTCGTCAGCGGGCTGCTGCACGCCTGCGACGACCTCGGCGTGCGGCGGGTGTCGCTGAACTTCGCCATGTTCCGGGGCATCTTCTCCGCCGCCGAGCGGGTCGGGGCCGGGCCGCTGGTCCGCGTCGGCAACCGGGTGCTCACCTTCGCCTCCCGGTTCTGGCAGCTGGAGAGCCTGTACCGGTCCAACGAGCGCTACCTGCCGCGGTGGACCCCGCGCTACCTCTGCTACGACTCGTCCCTGTCGCTGACCCGGGTGGCCGCCGCCGCCGGGTCGGCCGAGGGCTTCCTGCCCGAGCTGGGCGGGGGGTCAGCACCGGCCCGCACCGGCCGGGTGGTCGTCGACGGCGAGGAGGTGGACTTCGTCGCGGCCGTCACCGCGCAGGAGCGCGCCGCCCGCCACCGGGCCCGGCCGACGCGGCGGCTCAGCGAGCAGGAGCGGGTGCGCCGGCAGAAGCTGGGCGTCCTGCAGGCCGCGGGGATGCCCGCCTACCCCGTGGGGGTGCCGCGGACGACGTCGGTGGGCGAGCTCGTGGCCCGCTGGGCGGGTCTGGCCGCCGACGCCGGCACCGGGGAGCAGGTGTCGGTGGCGGGCCGGGTGCGCGCGCTGCGCGACTTCGGCGGGCTGGTCTTCGCGGTGCTGCAGGACGGCCAGGACCGGGTGCAGGCCATCGTCTCCCGCGCCGACGTCGGCGCGGACGCGGCGCTGCTGTTCCGTCGGGCCGTCGACCTCGGCGACCACGTCAGCGTCACCGGCGAGGTCGTCGCCTCGCGGTCCGGGGAGCTCTCGGTGCGGGCGGCGTCGTGGGTGATGGCGTCGAAGTGCCTGGTGCCGCTGCCCGACGTGCACGCCGGCTTCTCCGACCCCGAGGCCCGGGTGCGCCAGCGCTACCTCGACCTCGTGGTCAACCCGGAGGCCTCGCTGGCCCTGGCCCAGCGCACCGCGGCGGTCCGCGCGCTGCGGGAGGGGTTCCAGCGCCGGGGGTTCAGCGAGGTCGAGACGCCGATGCTGCAGGCCGTGCACGGCGGGGCCAACGCCCGGCCCTTCGTCACCCACATCAACGCCTACGACACCCGGCTCTACCTGCGCATCGCCCCCGAGCTGTTCCTCAAGCGGCTCTGCGTGGGCGGCATGGGCAAGGTGTTCGAGCTCAACCGCAACTTCCGCAACGAGGGCGCGGACGCCACGCACAACCCCGAGTTCACCTCGCTGGAGGCCTACCAGGCCTACGCCGACTACGACGTGATGCGCGAGCTGACCCGCGAGCTCGTCGTCGAGGCGGCGGTGGCGGTGCACGGCCGCCCCGTGGCCCGCCGGGTCGACCCCGACGGCACCGTCCGCGAGGTCGACCTCTCCGGCGAGTGGCCGGTGGTCACGGTGCACGAGGCGGTGAGTCGCGCCTGCGGCACCACGCTCACCTCGTCGAGCACGCTGGCCGAGGTGAGCGCGGTGTGCCGCGCCCACGGGGTGGCGCTGCCCGCGGAGACCACGGCAGGCGAGGCCGTGGTCGAGCTCTACGACGAGCTGGTGGAGGGGCAGACCCAGGCGCCGACGTTCTACACCGACTTCCCGGTGGAGACCTCGCCGCTGACCCGGGTGCACCGCAGCGACCCGCGGCTCAGCGAGCGATGGGACCTCGTCGCGTTCGGCGCCGAGCTGGGCACGGCCTACTCCGAGCTGGTGGACCCGGTGGACCAGCGCGAGCGGCTCACCGAGCAGTCCCTCAAGGCCGCGGCGGGCGACCCCGAGGCCATGCAGGTGGACGAGGCGTTCCTGACGGCGCTGGAGTACGCCATGCCGCCCACGGGCGGGCTCGGCATCGGCGTCGACCGGGTCGTCATGATGCTCACCGGCGGCGCGATCCGCTCCACCCTGGCCTTCCCGTTCGTCCGGCCCGGCGCGCGGTGAGCCCGGCTGCGGCGCAGGCGGACGTCGACCTCGACGTCGGCGGCGGCAGCACCGTCCTGCTGCCGGTGGTGTGGCTCTTCGCCGCCGTGCTCGTCACGTTCGTCGTCACCCGCACCGTCACCCGGGTGATCCGGGCGCGCGGCGAGCGGGTCGGGGACGCCCCGCCGGCGGCCGAGGAGGGCCGGGGACTCATCGGGGACATCACGATCGGCGGGGTCCACGTCCACCACCAGGTGTTCGGCATCGTCACCATGGCGGCCACCGGGATCGTCACGATCGCCTCGACCCCCGTGGGCGCGGGGCTCGACGTCGCGGCCGTCCTGTTCGGCATCGGCATGGGCCTGACGTTCGACGAGTTCGCGCTCTGGGTGCACCTCGACGACGTGTACTGGACGGAGAGCGGCCGCGCCTCGGTCGACGCCGTGTTCGTGCTGCTGGTGACCACGCTGCTGCTCGCCACCGGCAGCACCCTGGTGGTCGGCCGGTTCGGCAGCGGGGAGTGGTGGGCGTCGGTGGCCGCGCTCGCCGTCTCGCTGGGGTTCTCGGCGGTGTGCCTGCTCAAGGGCAAGGTGGTCACCGCGGTGGTGGGGCTGGTGAGCATCGCCGGGCTCGTCGGCGCGTGCCGGCTGGCCAAGCCCGACTCGTGGTGGGCGCGGCGGCGCTACGCGGCGCGGCCACGGCGGATGGCCCGCGCACGGCGACGGTTCGGGCCCGCCTACGAGGCGCGGTGGAACCGCGCGCGTGACCTCGTCGCCGGCGCCCCCACCCGTCCCGTCGCCCGCTGACCCGGACGCAGCGCGGCGCCCGCCCCCCGGGGTGGGGGAGCGGGCGCCGTGGTGCGGGGACCGTCAGGCCACGCGGTGCGCGACCCGGGTCTTGAGGTGCTTGAGCTTGCGCAGACCGACCTTCTCCGAGGCCGTCTCCGGCGCGTCGTCGGAGTCGGCGGACAGGAACTTGTTGGGCAGCGACAGCTTCCAGATGGTGCGCAGCGTCTTGCCGTACTGCTCGGCCAGCGACCCCGTGGTGTAGGGCAGCTGGTACTTGTCGCAGAGGGCCTCGACCCGCTCGCTCATCTCGGCGTAGCGGTTGCTGGGCAGGTCCGGGAACAGGTGGTGCTCGATCTGGTAGCAGAGGTTGCCGGACATGAAGGCCATGAGCGGGCCGGCGTTGAAGTTGGCCGAGCCGAGCATCTGGCGCAGGTACCACTCCTGCGGGGTCTCGTTCTCCAGCTCGGCGAGGGTGAACTTCTCAGCCCCGTCGGGGAAGTGGCCGCAGAAGATGACCCCGTAGGCCCACAGGTTGCGCATCAGGTTGGCGGCGGCGTTGGCGGCCAGGGTGTGCTTCCACGCGGGCCCGGTGAGCAGCGGGAAGATCACGTAGTCCTTGCCGGTCTGCTTGCCGACCTTGGTGCCGACCTCCTTGAGCTGCTTCCAGGTCACCTTGAGCGGCTTCTGGCGCTTGCGGATCTTCTCGATCTCGAGGTCGTGCAGCGCGACGCCGTACTGGAACAGCATGGCCAGCAGCGCGTTGTAGACCGGCTGGCCCAGGTTGACCGGGTTCCACTTCTGGTCGCGGGTCATGCGCAGGATGCCGTAGCCCACGTCGTTGTCCTTGCCGACGACGTTGGTGTACTTGTGGTGCACGTAGTTGTGCGAGTGCTTCCAGTGCGCCGACGGGCAGGTGGTGTCCCACTCCCACGTCGTGGAGTGGATCTCCGGGTCGTTCATCCAGTCCCACTGGCCGTGGATGACGTTGTGGCCCAGCTCCATGTTCTCGATGATCTTGGCCAGGCCGAGCATGACGGTGCCCGCCACCCACGCCGGCTTGTACTTGGAGCCGAACAGGGTGATGCGGCCCGCCGCGACCAGCGTGCGCTGCAGCTGGATGGAGCGGCGGATGTACTTGGCGTCGCGGTCGCCGCGCGCCTCCTCGATCTCGGTGCGCAGGGCGTCCAGCTCACGGCCGATCGCCTCGACGTCCTCGTCGGTGAGGTGCGCGAACTCCTTGATGTTCGTGATGGCCACGGGGCCTCCTGGGTGTGCTCGGTGGTGCCGGTCGGTGGTCGTGCGGTGCTGGTGCTGGTCGGGGTCTGGGGTCAGTAGCGCAGCGTGCAGTCACCGGCGGCGGTGCTGACGCAGGTCTGGATGCGGTCGCCCGCCTTGTGCTCCTCGCCGTTGCGCAGGTCGCGCGTGGTGCCCTCGGCGAGCTCGACGACGCAGGACTGGCAGATGCCCATGCGGCAGCCGAAGGGCAGCTGCACGCCGACCTCCTCACCGGCGTCGAGGATGGTGGTGGCGCCGTCGATCTCGATCTCCTTGCCGCTGGCGGAGAACGAGACGGTGCCCCCCTCGCCCCCGTCGCCGGCGAGCTCGACGGTGAAGCGCTCCATGTGCAGGGAGTCCTCGAGGCCGGCCTGCTCCCAGTGCTCCTCGGCCGCGTCGAGCAGCGCGTTCGGCCCGCAGGCCCACACCTGCCGCTCGCGCCAGTCGGGCACCAGGTCGTCGAGCTTCGAGAGCTCGAGGTGGCCGTCCTTCTTGGTCATGTGCTCGTGCAGGGTGAAGCCGCTCTGCGAGTCGGAGAGCGTGTGCAGCTCGTCACGGAACAGCTCGTCGGACTCCTCCGGGGCCGAGTGCACCAGCACGACGTCGGTGAAGGTGTCGCGCCGGGCCATCGTCCGCAGCATCCCCATCACGGGGGTGACGCCGCTGCCCGCGGTGATGAAGAGGACCTTGTCCGGCGGCGGGTCCGGCAGGTGGAAGTCCCCGGCGGGGGCCTGCAGCCGCACCACGGTGCCGGTCTCGAGGCCGTCGACGAGGTGCTTGCTGATGAAGCCCTCGGGGGTGGCCTTGACGGTGATCGAGATGTGGCCCTGGTCGTGCTTGGGCGCGGAGGTCAGCGAGTACGACCGCCAGTGCCACTTGCCGGTGACCATGGTGGCGATGCCGACGTACTGGCCGGCCTGGTAGTCGAACGACCAGCCCCAGCCCGGCTTGATGACGAGGGTGGCCGCGGTGTCGGTCTCCTTGGAGACCTTGACGACCTTGCCGCGCAGCTCGCGCTTGGACCACAGCGGGTTGATCAGCGTGAGGTAGTCGTCGGGCAGCAGCGGGCTGGTCATCTTGGCGAAGGCGCCGCGGACGAGGTCGACGTCCGGGGTCAGCGCCTCGGTCTTGTCGTCGCTCTCCTTGAGGCGGCGCCGGGTCTCCATGACCGTCGCGCCGACGGCGGCGGCGGTCATGCCTGCCGCCATGGCCAGGCCTGTCCGGGTGAAGTCTGTCCTCGTCCTGGCCACGGTCATGACACCTCTCGTCGGGCCCTGCGCCCCCGGTGGGCGTGCGTGCAGGATCGCATGATCCTGGTCACACCGCCTGTGGGTGTCAATTCGGCGAACATGTGTACACGGTCCCGCAGGTTCGCGGTCTTGTCCAGGTGGGGCCGGGTCGGTCAGGGGACGAGCCGGGGGTCCGGCCGGGCCTCGGGGCGCTCGTCGCCCGGCGGCCGGGACCCCCGGGGGTGGTGGGCTCAGCCGGAGACGGAGAACGGGTCGTGCTCGGCGATGAGCTTCTCCATGCGGGCCTCGTCGACGCGGACCCGGACGGTGGCCACCTCCTGGCGGTCGCGCACCACCTTGGCGAGGGTGAAGGCGCTGGTCACGACGAACAGGAGCGTCATGGCGAGGAAGGCCCGCTGCCAGGTGTCGATGGGCAGGTAGGCGATGCCGACGACGGCCCCGGCGAGGCTGACCCCGAAGGCGATGGCGGCCTGCGCGTAGAAGGCGGCGGTGGCGGAGGACTGGGGGGTGGGTGCGCTGCTCATGGGGTCCACCCTGGTCGCCGGGTGGGGTGGCGCACATGGGTACGACTACGCGTCCGGGCCGCTACCGTGACCGGCCATGGGTGAGCAGTGGGGCCAGCGCAGCTGGGTGTCGGTCACCGCGGAGCACGTCGGCGACGACGGCGTCGTGCAGGTGACCATGGTGGGCCCCGGGAAGAACAACGCCATGGGCCCCGACTTCTGGTCCGAGGTCCCCGAGCTGTTCGCCGCCCTCGACCGCGACCCCGCCGTGCGCGCGGTGGTGCTCGCCGGGCAGGGCCGCAACTTCACCTACGGCCTGGACCTCGCCGGCATGGGCGGGGTGCTGGGCCCCGTGATGGCCGGCAGCGACGAGGGCGGCGGCGGGCTGGCCGCGCCGCGCACCGCGTTCCTGGACCACGTCAAGGACATGCAGCGCGCGGGCACCGCGATCGCCGACTGCCGCAAGCCCGTCGTCGCCGCGGTGCAGGGCCGCTGCATCGGCGGGGGCATCGACATCATCTCCGCCTGCGACGTCCGCTTCGCCAGCGCCGACGCCACCTTCTCCATCCGCGAGGTCAAGGTCGCCATCGTCGCCGACATGGGCACGCTGCAGCGGCTGCCCGCCATCATCGGCGACGGCCACCTGCGCGAGCTGGCGCTCACCGGCCGCGACGTCGACGCCGCGCGGGCCGAGCGGATCGGGCTGGTCAACGACGTGCTGCCCGACGCCGCGGCCGTGCTGGCCCACGCCCACCAGGTCGCGGGCGAGATCGCGCGGAACCCCCCGCTGGTGGTGCACGGCATCAAGGACGTGCTGGACGCCGAGCGGGCCGGCCGGGTGCAGGCCGGGCTGCGCTACGTCGCGGCCTGGAACGCGGCCTTCCTCGCCTCCGAGGACCTCACCGAGGCCATGACCGCCGTCTTCGCCCAGCGCGAGCCCACCTTCACCGGTCGCTGACCGGGGCCGTCGCCGCGGGCCGGCCTCGGCGAGCAGCATCGCCGCGAGCACCAGCGCCCCGCCGACCGCGACGCGCGGACCCAGCGTCTCGCCCCCCACGGCCACGGCGAACCCCGCCGCCCACACCGGCTCCGAGGTCATCACGACCGCGGCGCGCTCCGGGGCGAGGCGGGCCTGCGCCCAGGTCTGCACCAGCAGCGCCCCCGCCCCGGCGACGAGGGCCATGAACACCAGCACGGCCCAGTCGTCGCCGCGGGTGGGCACCGTGACCCCGCCGGGCACCGCGCCGACGGCGCACACCGCGGTGAGCACCCACAGCTGCACCACCGTCGAGCCCAGCGCGGAGCCCGGCCGCGACCACGCCCCCAGGCCCACGACGTGCAGCGCGTAGCAGAGCGCGCCGAGCAGCGTCACCGCCTCGCCGGTACCGAGCGAGAAGCCCTGCAGCGAGAGCACTCCCAGCCCCACGGTGGCGACCCCGGTGGCGACCCACACCGCGCGGCGCACCGGCCGGCGCAGCAGCAGGGTGGCCAGCACCGGGGTCATCACCACGTAGGACCCGGTGACGAAGCCCGACACCGACGCCGACGTGTGCTGCAGGCCGGCGGTCTGCAGCAGCTGCGCGGCGCCGTAGACCAGGCCCAGCAGCACCGCGTGGCGGCGCTCGGCGGCGCTGAGCCGGCCGACCGCGCGCGGCACGACGACGGTGAGCACCACGGCGGCGAGCAGGAAGCGCACGGCGAGGAAGTCCGCGACGGGCAGCCGGGTGACCACCCCGTGCAGCATCGGGAAGGTCGCCCCCCAGGAGGCGGTCGTCGCGAGCAGCGCCAGCGCGGGGACGGCCGGGGCGAGCAGCGCGAGCGCAGGGGAGAGCCAGGTGGGGGAGGGCAGGGGGCCGGGGCGGGCCGCGGGGGCCGTCGTCGAGCGGGTCACGGTGGGCAGAACACCACCGGGGCTCTGCGACCATGTCCGCGTGGGAGGTCACCGATGAGCATCCGTCGTCCCGACCCCGTGGACGAGCGGATCCTCCGTCTGCTCGTGCGGAACGCCCGCGCCTCCTGGCGCGAGATCGGCGACGAGGTGGGCCTGTCCGCGAACGCCGTCGCCCAGCGGGTGCGCCGGCTCGAGGCCGACCACTGGGTGCGCGGCTACCGGGCCGTCCTCGAGCCGTCGCTGACCGGCCCGGCCTCGGTGGCGCTGCTGCTCCTGCGCACCGCGACCGACCTCGACCACACGGTGCTGGAGAAGGACCTCGTCGCGGTGCGGGGCGTGGTGGAGGTGCTCGACCTGGCCGGGCCCTGGGACTACCAGGTGCGGGTGCACCACTCCTCCACCAAGGAGCTCTACGACGTGGTCAACGTGCTGCGTCGGCTGCCCGGGGTGACCGGCATGGAGACCCGCGCCGTGCTCCGCGAGGTCCTGCCCCGCTGACGCGGGCGCGTCCGAGACCTCCGTCACCCGCGGCTTGCGTGCACCATGCAACGGGTGCATCCTTGCGCCGCGCACCTAGTTGCGTGGACCACGCAATGCGGAAGTAAAGGAGGCGCCCGTGTCCGTCGACACCGGCACGGCCGCGCAGCAGGCCCCCGAGCAGGCCGGGGGGAGTGCCGAGGAGCCGCTGGCCGACGAGCTCGGCACCGAGCTCGTCCGGCTGGTCAAGCTGGTCGAGCGCACCGCCGCCCAGGCCGGGCACGGCCAGGGCGACGGCCTCGAGCGGGCGGCGTGGGGCGTGCTGTTCCGCGTGCACTGCGACGGCCCGCAGCGGTCGTCGGCGCTCGCGGAGGCGCTGCACTCCGACCCGTCCACCATCAGCCGCCACGTGGCCGCGCTCGTCGAGCGCGGCCTGGCCGAGCGGACCGCCGACCCCGCGGACGGCCGGGCCACCCTGGTCGCCGCCACCCCGGCCGGCTCCGCCCACGCCCGCGCGGCGCGGGCGCGCCGCAACGCCGCCGTCGGCCAGGTCGTCCGGGACTGGACGCTCGACGAGCGCCGGACCCTCGTCCACCTGCTGCACCGGTTCACCACCGAGTTCGACCACGCCCGCCCGCTGCTCACCGGCCCGGGCGAGACCCAGGGAGAGTCATGACCGCCACCCGTCCGGGCCCGGGGGACACCGCCACCGCGGCCCCCGCGCCCACCCCGTCCCCCGTGGTGGGGACGTTCACCCACAAGCAGATCCTGACGATCATGTCCGGCCTGATGATGGGCATGTTCCTCGCGGCGCTGGACCAGACCATCGTCTCCACCGCGATCCGCACCATCGCCGACGACCTGAACGGGTTCTCGGTGCAGGCCTGGGTCACCACCGCCTACCTCATCACCGCCACCATCTCGACGCCGCTGTACGGCAAGCTCTCCGACCTCTACGGCCGCAAGCCGTTCTTCATGGCCGCCATCTCGATCTTCGTGGCCGGGTCGATGCTCTGCGGCCTCGCCACCTCGATGTACGAGCTGGCCGCGTTCCGCGCGTTCCAGGGCCTCGGCGCCGGGGGCCTGTTCTCGTTGGCGCTCACCATCATCGGCGACATCGTCCCGCCGCGGGAGCGCGCCAAGTACCAGGGCTACTTCCTCGCCGTGTTCGGCACCTCGTCCGTCCTGGGCCCCGTGCTCGGCGGGCTGCTCGCCGGGCAGTCGTCCATCCTGGGCGTGACCGGCTGGCGCTGGGTCTTCTACATCAACGTGCCCATCGGCATCGCCGCGCTCGTCGTCGTCTGGCGCGTGCTGAACCTGCCGCGCAACGGCCGCGCGACCACCATCGACTGGTGGGGCGCACTGGCTCTCGCGGTCGGCGTCGTCCCGCTGCTCATCGTCGCCGAGCAGGGCCGCGAGTGGGGCTGGGGCTCGGGCCGGTCGGTGCTGCTCTACGCCATCGGCGCGGTCGGCATCGCCGCGTTCATCCTCGTCGAGCGCCGCATCGGCGACGCCGCGCTCATCCCGATCCGCTTCTTCCGCAACGGGACCTTCGCCGTCGGCATCGGCATCAGCGTCATCACCGGCGCGGCCATGTTCGGCTCGATCTCGCTGCTGCCGCAGTACCTGCAGGTGGTCAAGGGCTCGACCCCGACCATCGCCGGCTTCCAGACGCTGCCGCTGGTCGGCGGGCTCATGCTGTCCTCCATCGTCTCCGGGCAGCTGATCTCCCGGACGGGGCACTACCGGATCTTCCCGGTCGTCGGCACCGTGCTCATGACGGCCGCCACGTCGCTGCTGTACTTCCTGACCTCGACGACCCCGCTGTGGCAGCTGATGCTCGTCATGGCGCTGCTCGGGCTCGGGCTGGGCAACATCATGCAGCCGCTCACGCTGGCCATCCAGAACGCGATGCCGCCGCGGGACATGGGCGTCTCCACCGCCTCGGCCACGTTCTTCCGGCAGATGGGCGGGACGCTCGGCGTCGCGGTGTTCCTGTCGATCCTGTTCTCCCAGCTCACCGGCAAGATCGCCACGGCGATCGGCAGCTCGAGCCAGGACCCGGCCTTCGTGCAGACGCTGCGCGCCGCGGCCGGCGGGGCGGGCTCGCAGGCCGACCAGCAGATCGCCACCGCCATCACGTCGGGCGGCAGCGGGGCGGCGAGCGGGGTGCTCAACGACACCTCGTTCATCCAGCGGCTCGACCCGGTGCTGGCCGCGCCGTTCAAGGCCGGCTTCACCGACGCCATGAACGTGGTGTTCCTCTCCGCCGCGGCGCTGCTGCTGGTGGCCATCGTGCTGGTGGCGTTCTTCAAGGAGGTGCCGCTGCGGACCATGTCCGGCATCGGCGCCGCCCAGGACGAGGCCGACGCGAGCGCCCGGGCCGGCGGTCAGGGTGACGACCAGGGGCCGGCCGACCAGCGGCCCGAGGACCAGCGACTCAGCCCCGTCTCGGCCGACCTGCCCGCGGCCACCGCCCGCTCGGCGGACGCCCCGGTGGGCGAGCCCGGGCACGGCGGGCACGAGGCCGACCGGGTCGCCCCCCAGGTCGGGGCGGGTCGGCACGAGGCCTGAGCCACCCGCGCACGACGACGCCCCCACCTCCGCGGAGGTGGGGGCGTCGTCGTGGCCGGGGTCCGGCGGGGTGCGTGCCGGCTAGTGGCCGTGCTCGTAGGACGTGCCCTTGGCGCGCTCGAAGGACTGCTGGATCTCGGCCTCGGCGGCGGCCCGGTCGACCCACTCGGCGCCCTCGACGCTCTTGCCGGGCTCCAGCGCCTTGTAGACCTCGAAGAAGTGCTTGATCTCGAGCAGCGTGTACTCGGGGATGTCACCGATGTCCTGGATGTGCTCCTGGCGGGCGTCCCCGGCCGGCACGCACAGGACCTTGTCGTCGCCGCCCTTCTCGTCGGTCATGCGGAACATGGCGACGGCGCGCGCCTTGATCAGGCACCCGGGAAAGGTCGGCTCCGGCAGCAGCACCAGGGCGTCGAGGGGGTCCTCGTCCTCGCCCAGGGTGTGGTCGATGAACCCGTAGTCGGCCGGGTACTGGGTGGCCGTGAACAGGGTGCGGTCGAGCCGCAGCCGCCCCGTCTCGTGGTCCACCTCGTACTTGTTGCGGCTCCCCTTGGGGATCTCGATGGTGACGTCGAAGTCCACGCGTGCCTCATCTGCTCGGTCCGGGCCCCGCGGCCCCGCCGGCGGACCGGGGGAGGACGCGACGGGCGCTGTCGGGTCGATCCTGGCACCTAGTGTGGACCACGAGGCGCCCGCACCCGTGCGGGAGGTCCGACGACGGGAGGACGCGCGTGCTGGGCCGAGGGGTCACCCGGCGGCTGTCGCTGCCGTCCAGCCTGCCCGGCCGGCTGCTGCTCGTCGTCCTCGTCGTGGTGCTCGTCGCCGCCGGGGCGGTGGCCGGCCTCGCCGTCGCCGGTCGCGGCGGCGGGGTCACCGCCCTCGTCACGCCGACACCGACCACGAGCCCGCCGCCGGCCCCGCTCACCCCGGCCCCGGTGCTGCCCGAGCTGCCCGCCGCCGCGCCCGTCCCCGCCCCCGCCGCGCTGGCCGGGGTGCTCGACCCGCTGGCCGCCTCGCCCGCGCTGGGCGAGCTCTCCGGGCAGGTCGCCGACGCCGCCACCGGGCAGGTGCTGTGGTCCCGCGCCCCCGACGTGCCGCAGACCCCGGCCTCGACGGCCAAGCTGCTCACCGTGGCGGCCGCGCTGTGGACCCTGCCCGTCGACCACACCGTCGCCACCCGCGTGGTGGCCGGCGCCGACCCGGGCCAGGTGGTGCTGGTCGGCGGGGGTGACGTCACCCTCACCGGGGAGCCCGCGGGCACCCCGGGCAGCTACGACGGCGCCCCCCGCCTCGACGACCTCGTCGCCGCGGTGCGCGCCGCCCGGGGCCCGCAGGCGCCGCCGGTCACCTCCGTGCTCGTCGACACCTCCGCGTGGTCGGGGCCCACCGAGGCGGACGGCTGGTTCGACGCCGACGTCGCCGGCGGCTACATCGCACCCATGGAGCCGGTGATGCTCGACGCGGCCCGCGAGGACCCGGCCGGGGGCGACTCGGCACGCTCAGCCACCCCCGCCCTGGACGTGGGCCGCGCGCTGGCCTCCCGGCTCGGCGCCGCGCCCGACGTGGCCGCCACCGGCACCGCCCCGGCGGGCGCCGCGCTGCTCGGCGAGGTGCGCTCGGCCCCGCTGGTGACCCGGCTCGATCAGCTGGTGCGGGACTCGGACAACGTGCTCGCCGAGGCCGTCGGCCGCGAGGTCGCCGTCGCCCGCGCCCAGCCGGCGTCCTTCACCGGCGCCACCACCGCCGTGCTGGACACCCTGCGCGAGCACGGGATCGACCCCACCGGGGTCACCCTCGCCGACACCAGCGGGCTCTCGGTGCGCGACCGGGTGCCGCCGCGCGTGCTCGACGCGATCGTCACCGCCGCGGCCGGCCCGGGGGACCCCGCGCTGGCCGACCTGGTGTCGTTCCTGCCCGTCGCGGCGGCCTCGGGGACCCTCGCCGACCGGTTCCCCGCGGCCGGCGCCGGGTGGGTCCGGGCGAAGACGGGCACCCTGACGGGGGTGAACAGCCTCGCGGGCACCGTCACCGACGTCGACGGCCGGCTCCTGACCTTCGCGCTCATGTCCACCGGGGTCGACGGGGCGCGCCCCGCCCTCGACGCGCTGGCCGCCGCGCTGCGCGGCTGCGGGTGCCGGTGAGCACCCCCGCCCGCCGGTCCGGCGGTGCCCCCCGCCGCCAGCCGGTGGTCGTGGACTGGGACCTCGCCGGCCGCATCGGGGGCCGCCTCGCCCGCCCCGGTCCGACCACCACCGACGCCGAGGCCACCGCGGTGGTGGCCGAGCTCGCCGACGTCGCGGTGCGCGCGGAGGCGCCCGTCCGCGAGGTCACCGGGCTGGCCGACGGGCTCGCCGTGCCCGAGGCGCTGGTCGTGGACCGGCCCCGCTGGGTCGCCGCGGCCGCCGACTCCATGGGCCGCATGACGGGCACCGCGAAGGTCGCCGGCGGACGCGGCCCCGGGGTGTCCGGCCGGGTCGCCGCGGCGCAGACCGGCCCGCTGCTGGCCTACCTCTCCGGGGCCATCCTCGGGCAGTTCGACCCGTTCACCGGCGAGGGCGGCACGCTGCTCCTCGTCGCCCCCAACGTCGTCGCGGTGGAGCGGACGCTGCGGGTGGACCCGACCGACTTCCGGCTGTGGGTCTGCCTGCACGAGGTGACCCACCGGGTGCAGTTCACCGCCAGCAGCTGGCTGACGGGGTACATGGCCGACACGGTGGGCACGCTGACCGCGGGGATGGACCTCAGCGGCCCCGAGCTGGCCGGGCGCATCGGCGGGCTGCTCCGCGAGGGCCGCCGGCCGGACTCCGTGGTGGGGGTGCTCCGTGCGCTGCAGGCGCCGCCGCAGCAGGAGGCGCTGGACCGGCTGCTCGCCCTGGGCACCCTGCTCGAGGGCCACGCCGACCACGTCATGGACGCCGTCGGGCCCGCCGTCGTGCCCTCGGTGGCCCGCATCCGGGCCCGGTTCGACCAGCGCCGCCGCCGGCCGACCAACCCGCTGCAGCGGGTGTTGCGCGCCCTGCTCGGCGTCGACACCAAGATCGCGCAGTACGAGCGGGGCAAGCGCTTCGTCGACGCCGTCGTCGACCAGGTCGGCATGGCCGGGTTCAACGCGGTGTGGACCTCCCCGGAGACCCTGCCCACCGAGGCCGACGTCGTCGACCCCGCCCGCTGGGTCGCCCGGGTGCACGGCTGAGCCGTGGCCGACCCGGGCGGGCTGGCCGCGGTGCGGCGCGCGGTGCGGGCCTGGTGCGCCGAGCACGGCCCCGGCCCGGTCGCGGTGGCCTGCTCCGGCGGGGCCGACTCGCTCGCGCTGACCGCCGCCGCGGTCGCCGAGGCGGGGCCGGTGACGGCGCTGGTCGTCGACCACGCGCTGCAGCCGGGCTCGGCCGCGGTCGCCGACCGGGCCGCCGCCACCGCGCGGACGATGGGGTGCGCGCAGGCCCGGGTGCTCACCGTGGCGGTGACCGGACCGGGCGGGCCCGAGGCCGCGGCCCGACGCGCCCGGCGGGCAGCCCTGCGCGGGGCGGCCGACGGTCCGGTGCTGCTCGGGCACACCCTCGACGACCAGGCCGAGACGGTGCTGCTGGGGCTGGGCCGCGGCTCCGGGGCCCGCTCGCTGGCCGGGATGCGCGCGTGGGACCCGCCCTGGGGCCGCCCGCTGCTGGGCGTGCGCCGCGCCGACACCGCCGCGGCCTGCGCCGAGCTGGGCCTCGACCCGTGGCACGACCCGCACAACGACGACCCCGCCTTCACCCGGGTGCGGCTGCGCCACGAGGTGCTGCCGCTGCTGGAGGAGGTGCTGGCCGGCGGGGTCGCCGCCGCCCTGGCCCGCACCGCCGCGCAGCTGCGCGAGGCCGACGCCGCGCTCGACGCGGTGGCCGCTGCGGTGGCCCGGGCGGTGGC
>NZ_BAAGQZ010000035.1:0-60372 GCF_054783215.1 Rhodococcus aerolatus | reverse complement strand
GCGCCCGCGACGCCGCCCGCGCCTCCGGCGGTGACGGGGCGTCCGAACCGGCGCCGCGCTACACCCGCCGCGGGCAGCGCCCGCCCGCCGACCCGGCGCCCTCCCCGGCGAGCGCCGCAACGGACGGGCCGGACCCGCACGAGCCGCCCGCCGAGCACGAGGTGCCCCGCGACGGCCCCACGATCGTCGAGAGCGCCCAGCGCACCGAGGCCGACGACGAGGAGGCGATGCTCGCCGAGGCCGCGCAGGACGAAGAGCCCGGCACCGCCCCGCGGCAGGACCCCGAGGAGGTGGCCCTGGAGCTGCTGCGCACCCAGCTCGGCGCCACCCCCCTCGACCAGCGCTGACCGAGCCGACCCGCAGCGAGGAGCCCCGGTGGACATGAAGCTCGAGCTGGTGCCCGTCCCCGTCAGCGACGTGGACCGGGCCAAGGCCTTCTACGCCGACGGGCTGGGCTTCACCGTCGACGTCGACGCCAGCCCGGCCGAGGGCGTGCGCATCGTGCAGCTCACCCCACCCGGGTCGGGCTGCTCGGTCGGGTTCGGCACCGGGCTCGACGCCTACCGGGGGGAGCCCGGATCGGCCCGCGCCCTGCACCTGGTGGTGGCCGACCTCGACGCCGCCCGCGCCGAGCTCCTCGGCCGCGGCGTCACGGTGGGCGAGGTCGTCGACCACGGCGGTGGCGTCCGCAGCGCCGCGCTGGCGGACCCCGACGGCAACGGCCTGCTCCTGCAGGAGTTGGCCTGGCGCACCGGCGACGCCTACTAGGCCCGGGGCGCCACCCGGTCCAACCAGGCGCGCAGGTCGTCGACCACCTCGTCGCGGTTGGTCTCGTTGAACACCTCGTGCCGGGCGCCGGGGTAGACGTGCCCCGTCACGTCGGTCAGCCCCGCGGCGGCGTAGCGCTCGAGCAGCAGGGTGAGCAGCGCCAGCTGCCCGTTCACCGGGTCGGCGTCGCCCACCGCGTAGTACAGCGGCAGGTCGGTCCGCATCCCGGCGAGGCGCTCCGGGTCGGCCAGCGGCGCCGCGCCGGCGAACATGGCCCGGGACGCGTCGGCGTCCAGGCCGAAGCCGCACAGCGGGTCCGCGACGTACGCGTCGACCTGCGCCTCGTCGCGGGAGAGCCAGTCGTACTCGGTGCGCGCGGGCTCGAACGGCGCGTTGAACGCCGAGAGGTCCAGCGGGGCGTCGAAGTCCATCGTCGCGCCCAGCGGGTCGATGGCCGCGGTGCCGGTGAGCACGGCGGCGTCGACCTCGCGGCTGTGGTCCACCAGCCACTGCTGGACCGCGAACGAGCCCATCGAGTGCCCGAGCAGCACCAGCGGCACCCCCGGGTGCGCGGCGCGGTTGCGGGCGACGAGCAGGCCGACGTCGTCGACGAGCAGCCGCCACCCGTCCGCCCCGATCGCGCCGGGCTCGCCGCGCATCGACGCGCCGTGCCCGCGGTGGTCCTGCCCGACGACGACGAAGCCGTCCGCGACGAGCGCCTCGGCGAGCGGGGCGTAGCGCAGCAGGTGCTCACCCATCCCGTGGCTGAGCTGCACCACCCCGCGCACCGGGCCCTCGGGGCGCCACTGGAAGACCGCCAGCTCGAGGCCGTCGGTGCTGGACAGGGTGGACCGCTGCGGCTCGCTCACCGCCCCAGCATCGCGCATCGCCGCTCCCGGTGGCGGTTGCAGACCCGTCGCAGGCTTCCTGGGGGTACTTGCAGACGCCCCCGGACGGCCTCAGGCCGCGAGGTGGCGGGCCAGGAAGGCGAGGGCGCGGGGGTAGGCGTCGGCCTTGTTGGCGCGCTTCGCGAGCCCGTGCCCCTCGTCGGGGTAGACCAGCAGCTCGCACTCCACGCCGCGCGACGTCAGCGCGGCGTGCAGCTGCTCGGCCTCGCCGAGGGGCACCCGGGGGTCGTTGGCGCCGTGGATGACCACGAGCGGGGCCCGCACGTCCTCGACGCGGGTGAGCGGGGAGAGCTCGGTGAGCAGCGCACGGTCGTGGGCGAGGCTGCCGTACTCGCGCTCCCGGGCGGCGCGGCGGTAGTCGGAGGTGTTCTCCAGGAACGTCACCAGCGAGCTCATGCCCACGATGTCGACCCCGGCGGCCCACCGCTCCGGCTGGAACGCCACCCCGGCCAGCACCATGTACCCGCCGTAGGAGCCGCCCCACAGCGCGGCCCGGGCCGGGTCGAGCCCCACGGTCGGCAGCCACTCGTGCAGCGAGGCGAGGTCGCGCACCGAGTCCATCCGCAGCGCCACGTCGTCGAGGGAGTACCACCGCTTGCCGAAGCCGACGGAGCCGCGCACGTTCGGCACCAGCACGGTGTGCCCGGCCGCCACGAGCGCCTGCAGCACGGGGTTGAACGTGGGCCGGCTCTGCCCCTCCGGTCCACCGTGGACGACGGTGACCGACGAGCCGGCCAGCGCGGTGGCGGTCGGTGGGTCGTAGCGGTAGCAGGGCACGGCCTCGCCGTCGTGGGCCGGGACGCGGTGCGAGGTGGGGGAGACGAGCGCGGCGTCCGGCGCGGAGGACGTCAGGGCCGTGACGGTGCCGGTGGCCACGTCGAGCAGGGCCACGTCCAGCGGCACCCCGGGGGCGGTCCAGGAGATCGCCGCGTGCGCGGAGCCGGGGGAGAACACCGGGTCCGGGACGGGGTACCCGACGACGCCGCGCGCCGGGAGCGCCACGGGCACGGGGTCACCCGGCTCGTCCAGCCGGTGCAGCGCGAGCCGGCTCCACCCGTCGTCGTTCGTCTCCACCAGCAGCGTGCGCCCGTCGGGGGACGGCCAGCCCGTGAGGTCGTGGCGGTCGTCGGTCACCAGCGGCTCGAGCGCGCCGGAGGTGACGTCGAGCAGCGCCACCTCGGTGGTGTCGCGGCCGCGGTCGGTGGTCAGCACCACGTGCTCGGAGTCCGGCAGCCACCGCAGCGTCTCGAAGCGGGCGTGCTCGTCGGGCTCGGTCAGGGCGACGACGCGGGCGTCGCGGGTGGTGGCCAGGGAGTCGACCAGCACCAGCTGCGCCGACATCGCGGCCCGCCCGACGAGGGCGAGCAGCAGGTAGCGGCCGTCCGGGGACCACGCCACCTCGCTGACGTTGCCGCCGCCGTCGTAGACGACCTCCTCGACCCCGCTGGCGACGTCGCGCACCACGACGTCGAAGTCGGTGCCGTTGCGGCGGTTGGTGCGGTAGACGACGCGCCCGGGCGCCACGTCGACGAGGGCGTGGACGAACGCGGGGTCCCCGACCAGCGGGGTGAGGTCCTCCGGCCCGGCCGGGGTGGTGCGGTCGGCGTCGAGCACGGCGAGCTGGGCGCGCTCGTCGCCGCCGTCGTCGTGGACCACCACCACCCGGCGCTCCCCGGGCAGGTAGCGCCCGGCGCAGCCCGAGGCCAGCGCGGTCAGGACGCGACGCTCACCGCCGTCGAGCTCGAGGAGCTGCACCGAGCCCGAGTCGTCCCAGCCGGCCAGCACCCGGCCGTCGTCGTCGACGTCGAACGCCCGCCAGGTGCGCAGCTCCAGCAGCTCGGTGAGGTCCACCCCGCCAGTCTGCTGGCTCCGGTGCTAGCCCGACCACCAGGGGCGCAGCGGGACCCCGGCCGAGCCCTGCGGGCCGAGCTTGACGCAGAGCACCTGGTGGAGCTGGACCACGTTGCGCTCGAAGCCGAGCCGGCAGGCGGCCATGTAGAGCCCCCAGAGCCGCGCGGTGGCCTCGCCGACCTCGGCCACGGCCTCGTCCCAGTGCTCGACGAGGTTGGCGTTCCAGTCCCGCAGGGTCAGCGCGTAGTGCTCGCGCAGGTTCTCCTCGTGGCGCACCTCGAACCCGGCGTCCTGGGCCTCGGTGATGATGCGGCCGGAGCCGGTGAGCTCCCCGTCGGGGAAGACGTAGCGGTCGATGAACGCGCCCGCCTTGGTCGACGAGCGGTTCTCCGGCCGGGTGATGCAGTGGTTGAGCAGCCGGCCCTCGGGGCGCAGCTTGGCCAGCAGCGAGGCGAAGTACGCCGGGTAGTTGTGCACCCCGATGTGCTCGGTGAGCCCGATGGAGGAGATGGCGTCGAAGCCGGTGTCGGTGATGTCGCGGTAGTCGCTGAAGCGCACCTCGGCGAGCTCGCCCAGGCCCTCCTCGGCGATGGCGGCCTGCGCCCACTGCGCCTGCTCGGCGGAGAGCGTGGCGCCGATCGCGTGGACCCCGCGGCGGGCGGCGAAGCGGACCATGCCGCCCCAGCCGCAGCCGATGTCGAGCAGCCGGTCCCCGGCCTGGAGCCCCAGCTTGTCGAACACCAGCTGGTACTTGGCCTCCTGCGCCTGCTCCAGGGTCGCGTCCGCGCTGGGGTAGGCCGCACAGGTGTAGGTCATCGACTCGCCCAGCACCAGCTCGTAGAAGCGGTTGGACACGTCGTAGTGGCTGGAGATGGCCTCGGCGTCGCGGGCCTTGGAGTGGCGCACCCCGTCGGCGACGCGGCGCCAGCGCGGCTTGGCCTCCTGGGGCGGCGGGGCCACCGGGCGCAGGTGCTCCAGGCCCAGGGAGCGGCCGATGGTGGCCAGGGTGGCGGCCGGCGGGCGGCGGAACTGCAGCTCGTCGGCCATCGTGCGCAGGATGTCGTACGGGTCGCCCGGGTGGACGCCGGTGGCCCGGAGGTCCCCGGCGATGTAGGCACGGGCCAGGCCGAGGTCGCCCGGGGCGGTGGCCAGGTAGGTCGCGCCGCGCGGGGCGACGAGCTCCAGGCCGAGCGGGGAGTCCTCGGGCCCGATGGCCGAGCCGTCGTAGGCCGTGAACCGCAGCGGCACCTTGCCGTCGGTCAGCACCCCGAGGATCTCGGCGAGGGTGAGCTTGCGGGGGGCGGGCCGGGTGGTGGTGCCACGGGGGCCCGGGGTCCGGAAGGTCGTCATCGGTTGCGCACCGCCTTGCTGTAGAGATCGAGGAGCCGCGACCGGGGGTCGTAGCGCCGCTTCAGGGTGTCGAGGCGCTCGCCGCCGTAGAGCTCGGCGAACTCCTCGGGGGAGTAGAACGCGTCGGAGTAGAGGGACTTGTGCCCCTCGAAGCGGGTGACCGTCTCCTCGACGAGACGGTTCGTCGCGCCCTCGGCCTGCCCGGGGACGCGGGGCACCGAGGACCAGAAGCCGACGTTGACGTACGCGCGCCGGGCCTGGAGAGGGTACAGCGGCCAGGGTCGCTCCCCGTCCGGGGTGAGCGCGCCGGTCTCGTCGCGCAGCTGCAGCGGGCACAGCCAGACCGGCTCGATGGGCACGGTGTCGAGGAACCAGCGCACGAAGTCCGCGGTGCGGTCCAGCGGCACCTCGACGTCCTGGACGACGCGCTCGCGCGGGGGGTTGCCCTTGCGCGCCTCGAGCCGGTCGGCCACGTCGAAGCGGTGGTCCAGCGCGATGAGCTTCCAGTAGAACGAGCTGCGCAGCAGCCGCTTCGGCCACAGCCGGCGCACCACGGGGTGCTGGGCGCCGAAGGCCCGCGAGCACCAGAACCAGTCGGTGTCCCAGCGCCACAGGTAGTCCGCGGTGGTGAGGCGGTCGCGGCTGCGGCGCTGCAGCGAGCGGTAGTAGACGTCGCGGCCGGTGTAGTCGCTGACCGGGCCGGGCTCGGCGGTGCGGCGGCCGAGCGTCAGGTACGACTCGTCGGCGGAGAACACCACGCCGTCGAGGTAGTCCACGGCCTCGCCGTCGTGCTCGTGGGTCTCGACGATGCGGCCCATCGTGGCCTGCAGCGCATCGAGGTCGGAGAAGCGCAGGTGGCGCAGCGCGACGTAGGGGTCGACGGGCTCCAGCTCGATGCGCAGCCGGGTGGCGTAGCCGAGGGTGCCGTAGGAGTTGGGAAAGCCCCGGAACAGGTCGGCGTGCTCGTTGTCCCGGGTCGCGGTGACCACCTCACCGGCCCCGGTCAGGACGTCGAGCTCGAGCACGGACTCGTGGGGCAGGCCGTTGCGGAAGCTGGTCGACTCGATGCCGAGGCCGGTCACGGCCCCGCCGAGGGTGATGGTCTTGAGCTGCGGCACCACCAGCGGGCTCAGCCCCAGCGGGACGGTCGCGGCGACCAGGTCCTCGTAGGTGCACGTGCCGCCGACGTCGGCGGTGCGGTTCGCGACGTCCACGGCGATGACCTCGCCCAGGCCGGAGACGTCCAGGCCCGGGGCGGTGCTGGCGGCGCGGGCGCGGAAGAGGTTCGAGGTCTTCTTGGCGAGCCGGACGGTGGCGTCGGCGGGGATGGCGCGGTAGCTGGCGACGAGCCGCTCGACCCCGGCCGCGTGGCGCGCCCAGGTGCTGGAGCGCTCAACTGTTGCGTCGGGAAAGGATACGGCCACGCGATCACCGTAGTCGCCCGTCGTGCCTGCTCGCACCCGTGATCGACCACGTCACTCCCACCCCCGGTCCTGGCTACCCTCGGGGCCCAGGACGCCGGGGCCCGACCGGCGCGGAGCGCACCCAGGAGGACACGTGGCACAGGTCGTGGCCAGCAGGTCGACGTCGGTGGCGGTGCCGCCCGAGCAGGCCCTCGCCGCGGTGGCCGACTACCGGGACGTCCGGCCCCGGATCCTCACCGACGCCTACCGCGACTACCGGCTCGTCTCCGGCGGGCACGGGGACGGGACGGTGGCGTCCTGGACGCTGCAGGCGACGAAGAAGCGGTCGCGCGACGTGGCGGCCACCGTGGGCGTCGACGGCGACACGGTCACCGAGACCGACGCGAACTCCACGATGGTGACCCACTGGAAGGTGGAGCCGGAGGGCACCGGGTCGCGGGTCACCGTGACCACCTCCTGGCAGGGCGCCGGTGGGGTCGGCGGCTTCTTCGAGGGCCTCTTCGCGCCCAAGGGCCTCGAGCGGATCCTCGCCGGGGTGCTGTCGAACCTGGCGCAGGAGCTCGCCTGAGCGTCGTCGCTGCTCCGCCCGGTTAGGCTGGCGCGGAGCTGACCGGGACAGCCCTGGTCGCGGAGCAGTCGGGAGACGTCCACGTGCAACCCGGTGAGGCCCCCGACATGGGCCAGATCCTCGCGCAGGCCCAGCAGATGCAGCAGCAGCTGATGGCCGCGCAGGCCGAGCTGGCCGCCGCCACCGTGCAGGGGCAGGCCGGCGGCGGCCTCGTCACCGCGACGGTGACCGGGGCGGGCGAGCTGACGGGGCTGGTCATCGACCCCACGGTCGTCGACCCCTCCGACGTCGAGACGTTGCAGGACCTGGTCATCGGCGCCGTCGCCGACGCCAACCGCGCCGTGCAGGAGCTCGCCGCGGAGAAGATGGGTCCGCTCGCGGGCGGGCTGGGCGGCGGCGGGCTGGGCCTGCCGGGGATGTAGGCGGTGTACGAGGGGCCGGTCCAAGACCTCATCGACGAGCTCGGTCGGCTGCCTGGCGTCGGGCCCAAGAGCGCGCAGCGCATCGCGTTCCACCTGCTCACGGTGGAGCCGGCGGACATCGGCCGGCTGCAGGCCGCGCTGCAGAAGGTGCGCGACGGGGTGCAGTTCTGCGTCGTGTGCGGGGACGTCTCCGAGCACGAGACGTGCCGCATCTGCTCCGACCTGCGCCGCGACCGCTCCCTGATCTGCGTCGTCGAGGAGCCGAAGGACGTGCAGGCCGTCGAGCGGACCCGGGAGTACGCCGGGCGCTACCACGTGCTCGGCGGGTCGCTGGACCCGTTGAACGGCATCGGGCCCGAGCAGCTGCGGGTCCGCGAGCTGCTGCGCCGTCTCGGCAACCAGGACGACGGCATCGACGTCGCCGAGGTCATCATCGCCACCGACCCCAACACCGAGGGCGAGGCCACGGCCACCTACCTGGCCCGGGTGATGCGCGACTTCCCCGGGCTGTCCATCACCCGGCTCGCCTCGGGCCTGCCGATGGGCGGGGACCTCGAGTTCGCCGACGAGGTCACCCTCGGCCGGGCGCTGTCCGGCCGCCGCGCGGTCTGACCCCCCGCTCGCGAGCGGCGCGGCTGTCACCGACAGCGACCTCCGTCACGGACAGTAACACCTGCGCCCGAGCCGACCCCGCTTACCCGCCGCTTTTCTCTGCACGCGTCGGCGCACCACCCGGCCGGCGTGCGTGCGCCGAGGCCGACCCCGCGGCGCCCTGGTGCGCCGGCGCTCGCAGAGAAAAGCGGCAGCGGCGCCCTGGTGCGCCGACGCTCGCAGAGAAAAGCAGCGGGGCAACGGTGCCGGCGCCCGGGGCGGTCCTCAGCGAACCTGCAGGTCAGAGGCCGAACAGGTGGAACAGCGCCGCCAGGTCGACCAGCCCGCCCAGCAGCAGCTGGAACAGCGACGGGCTCGGAGCGACGTCGGCGGCCAGGGTGCCCGCCGAGGGCAGGGCGCCGTCGCCGCCCGAGTAGTCCACCGTGACGGTGTGCGGTCCGGCCGCGGCGAATCGCACCAGGCACGCCGCCGCCCCGCCGGCCACCGGACGCGCCTCGCAGCCCGGGACGGGCGCCCCGTCGACGGAGACCGCAGCCGTGCCCGACGGTCCCCCCGGTCCGACGCCGACCAGCACGGCCACCGAGCTGCCCACGGCCAGGGTCGGGGTGGTGCTCACCGTGGTGGTGGTGGCGACCGGGTCGCCGTAGCGGGCCAGCAGCGCGGCGGTGCGGTCCCGGATGTCCGGCAGGAACGAGTAGCCGACGTTGCCGGGGCAGGCGGTGGAGTCGACGTCGCGGTGCCCCATGATCTGCGGCTTCGCGACGACCTGCCCCGCGGGGTAGGGGGTGTACACGCCGCCGCCGGAGGTCAGTGGGACCGAGCCGTAGGGGTCCAGCGACCACAGCGACGCCTGCCAGGCGAGGTAGCGCGCCACCCCGTCGAGCTCGGCGTCGGTGGGCCGGTACACCTGGTAGTCGCCGAGCATGACCACCCCGACGGTGCCGGTGTTGAACCCCCCGGCGTGCGCGCCGATGAGGGGCCGGTCCATCCCGCCAGCCGCGCCCTCGAAGATCTGGCCGAACTCGTCGACGATCGCGTGGTAGCCGATGTCGCACCAGCCCAACGTCTTCGCGTGGTAGTAGTAGATCCCGCGGATGATCGAGGCCGACTGCGCGGCGGTGTAGACCTGCCCGTCGGCGGTGTGGTGGACGACCGCGGCGCGGACCGCGTCGGCGTACTCCGGGTCCTGGCAGTGCAGCGACTCGTCGGCTCCCCACGCCGTGCGGCTGATGATGGCCGGCCGGCCCACCGCGCTCGCCCCCACCACGGCGGGGGTCGCGGTGTCGTCCGGGTCGAGGACGACGAGCGAGGTGGCGGCGGGGTCGGGCGCGTCGCTGCGCACCTGCACCGCCGTGGTGCGGCCGACGTAGACGGGCTCGCTCGCCGACACGGCGGCCGGGCCGTCCTGGCCCCCGTCCACCGGGTCGAGGGTGAACCACGCGCTCCAGGAGCCGTCGTCCTGCCGGGCGCGCACGGCCGCACCCGTGGGGGCGGCGCCCGTCCAGGTCAGCGCGGCCATGGAGAACGACGCGGCCCGGTCGAGCTCGCGCACCGTGGACGTGCTGGCCCCGCGCTGCTCCCCGGCGGGGGCGACGACCGCGACGTCGGCGAGGGGCACGGTGTCGCTGCCGGTGGCCCGGACGGGCGCGGGCGCCGCAGGAACGGTCGGCTCGGGAGCCGCGGGGGCGGCGACCGCGGCGGGCACCGGCAGCACCAGCGCGGTGGCGAGCCCCAGCAGCAGGGCGGCCGGGCGGGCGGCCCGGGTGGGGCGGAGCAGCGGCACGGGTCTCTCCAGGGTTCGACGACGGCCGCGGAGGAGCTGCGACGCGGGGTGATCACGGGGTGGCGCTGCGCATCCTGCCCCACCGACCCGCCCGCGGGGCGCGGTTCAGCCGGGTTCGTGCCCCGTCCGCACCGTCTGCCCGGGCCGCAGCACGTGCACCCGTGCGTCCGGGGCGGTCCGGGCCGCGTGGGCGGCGAAGGTGGGCCCGGGCCCGTCGAGCTCGTGGCGGCGCACCCGGGCCATCCCCACCGGCCAGAACGTCCCCCAGTGCACCGGCACGGCGTCGCGGGCCCCCACCCGGGCGAGCAGCTCGGCGGCGCGGCGGGCGTCGAGGTGGCCCGGCCCCAGCCCCGGGCCCCAGCCGCCCACTGGCAGCACGGCCACGTCGACCGCGCCCACCGCGGCGACCACGTCCTCGCTGAGGTCGGTGTCCCCGGCCAGGTAGGTCCGGGCCGCCCCGGTGACGACGTGGCCCAGCGCCGCGGGCCCGGGCGACGACCACGGCCAGCGGCGGCCGTCGTGCTCGGCAGGCACCGCCCGGACCGTCACCGGGCCCACCACCAACTCGTCACCCGGGCCCACCTCGACGAGCTCGCGGTCGGCCAGCGCGCGCAGCCCCGGCACCGCCCGCAGCGCCCCGCGGGGCAGCAGGACGGGCGCGGCGGCCGGCAGGGCGCGCAGCGACGGCACGTGCAGGTGGTCGAGGTGCAGGTGCGAGACCACGACGAGGTCGGCGCGGCGGGCGTCGGGAGCCGGGACGGGCCCGCGGCGCCGGCGCAGGTGGGCCAGCCCCGCGCTGAGGACCGGGTCGGCCAGTATCCGCACCCCGCTGTCCTGCACCGTCACCGCCGCGTGGCCCCACCAGGTGACCGACGGGCCGCTCACCCGCCGACCCGGTCGCGCAGCCGGGCGTGGGCGCGGCGCCACTGCAGCGGCAGCCGGCCGCGGCGGCGCCGCAGCAGCCGCAGCATCCGGTACCGGTCGTAGAGGGTCACCAGCAGCGAGAGCAGCAGCAGGAAGAACAGCGCGGAGACCACGTCCACCCGCGCCCCGCCCGGGGTGGGCAGCACCACCAGCGCCAGCACGATGCCGGCGTTGATGACCAGCACGCCGAGGAACTGCGCGACCGTCGAGCGCCACTGCGCGCCCTGCCCGGCGACCCAGTGGCTGGCCACCGAGTTCAGCACGACCACCACGGCGACGGTCGCGACGACCTGGGTGTTCGTGGCCCGCACCCCGGGCACGATCTGCGCGAACACGACCGACACGATCGAGACGAGCACGATCTTCTCCAGCAGCGGCCCGCGCAGGAACGCGCTCTGCCGGGCGCGCACCGAGGCGGGCACGGTGCGGATCTCCCCGCCGCGGGCACGCTCGTCGACGTCGAACCCGAAGGGCCAGTCCTCCGCGGGCAGCCGGGGCGCGACGCCGCGGCGCCACCCCAGCCACAGCGCGGCCGCGACCGCGGCGGCCACCACCAGCACCCACGGCCGGTTCGCGACCGCCGCCCCCCAGCCGTCGTCGACCGCCACGCCCATGACCCGGGTCTTCACCTCGTCGGTGACGTCGAGCTCGGCCACGTGCAGCCACCACTCCTGTGGCAGCTTGACCACCACCCAGATGCCCGCGGCCAGCCCGAGCAGGGCCCGGTGGCCGAGCCGCACGGGGGCCCACCGGGTGCGGACCAGCTCGTAGGCGAGGAAGAAGTACTCGAAGGTGTTGGGGAAGACCAGCAGCAGCCACTGCTGGTCCGCGAGCTCGAAGACCAGCGTGCCGACGAGGCGGTAGTAGAACAGGAACCGGGAGACCTGGAACGCGAACGGGTCGGTCCAGTTCCGCAGCGTCGAGGCGTAGGCGATGGTGAGGTAGTAGATGTCGAGCGCCTTGTCGTACTGCTGGTACCCGGCGATGTCGAGGCCGGGGAACTGCTGGAAGACCGTCTGGTCGACGGCGTCGAGCACCAGCGCGGCCAGCAGCCCCGGCACCGGGAAGCGGGGGATGGCCAGCGGCACCAGGAACCGGGCCAGGATGACCGTGTAGAGGGCGACGACGCCGGCCGTGCCCGCGGTGCCCGTCACGCGCGCCCGCCCTCAGGCACGGCCGGTGACGGTGCTGACCGTGGTGGTGCGCCCGTCCGCCCCCACCGTGGCGACCCGGGCCACGCCGACGGTGCGCCCGGCCCGCACCACCTCGACGGCGAGGTCGACCGGCCCGGTGAGGAGGGTGGGGCGCAGGTAGCTGGTGCGGACCGAGGTGGTGGTGGCCGTGGCGGGCAGCGCGGCCCGGCCGGCGAGGGTGGCGGCGCCGAGCACGATCCCGCCGTGGACGTTGCCCAGCCCGTTGGCGTGGCTGCCCACCGGCTGCAGCACCCCGGCCGCCGGGTCGGTGCCCAGCAGGGCGGGGGCGCGGACGTCGTCGTCGGGGACGGGGCCGTCGGCGAAGTAGGTCTCGTCGACCCGGGCCCCGGCGGCGGGCAGGAAGCGGCACCACGTGGTGCCGAGCGCGACGAGGACGCCGGTGTCGGTCTCGACGCGGCACGCGGCCATCCCGCAGTCGGGGTGCACCGCAACCACGTCGGTCCGGGCCACGAGCCGGGTCGCGTCCGGCGGCACCTCGTGGGCCAGGTCGACGCCCAGCTCGGAGGTCACCGAGACGGTGTCGGCCGGCCGGGCGGCGAACACGCTGTAGCCGAGCGCCTCGTCGAGCAGCACGCCCAGGGCGGCCGGGGTGGGCCGGCCCGTGGCGTCGGTCAGCCAGGGCCCCACGGCCATCTCGGTGACGGTGGACGAGCCGCCGTCGACGTGGACGGGCCGGGTGACCCGGAACAGCGCCATCGGGTTGCCGGACCGGGTCCAGGCGTCGGCGCGGGTGGGGGCGGCCACCTCAGGCGCGCCGGGCCAGCCGGGCGCGCCAGCCCCGCCGGGCCGCGCGCGCGGGGGAGTGCGCCAGGCGCTCGCGGCGCAGCAGGGTGACCTCCTCGAGGTCGAGCGGGGCGAGCTCGGCCGGGCTCGCCAGGCCCTGCGCGCGGGCCAGCAGCAGGTCGGCCAGCTCGGGGTTGCGGGCCAGCACGGGGCCGTGCAGGTAGGTGGCCACGATGCTGCCGTGCACCATGCCCTCCCGGCCGTCGCCGGTGCCGTTGCCCACCCCGTGCACCACGCGGCCCAGCGGCCGGGCGTCGGCGCCGAGCGTGGTGCCGCCGCGGTGGTTCTCGAACCCGGTGAGCTTCTCGGTCAGCCCCTCGGCGGTGGGCTCGACCAGCAGCTCGCCGATGGCGCGCGTCTCCTGCGGGGCGGTGGTGACGTCGAGCAGGCCCAGGCCGTCGACGCGCGCGCCGTCGGAGCCGACGTAGAAGTGGCCCAGCACCTGCAGGCCCGCGCACACCGCGAGCACGGGCGTGCCGCGCTCCACGGCCTCGTGCAGCCCGCGGTGGCGTGCGAGGTGGCGGGTGGCCAGCGTCTGCGCGACGTCCTCCCCGCCGCCCAGGGTGTAGACGTCGCAGTCGGCGGGCACGCCGCCGTCGAGGGTGATGGGGACGATTTCGGCGTCGGTGCCGCGCAGCCGGGCGCGGCCGCGCAGCACCAGGGCGTTGCCGCCGTCGCCGTAGGTGCCCATCACGTCGGGCAGCAGCAGGCCGATGCGCAGGGTCGACTCAGCCACGGTGCCCCCCGATCCGGACGACGCGGTGCCTGAGGACGACCCCGTGCCTAGACATGGCTGCTCCCCTTGGCGATGGCGCGGTTCAGGTCGCGGAACGCGGTGTAGTTGGCCAGCACCTCGACCCGGCCCGGTGGGCAGGACGCGATGGCGCGCAGGGTGTCCGGGACGAGCCCGTGCTCGACGCCGCCGTAGGTCAGCCGCACCCCGAGGTCGGCGGCCCGCTCCCCGGCGGCCACCACGCGCACCCCCTCGAAGTCCTCGAAGCGGACGTCCCACAGCCACGACAGGTCCGTCCCGTCGGGCACCTGCCCGTTGACCGAGACCACCAGCCCGGGGGCGTCACGGTCCACCATGGACAGCGCCTCCTGCCACCCGGCGGGGTTCTTGGCCAGCAGCATCCGCACCTCGTGGGGCCCGACCTGCACGGTGCGGTAGCGCCCGGCCACCTCCTCGACGCCCTCGGCCGCCCGCACCGCGGCCCCGGGCTCCGCGCCCATCGCCACCGCCGCGGCCACCGCCTGCGCGGCGTTGCCGCGGTTGGCCCGGCCGGGCAGCGCGAGGTGCATCGGCAGCTCGACCCCGACGGGGCCGTGCAGCACGTCGTCGTCGAGCCACCAGTCGGGCTCCGGCCGGACGAAGGACTCGTCGCCGGTGGAGCGCCAGTGGGTGCCCTCCCAGACGATCTGGCCGTCGGAGCGGGGGCAGCCGACGGAGTCCCCGGCCCAGCCGCCGCCCGCCGCCACCCACACCACGTGGGGGCTGTCGTAGGCGATCGAGGTGACCAGCACGTCGTCGCAGTTGGCGACGACGATCGCGTCGGGGTGGCGCAGCAGGCCGGCGCGCAGCCGCCGCTCGATCATCATGATCTCCCCGACCCGGTCGAGCTGGTCGCGGCTGAGGTTGAGCAGCACCACCACGGCGGGGTCGACGAAGTCCGAGACGTGGGGCAGGTGCAGCTCGTCGACCTCGAGCGCCGCCAGCGGGGCGCGGCGGTCCTCGGCGAGCGCGGCCACGAGGCCCGCGTCCATGTTCGCGCCGTCGACGTTGCTGGCGACGGTGTCGACGGTGCGCAGCGCCGCGGCCGTCATCCGGGTGGTGGTGGACTTGCCGTTGGTGCCGGTGACCAGCACGGTGCGCCGCCCGGCCGCGAGCTGGCCCATGATCGAGCGGTCCAGCGTCATCGCGGCGAGCCCGCCGATCATCCCGCCCTTGCCACGGCCCGCCCGCTGCGACGCCCACGCGGCGGCGGAGCCGACGGCGAGCGCGGCACGGCCCCGCGCGCTGATCCTGGCCATGGCCCCAGTCTCCCACCCCGGTGCCGCCGACCCGGCCACCCACGGGGTGCGGGGTCGGTCACGGCCCTCGACCCGCGCGGCCCGGCGTGGTTCCCTCTCCCCGGCGACCGGTGCGCGGTGCACCGGTCCGCAGACCGGGGGAGAGCCGTGCCGTCGACCGTCCAGGCCCGCGCGCGGGCGTCGCGCACCACCGTGCGGACCGCCGTGCTGGCCGCCGTCGCGGCGCTGCTGGGGCTGCTGCTCGCCGCGCCCGGCGCCGCCGCGGCCGCCGGCAGCCCCATCGCCACCCGCTACGCCGAGCTGGGCGGTCCGGGCGGTCCGCTGGGGTTCCAGGTGCTGCCCGAGCTGCCGCTGGCCGGGGGCAGCGGGGCGGTGTACCTCAGCGGCTTCTCCCTCGACGGGGTCCACGCGATCACGTGGTCGGCCGCCACCGGGGCGCACACCGCGCAGGGCGCGATCCTGCTGGCCTGGGTGCAGCAGGGCCCCGGCACCGGCCCGCTGGGCTACGCGACGGACGACGAGCACCCCGTCGCCGGGGGCCGCGCGCAGGACTTCGAGCACGGCACCCTCGTGGTGGACGACGCGACGGGCCGGGTCAGCACCCTGGCCCCGGACGGCCAGGTCGTCGTGGGCCTGCCCGTGCCCTACTCCGGCGACGCCGGTCAGGTCGTCACCGTCACCGCGGCGCCGGGCTCCTCGGCCGCGACGCTGCAGGCGTTCCGCCGCGACGGGCCCGGCTGGGTGTCGGTGATCGGCCCGGTGGCCGCGCAGGTGGGTCCGACCGGCATCGGGCAGGCCAGCGAGTCGGTGCCCACCACCCCGGCCGGGGTGTACGGGCTGAGCCAGGCGTTCGGCCGCCAGCCGGCGCCGACGGGCACCGCGCTGCCCTACTTCCGCACCGACGCCCTCGACTGGTGGGACGAGAACCCCGCCAGCCCCACCTACAACACGCACGTGCGGCAGGTGGCGAGCCCGGGCGGGGCGTCGGAGAACCTCTACCTCTCCGGCGCGGTCTACGGCTACGCGGTGGTCATGGACTACAACACCGCGCGGGTGCCGGGCGCCGGCTCGGCGTTCTTCATCCACGTCACGAACGGAGCGCCGACCGCGGGGTGCGTCGCCGTGCCCGCGGCCGACGTGGTGGCGCTGCTGCAGTTCCTCGACCCGGCCCAGCACCCCGTCGTCGACCTGGCGACGACGTAGCCGGGGTCCCTCAGAGGCTGAGCACGACCACCACGGCGGCGACGAGGACCAGCGCGGCCGCGAGGACCGCGACGAGGACGGAGGCGCTGGCGAACCAGGCCACCGCGGAGCTGGTGCCGACGAGACCGGTCATGACGACGCGGCCGCCGGACGCGCCGCCGAACCAGTGGTCGTGCTCGGGGGTGGGGGACTGCTGCTGGGCGGGTGAGCTGGCGGTGTCGGTCACGAGGCCTTTCACGGGCGGTACGAGACGCTCGTGCCGGGGGCCCACCGCTCGGGTCGGGCCTCGCTCGGTCACGCGTCGCACGGTCGCGGGCACACCCGGTGGTGGGTGGCGCGGGTCGGCGGTCAGGTGCGGCCAGCACGGTGTCTCGACGGGCCGGGCAGGACTGTAGCCGTCGTCGGGGGGCTCGCGCGACGACCCCGGTGGCCCGCGGTGGGGGCGGGTTGGCGGCCCGGAGCCCGCTCGCGCAGGCTGGGGCCCTCACCCCACCACGCCCTGGAGCTGATCACCCGTGGACCTGTCGACCCTCGCCCGCTCGGCGCTGCGACCCGCCTACACCGTCGCGCGCATCCCGTTCCACACGGTGGAGCGCGCGCTCGGCTCGGTCGTCGCCGCGGGCGACGAGCCCCGCGCCACGCTGAGCCGCGTGCTCGGCACGGCCGACCAGCTCGTCGGGATGGTGCTGGAGGACGACGCGCTGGTGCAGCGCGGCGCTCGGCTGCGGGAGTCGGCCGACAGCTCGCGCCGGCCCGACGCGTGGTCCAGCTCCGCCTCCCCGGCGGGCCCGCCCCCCGCGGACCCGGCGCCGCCGTTCCGCGGGGCCGAGACCGGCACCGCGGCTGCCGGGGAGCCGGAGGTCGGCGCCGAGACCGGCGCGGTGACCCCCGAGCCGACCTCTCCCGGGGCCACGACCCCCGCGCCCACCCCCGAGCCCGCTCCTGAGCCGGTCGACCTGGCCGACGCCGTCGAGGCCGAGCAGGCCCGCGCGGACGCGGCCGCCGCGCTGGCCGAGGTCGACCTCGAGCCCGCCAGCCCCGGGGACGAGCACCACCTCGTCGGGCACCACGTCGACGCCGCGGCCCCCGTGGACAAGGCGGCGTTCGCCGAGGAGCAGCGGCGCAAGGCCGACCGGGAGATGAACGCCCAGGAGGCCGAGCGCCGCAACCGCGGTCACTGACGCCCGGCCCCCGGCCCTGCGGGGCTCAGCGCCGGGCGGCCGCCCGGTTCACCGCGGAGACCACCGCGCGCAGCGACGCCGTGGTGATCGACGGGGCGATGCCCACGCCCCACACGACGACCCCGCCGACCGCGGCCTCCACGTAGGCCGCGGCGGTGGCGTCCTCGCCGCCGGACATGGCGTGCTCGGAGTAGTCCAGCACCCGCACGTCGAGGTCGAGCTCGGCCAGGGCGTCGACGAACGCGGCGAGCGGGCCGTTGCCGGTGCCGTCGACCTCCTTCTCGACGCCGTCGACCTTGACCACGGCGGTCAGCGCGTCGAGCCCGCCGTCGGTCTCCGACGCCGTCACCTTCTGCCGGATGCGCTCCAGCGGGGTGACCGGCTCGAGGTACTCGCGGCTGAAGACCTCCCACATGGCCTGCGAGCTGACCTCGCCGCCCTCGGCGTCGGTGACCTGCTGCACCACCTGGGAGAACTCGATCTGCAGCCGGCGCGGCAGGGAGAGCTGGTGGTCGGCCTTCATCAGGTAGGCCACGCCGCCCTTGCCGGACTGCGAGTTCACCCGGATGACGGCCTCGTAGGTGCGGCCCACGTCCTTGGGGTCGATGGGCAGGTAGGGCACCTCCCAGACGACCTCCTCGACCGGCACGCCCTGCTGCGCGGCGGTGACGGCCATGGCGTCGAGGCCCTTGTTGATCGCGTCCTGGTGGCTGCCGGAGAACGCCGTGTAGACGAGGTCGCCGCCGTAGGGGTGGCGCTCGGGCACCGGCAGCTGGTTGCAGTACTCGACGGTGCGGCGGACCTCGTCGATGTCGGAGAAGTCGATCTGCGGGTCCACCCCGCGGCTGAACAGGTTCATGCCCAGCGTCACCAGGCACACGTTGCCGGTGCGCTCGCCGTTGCCGAACAGGCAGCCCTCGATGCGGTCGGCGCCGGCCTGGAAGCCGAGCTCGGCCGCGGCCACGGCCGTGCCGCGGTCGTTGTGCGGGTGCAGGCTCAGCACCACCGAGTCGCGCCGCTCCAGGTGGCGGTGCATCCACTCGATGGAGTCGGCGTAGACGTTCGGGGTGGCCATCTCCACGGTGGCGGGCAGGTTGACGATCACCGGCCGGTCCGGGGTCGGCTGCCACAGCTCGGTCATCGCGTTGGCCACCTCGACGGCGTAGCCCAGCTCGGTGCCGGTGTAGCTCTCCGGGGAGTACTCCCAGCGCCACGCGGTGTCCGGGTACTTGTCCGCCCAGCGCAGCGTCTCCTCGCCCGCGTCGGTGGCGATGCGGCGGATCTGCTCGCGGTCGGAGCGGAACACCACGCGGCGCTGCAGGATCGAGGTCGAGTTGTACACGTGGACGATGGCGCGGTCGGCGCCCTCGCAGGCCTCGAACGTGCGCTCGATGAGCTCGGGCCGGCACTGGGTGAGCACCTGGATGTGCACGTCGTCGGGGATCGCGTCGTCGGTGATGATCTCGCGGACGAAGTCGAAGTCGGTCTGGCTTGCGGCGGGGAAGCCGACCTCGATCTCCTTGTAGCCCATGCGGACCAGCAGGTCGAACATGCGGCGCTTGCGGGCCGGGCTCATCGGGTCGATCAGGGCCTGGTTGCCGTCGCGCAGGTCCACCGCGCCCCACAGCGGCGCCCGGTCGATGACGACGTCGGGCCACGTCCGGTCGGGCAGGCTCACCGGCTCGACCTCGTCGGCGAAGCTGCGGTAGCGGTGGGTCGGCATCGTGGAGCCGCGCTGGGTGTTCCACGACGGCTGGCCGGCGGGGGCGGGCCGGGCCGGGGTGTGCAGGCCGAGCGAGCTGGGGGTGGGGGGCGGGGTCATCTCGGGTCTCCGGGAGGGTCGTCAGACGGATCGACCGGCGCGACGGCGTCGCACTGCCCCGCGCCGGGGAGCCGGTCTGGCGTCAGACCCCGGCGCGGCGACGAAGGAGGAGTCGCACGCTCAGCACGGCACCACCGTATACCCGCTTTTCTCTGCGAGCGTCGGCGCACCGGGTGCCCGCGCGCCCGCTGCGCCGCTCAGCCGGCGGAGGGGTCGACGTCGACCCGGACGAGGGTGTCGTCGAAGCAGACCAGGCCGGCGACGGGCGCCAGCGCGAGGGTGGGGGCGCCGTAGCTCCAGGCCACGTCCATGACCTCCCCGGCGTGCCAGTACGCGCTGGTGACCCCCTTGTACGGGCAGCGGGTGACGGTGCCGCTCGGGGTGAGCAGCGCGTGGTCCACCCGGGTGGGGTCGAGGTAGAAGCGCGGCGGCAGCCCGGTCTCGAACACCACCACCGCGTCCGGGGAGTCGGCGAGGACGGCCCCGTCGAGGCTCACCCGGACCCGGCGGTGCGACCGCAGCGCGTCCACCCGCACGTAGGGGCTGCGGGGGTGGCCGTGGACCTGCTCGTCCTCCTCGAACCAGGCGTCCCCGGCGTCGAGGCCCAGCACCACGTGGTGCGCCAGCCGGGGGTCGTCCGGCGCGGGACGGGCGGCGGCGGCCAGCGCCGCGGGCAGGCCGGCCGCGGGCACGGCGTACTGCGGGTAGTGGGGGTGCTCCCAGGCGTAGAACGCGTCGAGCGTGTCGAGCACCCACCGCCCGCCGTGGCGCACCCGGATGCGCCGGGGGCAGGGCTCGACGTGCCCGGTGGTGACGGGCGGGCCGGGGAAGTGCCCGGGGGTGATCCCCGCGGCGGCGGGTCGGGTCACGTCGGGCTCCGTCCGTCAGCGGTCCGCGGTCGCGCTCCGCGGCTGCCGGGCATCGTCGCACCGGCCGGGCGCGGCGGGCGTGGCTATCGTCGCGGGGTGCTCGCGCTGCTGTCCCCGGCCAAGTCGCTGGACCTCGAGAAGGCCCTGCCCACCCGCAAGCGGTCCCAGCCCCGGCTGCTGGACGAGGCGTCGCGGCTCGTCGAGGTGATGCGGGGCAAGGCGCCGTCCGAGGTCGCCGAGCTGATGAGCCTCTCCGACGAGCTCGCCGAGCTCAACGTCGAGCGCTACGCCGCGTGGACGACCGAGCACACCCCGCGGGACTCCCGGCCGGCGGCGCTGCTCTTCGACGGCGACGTCTACCGCGGCATGGCCGCCCGCGAGCGGTTCGCCGAGCGGGACTGGACCGAGGCGCAGAAGACGGTGCGCATCCTGTCCGGGCTCTACGGGGTGCTGCGCCCGCTCGACCTCACCCAGGCCTACCGCCTGGAGATGGGGACCCGGCTGCGCACCGAGCGGGGGGACGGCCTCTACGACTTCTGGGGCGACACCGTCACCGACCTCGTGGCCGCGGACCTCGCGGCGTCCCCGGGCCCGGACGTGGTGATCGACCTCGCCTCCCGGGAGTACTCGGCGGTGGTGCGCCAGGACCGGCTCGACGCGCGGGTGGTGACGCCGCGCTTCCTCGACCCCGACCGGTCGGGCACGCTGCGCGTCATCTCGTTCCCGTTCAAGCGGGCCCGCGGCGAGATGGCGGCGTGGCTCGTGCTCCACCGGGTGCGCTCGGTGCGGGCCCTGCGCGGCTTCGACGGGGCCGGGTACCGCTACGACGCCGACCGCTCCACCCCCGACGAGCCCACCTTCGTCCGCACCTGAGGTCCGTCCCGGGGACCCTCGGTCGTCGGGGTGGTGCGCTGACGCTCGCAGAGAAAAGCAGCGTGCCTAGGTGACGGCCGGCCGGGTGGCCCACCGCGGGTCGTCCTGCTCGCCGGCGTCGAGCACCGCCCGCAGCGCGGCCACCGCCGCCTCGACGTCGGCGAAGCGGGTGTACGCGGGGGCCAGGCCGAGGCGGACCACGTCGGGCTCGCGGAAGTCCCCGACCACCCCGCGCTCGGCCAGCGCGCGCACGACCCCCCAGGCGGCGGGGTGGCGCACGCTCACCTGCGCGCCGCGGCGGACGTCCTCGCGCGGGCTGGCGGGCTCCAGCTCGGGGCAGACCGCGGCCAGGCGGTCGAGCAGGTGGGCCGTGAGCGCCGTCGCCTTCGCCCCCAGGGCCGCCCCGCTCACCCCGTCGAGGCTGCGCAGCCCGGCCAGCAGCGCGACCAGCGAGAGCACCGGGGGCGTGCCCCCCGCCAGGCGCTGCACCCCCGGCGCGGGGGTGAAGTGCCCGGACATGGCGAACGGCGCGTCGTGCCCCCACCAGGCGGGCAGCGGCACCGGCAGCCCGTCGTGCAGCGCGCGGGCCACGTAGAGGTGCGCGGGCGCGCCCGGCCCGCCGTTGAGGAACTTGTAGCCGCACCCCACGGCGAGGTCGGTGCCCCAGGCGTGCAGGTCCACCTCCAGCGCCCCGGTCGAGTGGCACAGGTCGACCAGCGCGAGCGCCCCGGCGTCGTGCGCGGCGCGGGTCGCCGCGGCGACGTCCCAGCGGTACCCGGTGCGGAAGTCGACCTCGGTCACGGCGAGCACGGCCACGTCGTCACGCAGCGCGTCGGGCAGGTCGTCGGGCCCGTCGATGAGCCGCAGCGCGCCCCCGACGAGGTCGACGACCCCCTGCGCGGCGTAGACGTCGGTGGGGAAGGTGCGGCGCTCCATGACCACGACGCGGCGCCCGGGCCGCAGCCGCAGCGCCACGAGCAGCAGCGTCTGCAGGTTGCGGGTGGTTGAGTCGGTGACGAGCACCTCGTCGGGGTCCGCGCCGAGCAGCGGGGCGAGCGCGGCCGCGGCGCGGCCGGGCAGCTCCACCCAGCCGGGGTCGTCCCCGGTGGCGTTCCACGAGCCGATCAGCCGCTGCCCCCACTGGGTCGCGGTGGCGTGGGCGAGGGCGGCGGGGGCGTCGACGGGCATGGCGCCCAGGGAGTTCCCGTCGAGGTAGACCACGCCCTCGGGCAGCACGAACCGGTCCCGCAGGTGGGCCAGCGGGTCGGCCGCGTCCAGCTCGGCGGCGTCCGGGGACCGTGGACGCGACCTCGCGTCCTGGGTGCAGCCGTCACCCACGGGGCTCGCCCCAGCGGCCGTCGAACGCGAGCTCGTCGAGGGGCAACCGGCGGCGCTCCCGGGCGTCGCGCTCCTCGAGCTCGGGGGCGGCCGTGCCTGGCCCCGCGAGGTGGCCCAGGGCGACGAGCACCACCGGGTCGTACGGCGCGGGCACGCCGAGGACCGAGCGGGCGGCGGTGGGGTCGAACCCGCCGACGACGTGCGCGACGAGCCCCTCCGCCACCGCCTGCAGCTGCAGCTGGGCCACGGCCTGCCCGAGGTCGAACCGGGCGTGGCTCAGCGGGCCCTTGCGGTTCTCCCGCTGCGCGCAGGCCAGCAGCAGCACCCCGGCGGCCGGCACCCAGGTGCGGTTGCGCGCGGTCAGGGTGGCGACGAGGGCGTCGAACGCGTCGGTCCCGCGCCGGGTGACGACGAAGCGCGAGGGCTGGGTGTCGCCGTAGGACGCCGCCCAGCGGGCCGCCTCGAGCACCGCCCGCACCGCGTCGTCCGCCACCACCGCGGCGGGGTCGAGCGCGCGGGGGCTCCAGCGGGCGGCCAGCAGCGGGTGCACGCCGTGCGGGCCGTCGGCCCCGGGGTCGGCCATCAGATCGCGAACGGGTACACCGCGAGGGTGTAGGCGCCGAACCAGGCGCTGGCCAGGGCGATCCCGGTCCCCACCCACCAGCGCACGGGCCCGCTCTGCCGGGCCAGCACCCGGGCCGCCGGGGCCAGCAGCACGAACGCGGGCAGCAGCAGCCGGGCCTTGGAGGTCATCAGCCCGTTGGAGGTGACGACCATGACGACCACGCCGGCGCCGTAGACCCACACCGGCCACGGCACGCGGGTGCGCACCGAGACCACGAGCAGCACCAGGCTCGCCGCGAGCAGCAGCACGCTGACGACCTCGAGCACGGTGCGGCCGTGGCTGAGCACGTCGAGGGTGTAGCCCCAGGTGGCGCGGCCGCCGTCGAACCCCGACGCCCAGCCCCGGCGCTGCAGCGAGAACCAGCCGTCCCAGGACCCGGTTCGTGCGCCCACCCAGCCGAGGTAGGCCAGCAGGCCGAGCGGGGCGAGTGCGCCGGCCAGCAGCACCCGCAGCCGGGGCCGCCAGCCGTGGCTGCGCACCAGGGCCACCAGCAGCGCGAGCCCGACGGCGACGAGCAGGGCGGCCGCGGTGGGACGGACCAGCCCCGCGAGCAGCGTCGCGACGCCGGCCAGCAGCCAGCGCCGCTCCAGCACCCCGACCAGCGCCCAGGCGGCGAGCGCGCAGAACAGGGTCTCCGAGTACGCCATCGACAGCGCGACCCCCATCGGGGCGGCCGCGTAGAGCAGGACCAGCAGGGTGCCGGCCCGCGGGCTGCCGGTGGCCAGCGCGCCGAGCCGGGCGACCCCGAGCGCGGCGACGACGCCGAGGACGACGTTGAGCCCGATCGCGGCGGCGAACAGGCCGACCCCGGGCACGGCGGCCACGGCGGCGACCAGCGCGGGGTAGCCGGGGAAGAACGCGAGCGCGGTGGTCGAGTCCCGCAGGCCGTAGGCGTCGGTCAGCCGGGCGGGCACGCCGTCGTACCCGCCCCCGGCCAGGCCGAGGAACCACTGCCCGTCCCACTTGGTGAGCGCGGCCGACAGGTCGGTGCCGTTGCGCCCGGCCATCCACGCGAGCACCAGCACCCCGACGCCGCGGACGGCGAGGTACAGCGCGGCCGCCGCCAGCGCCCAGCGGGCCGGCCGCAGCCGGCGCCGGGTGCGCGGGGCGTCCGCGACCGGTGCCTCGGCGGGCCCGGCGGCCGGGGCCGTGGGGGCAGCGGCGGGGGTGGTCGGCTCGTCCGTGCCGGGCCCGGGGGCCAGGGCCCCGTCGCGGTCGGGTGCGCGGGTGGCGCCCGCCGTGCGGGTTGTCGTCGGCACGGTCGCCAAGGGTATCGGCCGCCCCGTCGGGCCTGCGACGGAAACCGGCCCGCGACGCTCGGTAGGGTGTGCCCGACCCGGGACCGGTGGACGGACCCGACCTGCGGACGAGGAGGCGGGGACCAGCGTGGCGCTCGTCGTGCAGAAGTACGGGGGCTCGTCGGTCGCCACCGCCGAGCGGATCCGCCGGGTGGCCGAGCGCATCGTCGCCACCCGCAAGCAGGGCAACGAGGTCGTCGTCGTGGTCTCCGCGATGGGCGACACCACCGACGAGCTGCTCGACCTCGCCCGCCAGGTCGCGCCCGTCCCGCCGCCGCGCGAGATGGACATGCTGCTGACCTCGGGCGAGCGCATCTCCAACGCGCTGGTCGCCATGGCCATCCACTCCCTGGGGGCCGAAGCGCGCAGCTTCACCGGCTCGCAGGCCGGCGTCATCACCACCGGCGCGCACGGCAAGGCCAAGATCATCGACGTGACGCCCGGCCGGGTGCGCACCGCGCTCGACGAAGGCGCGATAGTCCTCGTCGCCGGGTTCCAGGGCGTCAGCCAGGACTCCAAGGACATCACCACGCTGGGGCGCGGCGGCTCCGACACCACCGCCGTGGCGCTGGCCGCCGCGCTGCACGCCGACGTGTGCGAGATCTACACCGACGTCGACGGGGTGTTCTCCGCCGACCCGCGCATCGTCCCCGACGCCCGCCGCCTCGACACCGTCTCCTACGAGGAGATGCTGGAGATGGCGTCGGCGGGGGCGAAGGTGCTCATGCTCCGCTGCGTGGAGTACGCCCGCCGCTACGACGTGCCCGTGCACGTGCGCTCGTCGTACTCGACCAGGCCCGGCACCGTGGTGTCCGGGTCGATGGAGGACATCCCCGTGGAACAGGCCATCCTCACCGGCGTCGCGCACGACCGCTCCGAGGCCAAGGTGACCGTGGTCGGCGTGCCGGACATCCCCGGCCGCGCCGCCGCGATCTTCCGGGCCGTCGCCGACGCCGAGATCAACATCGACATGGTGCTGCAGAACGTCTCGGCCGCCTCGACGGGGCTGACCGACCTCACCTTCACCCTGCCGCGCGCCGACGGGCACACCGCCGTGGAGAAGCTGTCCGGGATGCAGGCCGAGGTCGGCTTCGCCCAGGTGCTCTACGACGACCAGGTCGGCAAGGTCTCCCTCGTCGGTGCGGGCATGCGCAGCCACCCCGGGGTGACGGCCACGTTCTGCGAGGCGCTCGCCGAGGCCGGGGTCAACATCGAGCTCATCTCCACCTCGGAGATCCGCATCTCCGTGCTGTGCCGCGACACCCAGCTCGACGACGCGGTGCGCGCCCTGCACGCCGCCTTCGAGCTCGGCGCGGACGAGGAAGCCACCGTCTACGGGGGGACCGGCCGATGAGCCCGTGTGTGATTTCTGCAGCCATGACGCGAGGTTCCGTTCACAGGGGAGTGTCGCGGTGAGGGTCGGCGTCGTCGGGGCCACCGGCCAGGTCGGCGGGGTGATGCGCCGGCTGCTCGCCGAGCGGGGCTTCCCCGTCAGCGAGATGCGCTACTTCGCCAGCGCCCGCTCCGCCGGGTCGACGCTGGACTGGGACGGCACCGAGGTCACCGTCGAGGACGCCGCCACCGCCGACCTCACCGGGCTCGACCTCGCGCTGTTCTCCGCCGGCGGGTCCACGTCGAAGGCGCTGGCCCCGCGCTACGCCGAGGCCGGTGCGGTCGTCATCGACAACTCCTCGGCCTGGCGCATGGACCCCGACGTCCCGCTCGTGGTCAGCGAGGTCAACCCCGACGCGATCGGCGACGCCCGCAAGGGCATCATCGCCAACCCCAACTGCACGACCATGGCCGCCATGCCGGTGCTGGCCCCGCTGCACGCCGAGGCCGGCCTCGTCCGCCTCGTCGTCAGCACCTACCAGGCCGTCTCCGGCAGCGGGCTCGGCGGCGTCGAGGAGCTCGCCTCCCAGGTCGCGGCCGCCCCGGCCGGGCAGCTGCGCGAGCTCACCCACGACGGCGGCGCGGTCATCTTCCCCGCCCCGGCCAAGTACGTCGCCCCCATCGCGTTCAACGTCATCCCGCTGGCCGGCAGCATCGTCGACGACGGCCTGGCCGAGACCGACGAGGAGCAGAAGCTCCGCAACGAGAGCCGCAAGATCCTCGGCATCCCCGAGCTGCTCGTCTCGGGCACCTGCGTGCGCGTGCCCGTCTTCACCGGGCACAGCCTGAGCATCAACGCGGAGTTCGCGCGGCCGATCAGCCCGGAGCGGGCGCTCGAGCTGCTCGCCGGTGCGCCCGGGGTCGAGCTGGCCGACGTGCCGACCCCGCTCGCCGCCGCCGGCGCGGACCCGTCGTTCGTCGGCCGCGTCCGGGCCGACGAGGGCGCCCCTCAGGGTCGTGGGCTGGCCCTGTTCGTGGCCAACGACAACCTGCGCAAGGGCGCCGCGCTCAACGCCGTGCAGATCGCCGAGCTGGTCGCCGCCCGGCGCTGACCGCGCACGCCCGACCGACCCCGGGCCGGGACGCTGTGCCCACTCCTGCGGGCCCGGACCGGAGGACGGCCCGCCGCGACGGGACGAGTGGTCGTCCCCGTCCCGCCGGGTGTGCCCGACCGGTCACCCACCGCAGCGACGCGCCCGGCCGGGTCGCCGCGCGGTGGCGGCGCGCGCTCCCGCAGCGGCCCGTCCGGACCCCGCCCCGCGAGCCCCGCCCGGGCGTGCGCGGTAGCGTGATCGTCGTCCCACCTGCACCACCGGAGGAGCCCCCGTGGACCTGCGCAAGACGATGCTCGACTGGCCGGTCCTCCGGCAGGTGACCGGCAACGACGGCCTCGGCCGCGGCGCGGGCAGCAAGTCGCCCAAGACCGGCGCCAGCCCGAACCGGACCGTCACCGCGGACCGCGTGGTCAAGAGCATCTGCCCCTACTGCGCCGTCGGCTGCGGGCAGAACGTCTACGTCAAGGACGAGAAGGTCGTCCAGATCGAGGGCGACCCCGACAGCCCCGTCTCCCGCGGCCGGCTCTGCCCCAAGGGCTCGGCGAGCACCCAGCTGGTGACCTCCCCCGGCCGTGTCACCACCGTCCGCTACCGCGCGCCGCACGCCACGGAGTGGACCGACCTGCCGCTCGACACCGCCATGGACATGATCGCGGACCGCGTGCTCAAGGCCCGTGAGGACTTCTGGGTCGACGAGGTCGACGGCGAGCCCGTCCGGCGCACCCACGGGCTGGCCAGCCTGGGCGGGGCGACGCTGGACAACGAGGAGAACTACCTCATGAAGAAGCTCTACACCGCGCTCGGCGCGGTGGAGGTGGAGAACCAGGCGCGCATTTGACACAGCTCCACCGTTCCCGGTCTGGGAACCTCGTTCGGTCGCGGCGGCGCGACCTCCTTCCTGCAGGACCTCGCCAACGCTGACTGCATCGTCATCCAGGGCTCGAACATGGCCGAGGCCCACCCGGTTGGCTTCCAGTGGGTGATGGAGGCGAAGGCCAAGGGCGCCACGATCATCCACGTGGACCCGCGGTTCACCCGCACCTCCGCGGTCGCCGACGTCCACGTCCCGCTGCGCGCGGGGTCGGACATCGCGTTCCTCGGCGGCATCATCAACCACGTCCTGAGCAACGAGCTGGACTTCCGCGAGTACGTGCTCGCCTACACCAACGCCGCGTCGCTGGTCAGCGAGGACTACGTCGACTCCGAGGACCTCGGCGGGCTGTTCTCCGGCTGGGACCCCGAGACGCGGAAGTACGACACGTCGTCGTGGAAGTACCAGGAGGGCGACGCGGAGGACGCCGGGGCCGGCGACTCGGGGGGCACCGACTCCGACGCGCTCAGCGCCGGGGGCACGCTGAACGAGCCCAAGCAGGACCCGACGCTGACCGACCCGCGGACCGTCTACCAGATCCTCAAGCGGCACTTCGCCCGCTACACCCCGGAGATGGTGCAGGAGGTCTGCGGCACCCCGCCGGAGGACTTCGCGCGCATCTGCGACGAGGTGACGCGGAACTCGGGCCGGGAGCGGACCACGGCCTTCGCCTACGCGGTCGGCTGGACCCACCACACGGTGGGCGTGCAGTACATCCGCACCGCGGCGATCCTGCAGACGCTGCTGGGCAACATCGGCCGGCCCGGCGGCGGCATCCTCGCGCTGCGCGGGCACGCCAGCATCCAGGGCTCCACGGACATCCCGACGCTGTTCAACCTGCTGCCCGGCTACCTGCCGATGCCCAGCCGCAGCCAGCACCGCACCCTCGACGAGTTCGTCGCCGCGCAGACCAGCACCGGGTTCTGGGGCAACTCGCGGGCCTACATGACGAGCCTGCTCAAGGCGTGGTGGGGCGACGCGGCCACGGCCGGCAACGACTTCGCCTACGACTACCTGCCGCGGATCGACGCCGACCACAGCACCTACGAGACGGTGCAGCGCCAGATCGACGAGGGCGGTGGCGGCTACTTCCTCGTCGGGCAGAACCCGGCGGTGGGCAGCGCGAACGCGAAGATGCAGCGCCAGGGCATGGCCAACCTCGACTGGCTGGTCGTCCGCGACCTGGTGATGATCGAGTCGGCCACGTTCTGGCAGGACGGCCCGGAGGTGCAGACCGGGGAGATGCGCACCGAGGACGTCGGGACGGAGATCTTCTTCCTGCCCGCCGCCTCGCACACCGAGAAGTCGGGCACCTTCACCAACACCCAGCGGATGCTGCAGTGGCACCACGAGGCCGTCGAGCCGCCGGGTGACGCCAGGAGCGAGCTGTGGTTCTACTACCACCTCGGCCGGATCCTCAAGGAGAAGCTGGCCGGCTCGACCGACCCGCGCGACCGGCCGCTGCTGGACCTGGTGTGGGACTACCCGGTCGACGAGGAGACCGGCGAGCCGGACGCGGAGGCCGTGCTGGCCGAGGTCAACGGCCGCGGCCCCGACGGCGCGCCGCTCAGCTCGTACACCGAGCTGGCCGAGGACGGCTCGACCACGGCGGGCTGCTGGATCTACACCGGGGTCTACGCCGACGGGGTGAACCAGTCCGCGCGCCGCAAGCCCGGCTCCGAGCAGGACTACGTGGCCGCCGAGTGGGGCTGGGCGTGGCCGGCGAACCGCCGCACGCTCTACAACCGCGCGTCGGCCGACCCGGACGGCAAGCCGTGGAGCGAGCGCAAGAAGTACGTCTGGTGGGACGAGGAGGCCGGGCGCTGGACCGGGCACGACGTCCCCGACTTCGAGGCGACCAAGCGGCCGGACTACCGGCCTCCGGCGGGGGCCACCGCGCAGGCGGCCATCGCCGGCGACGAGCCGTTCATCATGCAGGCGGACGGCAAGGCGTGGCTCTACGTGCCCAGCGGCGTCGGTGACGGCCCGCTGCCCACGCACTACGAGCCGCCGGAGTCCCCGGTGCAGAACGCGCTGAACACCCAGCAGGCCAACCCGATGCGGCAGGCGTTCAGCCGGCCGGACAACCTGTACCAGCCCAGCGGGGACGAGCCGGGCAGCGAGGTCTTCCCGTTCGTGTTCACCACCTACCGGCTGACCGAGCACCACACGGCCGGGGGGATGAGCCGCACGCTGCCCTACCTCTCCGAGCTGCAGCCGGAGTTCTTCTGCGAGGTCAGCCCCGAGCTGGCCGCGGAGCGGGGCCTGGACCACCTGGGCTGGGCCACGATCACCACGGCCCGCACGGCCATCGAGGCGCGGGTGCTGGTGACCGAGCGGATGAGCGCGCTGACGGTGGGCGGCAAGGTGCTCCACCAGGTGGGCCTGCCCTACCACTGGGGCCAGAACGGCATCTCCACGGGCGACGGGGCGAACGAGCTGCTGCCCGCCCTGCTCGACCCGAACGTGCACATCCACGCCACGAAGTCCACGGCCTGCGACGTGCAGCCCGGTCGGCGCCCCCGCGGGCCCGCCCTGCTCGACTACGTCCAGGCCTACCGGGACCGCGCCGGCATCACGTCCGAGACCGGGATGGGGATCTGATGGACCGCAACAGCTTCTACGGGCCGGTGGACCCGGCGCGCGACGCCGGGTGGGTCGACCCGCCGCCGCGCAAGGGCTTCTTCACCGACACCTCGATCTGCATCGGCTGCAAGGCCTGCGAGGTGGCGTGCAAGGAGTGGAACGCGGTGCCGGAGGACGGCATGTCGCTGACCGGCATGAGCTACGACAACTCCATCGGCCTCGGTGCCTCCACCTGGCGCCACGTCGCGTTCATCGAGCAGCCCAAGCACTTCGGCGAGCAGGCGGCCGGGGTCGTGCACGACGACTCGCACGCCGGCCTCGACGTGCTCTCCCTCGCCGGGGGCCAGGGCGAGCCCGCCCCGCCGCCCGCGGCGGCCTCGGTCGACCTGGGGATGCCGGTGCCGGCGCTGCCCGGGGCGGGCGGCGAGGACCAGGGCGTGCCGTTCCGCTGGCTCATGGAGTCCGACGTCTGCAAGCACTGCACGCACGCCGCGTGCCTCGACGTGTGCCCCACGGGCTCGCTGTTCCGCACCGAGTTCGGGACCGTCGTGGTGCAGGACGACATCTGCAACGGCTGCGGGTACTGCGTGCCCGCCTGCCCGTACGGCGTCATCGAGCGCCGCGAGGGCCCCAAGGACCAGACCTCGCACGGGGTGGCCGACGTCGCCGTCGGCGTGGCCCAGAAGTGCACCCTCTGCTACGACCGGCTCGGCGAGGGCATGGAGCCGGCGTGCGCCAAGGCGTGCCCCACCCAGTCCATCCAGTTCGGTGACCTCGACGAGCTGCGCCAGCGCGCCGACGTCCGGGTCAACGAGCTCGTCGAGGCCGGCGTCGCCGACGCCCAGCTCTACGGTCACGACCCGGCCGACGGCGTGGGCGGGGCGGGGGCGTTCTTCCTGCTGCTCGACAAGCCCGAGGTCTACGGCCTGCCGCCGGACCCGGTGGTGACGACCAAGGCGCTGCCCGCGATGTGGGGCCGGGCTGCGATGGCCGCGGGCACCATGCTGGCCGGAGCGGCCGTGGCGTTCCTGGGGAGCCGGCGGTGACCGGGCCGACGGCGAACGCGTCCAACGCGTCGGTCCCCGCCCGTGACGGCCAGCGCCGCCGCGGGAAGGGCCGCGGGCGGGGCGAGCAGCTCATGGTGCCCCCGGCCGAGTTCACCTCGTACTACGGACGTCCCATCGTCAAGGCCTCCCCGTGGGAGGTCGACATCCCGGTGTACCTGTTCCTCGGCGGGCTGGCGGGCGGCTCGTCGCTGCTGGCCGCGGGGGCCGACCTGCAGGGCAACGAGGCGCTGCGGGTCCCCATGCGCTGGACCGCGATCGGGGCCATCACCGTCAGCTTCGCGGCGCTGGTGCACGACCTCGGCCGGCCGGAGCGCTTCCACCACATGCTGCGGGTGGCCAAGGTGACCTCGCCGATGAGCGTCGGCACCTGGATCCTGTCGGTCTACAGCCCGCTGGCCGGCCTCGCCGCGGCGTCCGAGACGCTGCCCGTGCTGCCGGGGGCGCTGCGGCGCAGTGCGATCGGGAAGGCCGCCCCCACGCTGGGCCGGCTCGCCGGGCTGGGCGCCGCCGTGACCGGCCCCGCGGTGGCGTCCTACACCGCGGTCCTGCTGTCGGACACCGCGACCCCGACGTGGCACGACGCCCACCTCGAGCTGCCGTTCGTCTTCGTGGGCTCCGCGTGCGCGGCGGCCGGCGGGGCCGGGATGCTGCTCGCGCCCACCGACGACTCGGGCGCGGCCCGGCGCATGGCCGTCGGCGGTGCCGTCGTCGAGCTGGCCGTGTCGGAGTACATGGAGAAGCGGATGGGCCTCTCGGCCGAGCCGCTGCACACCGGCAGGCCGGGCACGATGATCAAGGCCGCCAAGGCGCTCACCGCCACCGGTGCCGTGCTCTCGGTGCTGGGCCGGCGCAGCCGCGCCGTGTCGGCCGCGGCGGGGGTCTCGCTCATGGCGGGCTCGGCGCTGACGCGGTTCGGCATCTTCTACGGCGGGCAGGCCTCCGCGCGGGACCCGAAGTACACCGTGGTGCCGCAGCGGGCCCGGGTCGACGCCGGACGCCCCGTGCGCTCCGACGACCCGGCTCCCCAGCCCGCCCGCTGACCACTCCGCAGGTAGCGGGCTTCCTGCGTCGCGCGACGCCCGTCGACGCGCAGGAAGCCCGCTACACGCGCGGTCGGGTCAGGCGGGCAGGGAATACCCGAGCGCGGTGTTGAGCACGACCGCGACGGTGAGGTACATCAGCCAGACGCCGGTGATGGTGTGGAAGAAGCCGATCGCCTTGACCGCGACGGGCCCGACCTGCAGGGCGACGAAGAACTCGGAGAGGTAGACCAGGAACAGCCCGGTGAACAGCACGCCGAGCGCCCAGGTGCCCTCGTGGAAGAACACGAACGCGCCGAGCACGCTGAGCACCATGAACGCGATCGACATGCCCGCGTTGGGCCGGTCGTCGTTGCCGCGGTAGCGGTTCCAGCCCAGCACGAACCAGTGGATGCCGTACGCGCTGAACGCGAGCGCGGCCATGTACAGCGCCGGCTCGTCGGTGAACACCTGGAACCAGGTCAGCCCGACGAACAGGATCACGCCGGTGACGAACTGGCAGAACCCGGGCAGCCAGATGCCCCAGAAGCCGGCGGAGCGGTCCACCGAGGCGTCACGGGCCGGGAACCCGAAGAGCTCCATCGGGCCCCAGATCAGGTAGCCGGTGCCCAGGCCGAAGAGGCCGAGGGCGACCGGGGGGAACATCGAGGACGAGAACACGTCGGACCTCCAGGACGGGGCCGGGGCCTGTCGTCCCGGCGTCACCTCCCGGTGTACGACTGTTGCATAGGCTACGCAACTCAGAGCGACACCGATCACGACCGTCGGGTCACGAGACCCGGTGGGTGCCGTCCTCGTCACGCCGGGTGAGACCCCGCGCGGCCAGCAGCTCGAGCAGGGGGACCACCACGCGGCGGCTCGAGCCCAGCGCCTCGCGCGCGTCGGCCGGGGTGAACGGCTGCGGCAGCCCGGTCAGCACCGCGGTGGCCCGCTCCAGGGCGTCCGGGGCCAGCCACACCCCGTCGGCCACCTTGAGCAGCCGTCCCGCGCGCCCGGCCGCGGCCAGCTCGCGCGGCCCCAGGCCCAGCTCGGCCAGCCGCGGCGCCCCGGGGGCGGCGAACGGGTGCTCGGCGAGCTCCGCGGTCAGCGCCACCACGGCCGTCTCCACCGCGGGGGGCAGCCCGGCCGTCGTGCCGGCCGCGTGCACCCGGCCGTCGCGGACCACGAACCCCTGCGCGAGCAGCCCGAGCAGCCGCGCGTCGGGCAGGTCCAGGGCGCGCCGGGCGGCCTCGACGGGCAGGCCGGGGTCGAGCGGGCTGCGCCGGGCGTGGGCGCGGACGGCCTCGCGCAGCCGCGCCCGCAGCGGCTCCAGCAGGGCGGGGTCGACGAGCCAGCCCGCCTCCCCGGGGACGTCGGCGGGCAGGTCCGCGCCGAGGGCGACCAGGTCGTCGGCGCGGACCACCCCGCGCCGGGCCAGCTCGCCGGCCCCGTCCGGGCGGCCGTGCACCCAGGCCAGCGCGGCGGCCCGGGCCACCGGGGCGCCCCGGCGGCGCAGCGAGGGCGGGGCGGGGTCGAGCACGACGACGCCCCCGACGACGCGGCGGGCCCCGGCGTCACGCAGCACGGCGCGGTCGCCGATCCGCAGCGGCAGCGGGTGGTCCAGCGTCAGCCGGGCCGTCCCGTCGTCCGGGCCGAGCGGGCGCACCCGGGCCGGCACCGCGGCGGCACCCACGTGCAGCACCCCGTGGGTGGGCAGCTCGACCGCCTCGCCGCGCACCGGCCGGACCCGGACGTCGAGCACGTCGGTCCGCCGCCACCGCCCCGGGGTGAGCAGCGCGCTGCCCCTGGGCACCTCCTCGACGCCGACGCCGCGCACGTTGACCGCGACCCGGGCCACGGCGGGCACCGCGGTCTCGGTGCGGCCCAGGGACTGCAGCCCGCGCACCCCGGCCCGCCGCACGGTCCCGCCCGGCCCGGCCAGCTCCAGCTCGTCGCCCACCCGCAGCGTGCCGGCCGCGAGGGTGCCGGTGACGACGGTCCCCGCGCCGCGGACGGTGAACGCGCGGTCCACCCACAGCCGCACGTCGGCGGTGGCGTCGGGCTCGGGCAGCCCGGCCACCAGCGCGGCGATGGCGGTGCGCAGCTCGGGCAGGCCCGCCCCCGTCGCGGCCGAGACGGCGACGGCGTCGACGTCGGCCAGGGCGGTGCCGGCCAGGTTGTCCCGCGCGTCGTCCAGTGCCAGCTCGGGGTCCATGAGGTCGCTGCGGGTGACCACGAGCAGGCCGTGGGCGACGCCGAGCGCGGCCAGGGCGTCGAGGTGCTCGGCGGACTGCGGCATCCACCCCTCGTCCGCGGCCACCACCACCAGGGCGGCGGGCACCGGGCCCACCCCGGCGAGCATGGTGGGGACGAAGCGCTCGTGGCCGGGGACGTCGACGAACGCCACCGTCGTCGTCCCGCCGGCCGTGGTGCCGAGCTCGGTCCAGGCGAAGCCGAGGTCGAGGGTCATGCCGCGGCGCTTCTCCTCCGCCCACCGGTCGGGCTCCATCCCGGTCAGCGCGCGGACCAGGGTGGACTTGCCGTGGTCGACGTGACCGGCGGTCGCGAGCACGTGCACGGGCGCCCCTCAGGCCAGGGCGAGCACGGCGGCGAGCAGCGTCTCGTCCTCGGCGGGGTCGACGGCGAGCAGGTCGAGCAGGCAGCGGCCGCGCTCCACCCGGCCGAGCACGGCGGGCCGACCGGTGCGCAGCGCCACCGCCGCCTCCTCGGGCAGCGAGACCGCCGCGCTGGGCAGCACGACCCCGGGGGCGCCACCCCCGCCGACCTGCGCGTCGGAGGCGACGGCTTGGGCATCGACGCCGGCCCCGGCGAGCCGCTCGGCCAGGCGGTGCGCCCGCGCGTGCAGAGCAGCGGGCGTGGTGGCCAGGCCCCGGGCGGTGGGGGTCTCGGGCCCGCGCAGGGTGGCCTCGAACGCGGCCAGGGTCAGCTTGTCCACCCGCAGCGCCCGGGCCAGGGGGTGGCGCCGCAGCCGGTGCACGAGGTCCGCGTCGCCGAGCAACAGCCCGGCCTGCGGCCCGCCGAGCAGCTTGTCCCCGCTGCAGATGACGAGGTCGGCGCCGGCGGTCAGCGTCGTGGCGGCGTCGGGCTCGTCGGGCAGCCGGGGGTGCGGTGCGAGCAGCCCGGAGCCGATGTCCGCGACGACGGGCACCCCGAGGCCGCGCAGCTCGCCCACGTCGACCGAGGAGGTGAACCCCTGGACGACGAAGTTCGACGGGTGGATCTTGAGGATCATCCCGGTGCTCGGCCCCACGGCGCGGGCGTAGTCCTCGCGGGTCACCCGGTTGGTGGTGCCGACCTCGCGGAGCCGGGCCCCGGTGGACTCGAGCAGGTCGGGCAGCCGGAACCCGTCGCCGATCTCCACCATCTCGCCGCGGGCGATGACCATCTCGCGGCCGCCGCCGGCAAGCGCGGTCGCGGCCAGCACCAGCGCCGCGGCCCCGTTGCCGACCACGTGGACGCCGCCGGCGGCGGGCACCGCCGCGGCCAGCGCGGCCATGGCCCCGCGGCCGCGCCGGCCCCGGGCCCCGGTGGCGAGGTCGAGCTCGACGTCGGTGGCCCCGGCGGCCAGGGCCAGGGCCTCGACGGCAGCGGTGGAGAGCGCGGCGCGGCCGAGGTTGGTGTGCAGCAGCACCCCGGTGGCGTTGAGGACGGGCGCGAGCTCGACGGGCACACCGGGCAGCGCGGCCAGCACCGCACCCACCGCGGCGTCGGGCTCGACGTCGCCGGCGCGCACCTGCTGCTGCACCGCGGTCACGGCCCGCTTGACCTCCTCGCGGCCCAGCCGGCCCAGCGCGGCGGCCAGCGCCGGGTCGGCCAACAGGGTGTCGGTGCGCGGCACCCGCCGGCGGGGGTCCGTGCCGCTCGACCCGGCGCCGTCCGGCCCGGCGCCGTCCGCGTCGGTCACAGGCCCAGGCCGAGCGCGGCCACCGACGTCAGCAGGCCCACCACGACCACCCACGCGGTGGTCGCCGCCAGCACCCGGGCGGGGAACACGCGCCGCACCATCACCAGCGACGGCAGGCTCAGCGCCGGCAGCGTGACCAGCAGGGCCGCGGCCACCGGCGCCCCGACCCCGAGCAGCAGCAGCGCGGAGACCGCCGGCACCTCGGCGGAGGTGGGGATGGGCAGCAGCGTCCCGGCCACGGCCAGCACCAGCGCGGCCAGCACCCCGGAGCCCAGCGCGACGGTGCCGGAGACGAGCACGCCGGAGAAGGCGCCCAGCGCGACGACGAGGACCAGGTACTCCGGCAGCAGCCGCACCGCGAGCCCGCCGAGGCGGGTGAGGAAGGCGCGACCGAGTGGGCCCTCGACCGGGGCCGCGGCATCCGGGGCGGGCACCTCCTGCCCGCGGGCGCGGCTGAGCGCGACGACCCCGCCGACCACGGCCACCCCGCCGAGGCCGCGCAGCAGCGCCCACTGCCACGGCAGGACGAGCGCGCACAGCACCAGCACCACCGGGTTCAGCGCCGGGTTGCCGAGCCAGAACGCGAGGGTGGCTCCCGTGCTGGCCCGTCGTCGCCGCAGGCCCACCGCGATGGGGGCGGCGCAGCAGGTGCACATCATCGACGGGGTGGCCAGCGCCCCGCCGCGCAGCGCCCCGCCGCGGCCGCGGCCCAGGGTCCGGGCCAGCCACGCGCTCGGCAGCAGCACCTGCACCGCGGCGGCGATGAGCAGGGCGGCGACCAGGGCGGGCCAGATCGCGAGGAAGTAGGAGCGGGCGAAGGACAGGCCCGTCGACAGCGACACCGCGTTCCCGGTGGCCGAGCTGCCGGTGACGAACGAGGTGCCCAGCGTGTGCGTCGAGGCCGTGCGGGGCACCTTGAGCGCGTAGGGCTGCCACTTGGCCCACGTCAGCAGCACGGCGACGCCGACGGCGAACCCCGCGGCGAGGCCGAGGGTGCGTCGGCGGTCCGGCGCGGCGAGGGTGCTCAGGACGACTCCCGGGGGCGACGCTGGTGGTGGGGCTGGTGGTTTGGCGGAGGCGGACGGGAATCGAACCCGCCTGACCGAGCTGCTCGGCCACATCGGTTTTGAAGACCGTGGGGGCCACCAGGCACCCTCACGCCTCCGCGGGCGACGGTACGACACGCGACGGCCCGCGGCCCGCGGGGCTACCGTCGGGCGCCGTGAGCACCACCGAGCTGCGTCCCCTGACCTCCTACGCCCACGGCGGGGGCTGCGCCTGCAAGATCCCGCCCGGTGAGCTCGAGGCCGTCGTCGCCGGGCTGCGCGGCTCCCGGCCGCTCGACCCCGCCGGGGAGCTCGTCGTCGGCCTCGACGACGGGGACGACGCCGCGGTGGTCACCGTCCGCAACGGCCTGGCCGTCATCGTCACGGCCGACTTCTTCACCCCCGTCGTCGACGACCCCTACGACTGGGGCCGCATCGCCGCCGCCAACGCGCTGTCCGACGTCTACGCCATGGGCGGCACCCCCCTGGTGGCGGTGAACCTGCTGTGCTGGCCGCGCGACGTGCTGCCGATGGACATGGCCGCGGAGGTGCTGCGCGGCGGGCTCGACGTCGCCGACCTCGCCGGCTGCCACGTCGCCGGCGGGCACTCCGTCGACGACCCGGAGCCCAAGTACGGCATGGCCGTCACCGGCACCGGCGACCCGGAGCGGTTGCTGCGCAACGACGCCGGGCGGGCGGGGCTGCCGATCTCGCTGACCAAGCCGCTCGGCATCGGCGTGCTCAACAGCCGCACCAAGGCCACCGGGGTGGCCTCCCCGGAGGCCGTCGAGGCCATGACGACGCTGAACCGGGAGGCCTCCGAGGCCGCGCTGGCCGCGGGCGCGCGGGCCGCGACGGACGTCACAGGGTTCGGCCTGCTCGGCCACCTCTACAAGCTGGCCCGGGCCAGCGGCGTCTCCGCCGTGGTCGACGCCGCCGCCGTGCCGTACCTGCCGGGGGCGCGCGAGGCGCTGGCCGCGGGGCACGTCAGCGGCGGCACCCGGCGCAACCTGGACTGGGTGCGGCCGCACCTGGGGGCGACGGTCGGCGAGGACGAGCTGCTGCTGCTGGCCGACGCGCAGACCTCCGGGGGCCTGCTCGTGGTCGGCGAGGTCCCGGGCGCGCCCGTCGTCGGCGAGCTCGTGCCCGCCGGGGAGCACGTGCTGCAGGTGCGCTGATCCGCGACCCCGTCGGGTGCACGGCCGTGCGCTGGGTCACACTGCGGGGGTGCGCCAGCTGAGCCCCCTCGACGTCCAGTTCCTCAACGTCGAGGACGAGACCACGTTCGCCCACGTCGGCTGCCTCGTGCTGCTCGACCCGTCCGCGCTGCCCGGGGGCGCGCTGACCCGGGAGGCGCTGCGCGACCGGGTCGCCGCCCGGCTCGACGCGCTCGGCCCGTTCCGGTGGCGGCTCAGCGAGGTGCCGCTGGGCCTGGACCTGCCGTACTGGGAGGAGGTGACCCCCGACCTCGACGTGCACGTGCTCGAGCGGTCCGTGCCCGGGCCGGGGGACGACGACGCGCTGTGCCGGCTGGTCGGCGAGCTGGCGTCGGTGCCGCTGGACCGCTCGCTGCCGCTGTGGCAGGTCACCCTGCTGCACGACCTCACCGACGGCCGCCAGGCGGTCTACCTCAAGGTGCACCACTCGGCCGTCGACGGCGTCTCGGTGGCCGACGTGCTGGGCGTGCTGACCGACGAGAGCGCGGACGCCGACGCGACCGGGGACGCCGACGGCGGGTCGATGACGGGGGAGTCCGCCGGCGGGGCGCCGTCCGCGCTGGGTGCCCTGGGCCGGGCGGCGTGGAACGTGGCCGCCCGCTCGGCGGACCTGGTGCGCTCGGCGCCGCGGCTGGTGCCCCACCTGCTGGACCTGCCCGGTGCGGTCGGCGTGCCCGGGGTGGGCCCCGTCGTCGGGGTGGTCTCGACCGTGGCGCGTCGGGTCGGGGTCGACCTGCCGGGCGTGCCGACGGACGCGGTGCCCGCCGCCGCCCCGGACACCCCGCTGAACGGACCCATCACGGCCGGGCGCGGCCTGGGCATCGGCTCGGTGCCGCTGGCCGAGGTCAAGCGGGTCAAGGACGCCCTCGGCCTCACGGTCAACGACGTGGTGCTGGCCGTGTCGACGACGGCGCTGCGCGGCTGGCTGCTCGAGCGCGACGCGCTGCCCGAGGAGCCCCTGCTGGCCGCGGTACCGGTGTCCGTGCGCACCGAGGCGGAGGCGGGCCGCGGCGGCAACCAGGTGTCGATCATGCTGGTGGAGCTGCCGACGCACCTGGCCGACGCCGGGGAGCGCGTGCAGGTGCTGCACGACTCGGTGCAGGCGGCCAAGGAGCGGTTCGCGGCCGTCCCGCCCAAGCTGCTCGGGGAGTGGGCGGCCGCGCTGCCGCAGACCGGGGGCGGGGTGGCGTCGCGGCTGGTGATGCGGCTGGCGGGCGGGCAGCGGCCGATCTTCACCCTGTTCGTCTCCAACGTGCCTGGGCCGCAGCACGCGCTGCACTGCGCCGGGGCGCGGGTGCTGGCGGTGCACCCGGTGTCCGCGGTCAGCGAGGTCGGCGGGGCCATGAACATCACGGTGATGAGCTACGACGGGCACGTCGACGTCGGCGTGGTGGTGTGCGACGACCGCGTGCCCGACGTGGCCGCGTTCACGGCGTCCCTGGTGTCCGCCCTCGACGAGCTCTCCGACCTCGCCGTCGCCCACCCCTGACCCCCGCACCGTCGGCGGCACACAGCCCGCCACCTGCCCCGGACCGCGCCCACCGCAGGGCACACTGCCCGCGATCTGCCCCGAACCGCGCCCTCCGAGGGCACATAGCCCGCTATCTGCCCGGGATCGCACTCTCCAGGGGCACATAGCCCGCTATCTGCCCCGAACCGCGCCCGGCGAGCACACATAGCCCGCTACATGCCCGGAATCGCGCCCTCCGGGGACACGTAGCCCGCTACATGCGCGTCGACGCAATAGGGACTGCATCGAGCCCGCGGGATGCACCGGGACGGGCCCGGGGACGGCATCGAGCCCGCGGGATGCACCCGCGGGCGGCGGGTCAGTTGTCGGCCTCGGGAAGGTCCTGGGACTGCAGGTCCGGCGGGTCCATCCGCACGACGCTGAGCTCGGGGATCTCCCAGACGACCGTGGTCCCGCCGTCGCTCTCGGGCTGGTCGACGAACGCCACCACTCCGTCGGTGGTGACCTTCTCGGTCGCGTCCACCTCGCGGACCTGCTGGGTGCCGTGCTCGTCGTGGTAGGTGACCGTCCAGTGCGCCATGGCCGTCACCCTGTCAGCCCGCCGCGGCCCCCGCAGAAGCAGGAGAGGCACCGACCGGCGGTGACCGGTGGTGCCTCTCGTGTGCTGCTGGTCGGGGTGGCGGGATTCGAACCCACGGCCTCTTCGTCCCGAACGAAGCGCGCTACCAAGCTGCGCCACACCCCGGTGCGGCTCCGCCACTCTAGCCCACCCGTGCGGGCGTCCTCACCACCGCCTGGACGGGCGAGCGGTCGCCCCGGCCGCGGCCGCTGGGGACCAGGGTGAGCAGCGTCGCCTCGGGCCGGCAGCAGAAGCGGACCGGCGCGTACGGCGAGGTCCCGAGCCCGGCCGAGACGTGCAGCTGGGTGTGCTCGCCCCACACCGACGGCCCCTTGGCGCGCGAGCGGTCGAGGTCGCAGTTGGTGACGACGGCGCCGTAGAACGGCAGGCAGAGCTGGCCGCCGTGGGTGTGCCCGGCCAGCACGAGGTCGTAGCCGTCGGCCGCGAACTGGTCGAGCACCCGCGGCTCAGGGGAGTGCGTGATGCCCAGACGCAGGTCCGCGGCGCTGTCGGCCGCCCCGGCGATGGTGGCGTACCGGTCGCGCTTGAGGTGCGGGTCGTCCACCCCGGCGACCTGCAGCGTCAGGTCCCCCACGGTCAGGGTGCGCCGGACGTGGGTGACGTCGAGCCAGCCGCGCTCGCTGAACGCGGCCCGCAGGTCCTGCCACGGCAGCGGGGTGCCGTGGATGCGCTTGTGCTTGGCGAACAGGTAGTGCGCCGGGTTCTTGGGCCGCGGCGCGAAGTAGTCGTTGCTGCCGAAGACGAACAGCCCCGGCACCTCGAGCAGCGAGCCCAGCGCCTGCACCACGGCGGGCACGGCCTTGAGGTGGGAGAGGTTGTCCCCGGTGTTGACCACCAGGTCGGGCTCGAGCCGGGCGAGGTCGCGCAACCACCCCTGCTTGCGCTTCTGCCCCGGCATCATGTGCAGGTCCGACAGGTGCAGCACCCGCAGCGGCGAGCTGCCCGGGGGCAGCACGGCCATCGTCACCTCGCGCAGCGCGAAGTTGTTGCGCTCGATCCCGGCGGCGTACCCGACGCCGACGGCCGCCGCGCCGGCGGACGCCACCGCGGTGCGCGCCAGCACGGTGCCGAGCGACGCACCGGGGGCGGGGGGGCGGGGCGGGCGCCCGGGTAGGGAGGGGCGGGGCGAACGCCCGGGTAGGGAGGGGCGGGGCGAACGCAGGGTGGCCACCCGCCCAGGGTACGGACCACGGCCGCCTCGGCGCTGCTCCAGCGGTCGCGGGCGGGCAGTAGCGTCGGGGCCATGGCTGAGCTGCTCGCGCGCCTGCGCACCGACATGACCGCCGCCCTCAAGGCCCGCGACACCGTCCGGCTCGGCACGCTGCGCATGGCCGTGGCCGCCGTGCAGACCGAGTCCGTCGCCGGGGACACCGCCCGCGAGCTGTCCGACGACGAGGTGCTCGCCGTCCTGGCCAAGGAGGCGAAGAAGCGGGCCGAGTCGGCCGAGGCCTACGCCGGCGCGGGCCGCGAGGAGCTGGCCGCCGCGGAGCGGGCCGAGGGCGAGGTCCTGGCCGAGTACCTGCCGAGCCCGCTGAGCGACGACGAGGTCACCGCGCTCGCCCGGCGCAGCGTCGACGCGGTCGCCGCCGAGACCGGGGAGGCACCGGGGATGCGGCAGATGGGCCAGGTCATGGCCCGGGCCACCGCGGAGGCCGCCGGACGGGCCGACGGCAAGCGGCTCTCCACCGCGGTGCGCGCCGCACTGCAGGGCTGACCGCCGCAGCACCGCACCGGCAGCACGGCACCAGCAGCACCCCTGAAGAGCACCGCCCCCGGACCCTGCTGGAGTCCGGGGGCGGTGGTGGTCCGCGTCCGCTAGTTCGGGACGGGCACCGTGATCGGGGGCAGCCCCGGGATCTGCACCGTCGTCGTCCGGGGCGGCGCGGGCGCCTGCTGCTGCGTGGGCTGCGGGGACGGCGCCCGTGTCTGCGGCGCGACGCCGTTGCTCACGTAGAGCACCACCGTGGTGCCCGGCACCGCGGTCCCCGTCACCGACTGGCCGACGACCGTGCCGGCGCTGCTCGCGCTGTTCTGGCTCTGCTGGGTGATCTGGAAGCCCAGGTTCTGAGCCTGCTGCTGGGCCAGGCTGGCGGTCATCCCGGTGAAGTCCGGGACGCGACCCCGCTGCGAGCCCTGCACGTACTTCGGGTCGGTCTGCGGCAGCGCCACCGGGCCGAAGTTGCCGATGATCGGCTGCAGCGCCGAGTAGAACGTCTCCGCGGGCACGGTGCCGCCGGTGATGGTGCCGCTGCCGCAGGAGCGCAGCGGGTTGACGCAGATGCCACCGGGGTTCGAGGTGTCGCCGTAGGTCAGCGTGGAGGCGGCCATCGTGTTGGTGAAGCCGAGGAACGCCGCCGAGTACTCCTGCTCGGTGGTGCCCGTCTTCGCCGAGAGCGGCTCGTTCCAGCCGTACCTCGAGGCGGCACCGGCCGACGTCCCGCCGGCCTGGTCGTCCTTGCTCATGGCGACCGCGAGCGTGTTGGCCAGCCCGGGCTCGACGACCTGCTCGCACGGCGCCTGGTTGATGGTGACGGGGTTGCCCGCGCCGTCGGTGACGGAGTCGATCGGGGTCGGCGGGCACCACTTGCCGCCGGAGGCCAGCGTGGCCCCGACGTTGGCCTGCTCCAGGGGCACCAGGTTGACCGGGCCGAGGGTGAACGAGCCCAGCGGGATCGACTTCCAGTAGTCGGCCAGGCTCTGGTTCGGGTCCTCGGACTGGCCCGCGGCCGAGCCCGGGGTGGCGTAGGACCGCATGCCCAGCTTGACAGACATGTCGACCACGGCGGGCACGCCGGTGGCCTCCTCGAGCTTGACGAACGTGGTGTTCGGCGACTGGGCCAGCGCCTGGGTGACCGACATCGACTTGGGGTAGGTGTCGGAGTAGTTCTTCACGCAGTACTTGCCGGTGGGGCAGCCGTTGGTGCCGCCGGAGTCGCCGATGCCGGTGGCGGCGTAGCTCGACGGGGTGTCGAGCATGGCGCTGGTGCCCAGCCCGGCCTCCATCGCCGCGGCGGTGGTGAACACCTTGAACGTCGACCCGCCGCCCGAGCTGACCAGCGAGTACGGCTGCGGGGTGACGGTGGAGGGCGTCGTCAGGCCGTAGGTGCGGCTCGAGCCCATGGCCAGCACGCGGTGCGCGTCCTGCCCGGGCTGCACCACGTTCATCACGGTCGCGATGTCGTCGAGGTCGGCCGGGGTGCGCTCGTTGAGCCCGCGCTTGACGTTGTCCTGCACCACCGGGTCGAGGGTGGTCTTGATGACGTAGCCGCCCTTGAGCACCTGGTCGGTGTCCAGGCCGGACTGGGCCAGGTACTGCAGCGCGTAGTCGCAGAAGAAGCCGCGGTCCCCGGCGCCGATGCAGCCGTTGGCGGGCGCGTTGGGCTCGGGCAGCACGCCCAGGCCGGTGGCCTTGAACGCGGTGGTGTCCGCCGCGTTGAGCACGCCGGTGGACTGCATCGCGTCGAGCACGGTGTTGCGGCGGGCGAGCACGCCATCGGCGTTGGTGTAGGGGTTCAGCGCCGAGGACGACTGCACCATCCCGGCGAGCATGGCCGACTGCGGGGCGGTGAGGTCCTTCGCGGCCACGCCGAAGTAGGTGCGGGCGGCCTGCTCGATGCCGTAGGCGCCGTTGCCGAAGGGCACCAGGTTCAGGTAGCGGGTGAGGATCTCGTCCTTGCCCAGGTCACGGTCCAGCGCCAGGGCGATGCGGATCTCCCGGAGCTTGCGCGCGGGGGTGGTCTCGGTGGCCTGCCGGCGCTCGGCGTCGTTCTGCGCCACCACCAGCAGCAGGTAGTTCTTCACGTACTGCTGGGTCAGCGTGGACGCGCCCTGCTCGACCTGCCCGGACGAGGCGTTGGTGAGGAAGGCGCGGATGGTGCCGCGCCAGTCGACGCCCTGGTGCTCGTAGAAGCGGCGGTCCTCGATGGAGACGATGGCCAGCTTCATGGCCTCGGAGATGTCCTGGCTGGCGACCGGGGTGCGGCGCTGGTCGTAGAGGAAGGCGATGGGGTTGCCCGCGACGTCGGTCATCGTCGTCATCGCCGGCACCTGGCCGACCGCGAGCTGGTCGGAGACGTTCTCGACGGTCTCGCTGGCCCGGTTCGACGCCAGGCCGAGCCCGCCCACGACCGGGAACATGACACCGGCCAGGAGCACGCCGGCGACGACGCAGCACCCGAGGATCTTCGCTATCTGGTTGCCCACCACGGCCCCGAGGGTACTGGCCGCCGTGCCCGGCTCCTGTGAGGTCGCCCGGCCCGGGGCCGGCGCAGCCCGTCCTGACCTGCTAGTTGATCACGATCCCCTTTGCCGGGTGACCCGGACGTCTCCTAGAGTGACGGACGTGCCGGGGGAGGCACGGGGGTGGTACGGGCGGGGAGCCCGTTCCTGATGGGGGGACGACCATGGGTGCAGCGAGGGTCAGCGGCATGCCGTCACGGGCGTGCGGGCAGGTCGGGGCGGTGCGCGCCGACCTCGACGCCGGGGACGACCGCACGGCGTGGGTCGCGCAGGCGGGCTGCCGGTCCGGTGACCCGGAGCGGCTCTTCGTCCGCGGTGCGGCGCAGCGCGAGGCGACGGCGATCTGCCGCGGCTGCCCGGTGCAGCTGGAGTGCCTGGCCGACGCGCTGGACCACGGCGTGGAGTTCGGCGTGTGGGGCGGGCTGACCGAGCGGGAGCGCCGGGCGCTGCTCCGCGAGCGACCCGACGTCACCTCCTGGCGGGCGCACCTGGTCGCGGTGCGCGACGAGCGGGCCGCCGCCGTCGCCGGCTGAGCCGAGCACGGCCCGGCACAGCCCCGTCCGGAGAGGCTCAGGCCTCGCCGGTGAGCTGGTCGCCCACCGCGCGCAGCGCGTCGAGGTCGGCCACCTCGAACGGCAGCGCGGGCACGCCCACCAGCGGCACGTCCGGGTGCGCGGAGGTGAAGCGGCCCAGCAGCCGCCGCTCCCGCGCGGCCGTGCCCGCCCGCTCGGCGTGCACCTCGAGCACCCCGGCGGCCAGGGCGTGCTGCCCGGACTCGCGCAGGGCGAGGGCCGCGGCGGCTGCGGTGTTCTCGGGCACGTCCGCGACCACCGGGTGGGTGCGGTTGAGCACCAGGCCCGCCAGCGGCATGTCCTCGGCCGAGAGCCGGTCGACGAAGTAGGCGGCCTCGCGCAGCGCGTCGGGCTCGGGGGAGGCGACCACGAGGAACGCCGTGCCCGGGTCGCGCAGCAGCGAGTACGTGGCCCGCGCCCGCTCCCGGAAGCCGCCGAACATGGTGTCGAAGGCCTGCACGAACGCGGACGCGTCGTTGAGCATCTGCCCGCCGATGATCGCGGAGACGCCCCGGGCGGCCAGGCCCATCGCGCCGCCGACCACCTTGCGCAGCCCCTTGCCACCGGCGCGGGCGGGCCCGGAGAGCAGCCGGATCATGCGGCCGTCGAGGAACGCGGCCAGCCGCTGCGGGGCGTCGAGGAAGTCCAGGGCCGAGCGGGACGGCGGGGTGTCGACCACGACGAGGTCCCAGTCACCGGACGCCGCGAGCTGGCCCAGCTTCTCCATGGCCATGTACTCCTGCGTCCCGGAGAACGAGGTCGCGATGGTTTGGTAGAAGGGGTTCGCGAAGATCACCTCGGCCCGGTCGGGGCTCGAGTTCTCCAGCACCATGTCGTCGAAGGTGCGGCGCATGTCGAGCATCATCGCGAACAGCTCGCCCGCGTCCGGCCGGTCGGCCAGCTCGACCCGCTGCGGGGTGTTGGTCAGCTCCGCCACCCCGAGGGCCTGGGCCAGGCGCCGCGCCGGGTCGATGGTGAGGACCACGGTGCGCCGGCCGAGCTCGGCCGACCGCAGCGCCAGCGCCGCCGCGGTCGTGGTCTTGCCGACCCCGCCGGAGCCGCAGCACACCACCACCCGCGTCTGCGGGTCCCCCAGCAGCGCACCGACGTTGAGCCCCCGGGTGCGGGCGTCCACGGTCGGCGCGGCGGCCTCGGTCTCGGTCGCCCGGGGCGCCCGGGCGGTCGCCGTCGCGTCGGTCGTGGGGACGTCGGTCGTGCCCCGGGCGGTGCCGCGCCCGGCCATCACGCGCCCGCCGCGGTGAGCCGCTCGGCCAGCTCGTAGAGCGCGCCCAGGTCCACCCCGTCGGCCAGCAGCGGCAGCTCGACGACGTCGGCCCCGGTGCGCGCCAGCCGCTCCCGGCTCGCGCGCTGCGTCGCCACGCGGGCGGCGTGCTCGACGGACTCGACCACGAGCCCGGCCAGCGCGTCGTCGTCCACGTCCAGGTGGGCCGCGGCCAGGCCCGCGCGCAGCGCCGCGGCGTCGATCTCACCGACGGCGGCCGAGTCCACCGCGTCGGGCGGCAGCTGGTCCGGCCGGGCCATGTTGACCACCACCGCTCCCACCCTCAGGTCCGCGGCCCGCAGCTCGTCGAGCGCGTCGATCGTCTCCTGCACCGGCAGCTCCTCGAGCAGGCAGACCAGGTGCACGACGGAGGCGGGGGAGTGCAGCAGGTCGATGACGGACTCGCTCTGCGAGCGGATGGGCCCGCTCTTGGCCAGGTCGGCCATCGCGCGGGTCACGTCGAGGAAGCTGACCACCCGGCCGGTGGGGGGCGCGTCGACGACGACGGCGTCGTAGGTGTGGCGACCGTCGGCCTCGGTGCGCACCACGCACTCCTTGATCTTGCCGGTGAGCAGCACGTCACGCAGGCCCGGCGCGAGGGTCGTGGCGAACTCGACGGCCCCGACCCGGCGCATCGCCCGGCCCGCGAAGCCGAGGTTGTAGAACATGGCCAGGTACTCCATGAGCGCGGTCTCGACGTCGATGGCCAGCGCGCGGAGCTCGCCGTTGCCCGCGGCCACCGCGATGCGCTTCTCCTCGTGCGGCAGCGGCGGGGTGTCGAAGAGCTGGGCGATGCCCTGGCGGCCCTCGACCTCGACCAGCAGCACTCGCTTGCCCTCCGCGGCCAGGGCCAGCGCGAGCGACGCGGCGACGGTCGACTTGCCCGTCCCGCCCTTGCCGGAGACCCAGTGCAGGCGTGCCTGCGCGGCGGCGGCCGGCCAGTGGCCGGGGGCCACGGTGGTGGCGTCGGTGGTGGGGGAGGACACCCGGTCGACCCTAGGCGGGGCCAGGGGGTGCCGCTGCTGCAGGTGGGTCCGGCGTGGGGCGGCTCACCGCTAGCCTGGGGACCATGACGACCTGGGAGTACGCGACCGTCCCCCTGCTCACCCACGCGACGAAGCAGATCCTCGACCAGTGGGGGTCCGACGGCTGGGAGCTGGTCGCCGTGCTGCCCGGGCCGACAGGCGAGCAGCACGTCGCCTACCTCAAGCGCCCGAAGGGCTGAGCGGGAGTGGCTGCGTCACCGTCGTCGGGCCCGTCCTGGAGCGCGCGGCTGGCCGAGCTCGGGATCGAGCTGCCCGGCGTGGCCGCCCCGGTCGCCGCGTACGTGCCCGCGGTCCGCTCGGGCTCGCAGGTGCTCACCTCCGGCCAGCTGCCCTTCGTCGACGGGGCGCTGGCGGCCACGGGCAAGCTCGGCGCCGAGGTCGACGCCGAGGCGGGGACGGCGCTGGCCCGGACGTGCGCGCTGAACGCGCTGGCGGCCGTGCACGCGCTCGTCGGCATCGACGCCGTGGTGCGGGTGGTCAAGGTCGTCGGCTTCGTCGCCTCGGCGCCCGGCTTCACCGGCCAGCCCGGCGTGGTCAACGGCGCCTCGGAGCTGCTCGGCGAGGTGTTCGGCGAGGCCGGGGTGCACGCCCGCTCCGCCGTGGGCGTGGCCGAGCTGCCCCTGGGCGCGCCCGTCGAGGTCGAGCTCGTCGTCGAGGTGGCCTGAGTCAGCGCAGCTGCGGCACCGGCGTCAGCGCGTCGAGCACCTGCGCGGTGACCTCCTGCAGGTGCAGCCCCCGGTGGACGTCCAGCGGGTGGCGGGTGCCCGTGCGCACGCACTCGAGGAGCTCGTCGAGCATCGTCGCGTAGCAGTCGGTCGCCGGGGTCTCCCGGCTGGTCAGCTCGGCCACCCCGCTCGCGCCGTGCACCTCCACCCGCAGCCGGCTGGGCCGCGCGGCGGTGCGCAGCGACAGCTCGACGGTGCTGCGCAGCCCGCCCTCGTGGGCCACGGCCACCGCCCAGGTGTCGCTGGGGGTGTCCCGGTGCGCCCAGGACACCCCGGTGACCGGGCCCAGCGCCGCGTCGAGCAGGTCCAGCACGTGCGGCCCGACGTCGACCAGCGCGCCCCCGGCCTGCCGCCACGGCGAGGCCGCGAAGGGCCCGCCGAGCAGGGCGCCGGAGAGCCAGCACGCCGAGCCGCCCGACCACGACCCGGCGCGGGCCGCGGCCAGGAACGCCCGCGTCTCGGGGGCGAAGCGCCGGGTCAGCACCACCACCGAGGAGACGCCCGCGGCGTCGACGGCCGCGGCCACCGCCCGGGCGCCGGCGACCGTGTCGGCCAGCGGCTTCTCCAGCACCAGGTGGCACCCGGCGGCCGCGGCCCGGGGGGCCAGCTCGGCCTGCACCGCGGGCGGCACGGCCAGGGCGACGGCGTCGACGTCGCGCAGCAGCGCGTCGAGGTCGGTGTGCACCCGGACGCCGAGGGACGCGGCCTGCTCGGGACGGCGGGCCCACACCCCGGCCAGCTCCACCCCGGGGTGGGCGCGCAGCGCCGCCGCGTGGGTGGTCGCGGCCCAGGGACCCGCGCCGACGAGTCCGAAGCGCACAGCCGTGCACCCTAGTGGGCGGTGGCACCGCGGCCGGGGCGCGGTGGCCCGCGGTGACCGTCGGCCGGGGCCGCGGCGGCGCTCCCGCGTCGTAGGGTCCGACGCATGACCGGACTGCCGGGCGTCGTCCTCGCCGACGAGGGCGAGCCCCCCGCCACCCCCCGCCACGCCGCCACGGTGGCCCTGCTGCGCGACGGTGGCGCCGGGGCGGACGGCGGTGGCGGGATCGAGGTCTTCCTGCTGCACCGCGTGCGGGGCATGGCCTTCGCGGGCGGGATGACGGTGTTCCCCGGCGGCGGGGTCGACGCCCGCGACGGCGAGGAGGGCCCGGCGTGGGCCGGGCCGGACGCGGCGTGGTGGGCGGGTCGCTTCGGCTGCGACGTGCCGCTGGCCCGCTCCCTGGTGTGCGCGGCGGTGCGGGAGACCTTCGAGGAGTGCGGGGTGCTGCTGGCCGGGCCGACCGCGGACACGGTGGTGCCCGACTCCAGCCGTTACCACGCCGTGCGCCGCGCCCTGGTCGACCGCGAGGTGTCGCTGACGGGCTTCCTCGCCGAGGAGGGCCTGGTGCTGCGCGCCGACCTGCTGCGGCCCTGGTCGACGTGGGTCACCCCGCCCGAGGAGCCCCGCCGCTACGACACCAAGTTCTTCGTCGCCGCGATGCCGGCCGGGCAGCAGGCCGACGGGGCCACCAGCGAGGCGACCGGCGCCGGGTGGCAGACCCCCGCCCAAGCCCAGGCCGACGCCCGGGAGGGTCGCCGGGCGCTCATGACCCCCACCTGGACCACCCTGGACGAGGTGGCCGCGCACGCCGACGTCGCGGCCGTCCTCGCCGCCGAGCGCCCGCTGGTGCCGGTGCGCCCCCGGGTCGTCCGCCGCGACGGGCAGGTCGCGGTGGCCATGCCCGGCGACGACGACTACCCGGCCGTGCACCCCGACGACGTCGCGCCCGCGTGACCGCCCACCCCGCCTACGCGACGCTGCGCCCGGTCACCCCGCACGCCTCGGTGCTGCTGTGCGGGAACCCCGGGGTGATGACGCTCGACGGCACCAACACCTGGGTGCTACGCGCCCCGGGCGAGGAGGGCTGCGTGGTTGTCGACCCCGGGCCCGACGACGAGGCCCACCTGGCCCGCGTCGCGGGGTGCGGCCCGGTGCTGGCCACCGTGCTCACCCACCGCCACCTCGACCACTCCGGCGGGGCGCGGCGCTTCGCCGAGCTCACCGGGGCCCCGGTCCGCGCGGTCGACCCGGCGCTGCGGCTGGGCGACGAGGGCCTGGCCGACGGCGACGTCCTCGCCGTGGCCGGGCTGGAGCTGCGCGTGGTGGCCACCCCGGGGCACACCTCGGACTCGGTGTGCCTGCTGGTCCACGGCGACGGGGAGGCAGGCAGCCTGCTCACCGGGGACACCGTGCTGGGCCGCGGCACCACCGTCATCGACCACCCGGACGGCCGGCTGGGGGACTACCTGGCCTCGCTGGAGCGCCTCGCCGACCTCGCCCCCCGTGCCGCCGTCCTGCCCGGGCACGGCCCCGAGCTGGCCGACGCCGCCCGGGTCGCCCGGGAGTACCTGGCCCACCGGGAGGCCCGGCTCGACCAGGTGCGCGCGGCGCTGGCCGAGCTGGGCCCGGACGCCACGCCGCGGCAGGTCGTCGAGCACGTCTACGCCGACGTCGACGAGTCGCTGTGGCCCGCCGCGGAGTTCTCGGTGCAGGCCCAGCTGGCCCACCTGCGCGCGTAGTCACCCGAACAGGTGACCCGTCCATCCCGCGGTGACGGCCGGGAGCGGGGACCATGCGAGCACGCGTCACCGTGTCGCGGTCAGTGACTGCCCGGCCGGAGGTCGACGACGATGGTGCGCGCACGCGGCGAGCGGCTCGACTCCGGCGCCGAGCACCACCTGGCCCTCGGCGAGATCACCCTGGCCGAGGCGCTCGGCCCGCTGCTCGCCCTGGCCGACCAGGTCACGGCCGCCACCGAGGTGCGGGTGTCGCTGTTCACCCGCGACGCCCAGCACGTCGTCGCCCACTCCGGCCCGGCCGAGGACGTCCCCGCCCGGCTGCCCCGGGGCAGCACGCCCTGCGAGCTGGTCCTGGCCCACGACCAGCCGGTGGTGGTGGGCGACGTCGCCGACCACCCCGGCCTGGAGCCGCGCGGGTACTCCTACGTCGGCGTGCCCGTGCTGGGCGCCGACGGCAGCACCGTGGGCACGCTCTGCGGGCTGGGCGCGGTGGGGGCCCCGGTGTCCTCGGCGGAGCTGGGGCGCTGGCAGGGCCTGGCCGCCGCGGTCGCTGACCGGCTCGAGCTGCTGCTGCTGCGCGACGACCAGCGCACCCCGCGGGTGGGGTCCCCGCGCGTCGTCGTCCCCCGCGAGGTGGCCGACGGCCTCGCCGCGGGGCAGTTCGTGCCCTGGTACCAGCCGATCGTCGACCTGGGCACGGGCCGACGGGTGGGGGTGGAGGCGCTGGCCCGGTGGGACCACCCGCAGCGGGGGACGGTCACCCCGTTCGAGTTCGTCGCCGTGGCGGAGCGCAGCGACCTCGTCGTCGACCTGGACCTGGAGATCTGGCGGCAGGCCCTGGCCGCGCTGGCCGTGGCCCGGCGCACCGACCCGGGCCTGCGGCTGAGCCTGAACTTCTCCGCCCGCCACACCCAGGTGGCGCGCTGCCCGGCGCGGCTGTCCGACCTGGCCTCCGCGGCCGGGGTCCCGGCGGACGCCGTCGACGTGGAGGTCACCGAGACGACCCGGCTGGCCGCCGACGACGACGGCCGCTCCACCCTGGCCGACCTGCGCGAGCGCGGGTTCCGGGTGCTGCTCGACGACTTCGGCACCGGGTGGTCGACGGTGGAGTCGCTGCTCGCGATGCCCCACGACGGCATCAAGATCGACCGCTCGTTGACCGCGCGGATGGCCAGCCCGGCGGGGCGGGCCGTGCTGCGGGCGATCGCCGCGACGGCCGCGCGGCAGGGGGTGGAGACGGTGGCCGAGGGCGTGGAGACCGCGACCGAGGCGGAGACCGCGGCGGAGCTGGGCTTCGACCACGGCCAGGGCTACTTCTGGGGCAGGCCCGCCCCGACCATCAGCCGTGTGTGACCACGACACCCAGGAGGCGAGGTCCCGTCCACCGCTGCCGGGCCTCGCGGCGGCCCCCCGCCGCGGCCCCCGGCTCAGCTCGGCCAGGCCGAGCGCACCGTGCCGAACCGGACGTCGAGCGCCTCGGTCAGGGCCGGCCACGCGTGCGGGTCGTGCCCCGGCACCACCGGGTAGCCCCGCTCCGCGGCGATCGCCTTCAGCCGGCGCACCTGCTCGACGCAGTCCTGCGGGGTGGCCCGCACGCGCCCGCCGACGGACACCTCGTCGGTGACGTTGGCCGTCAGGTCCGCCGCGTCGAACGCCAGCACCAGCCCGCCGCCGCCCACCGACGCGTCGAGGTCGACCAGGAAGCTCTGGTGCCCGGGGGTGTGCCCCGGGGTGGCCAGCGCGGTGACGCCGGGCGCGATCTCGACGTCACCGTCGGCGAGGCGCCAGTCCACCCGCGGGTCGTCGACGTCGGCCCGGTAGAGCCCGTGCTGCTCGGCCTGCACCGGCTCGTCGAGCACGAAGGCGAGCTCGTCGCGCTGCACGTGCACCGGCACCCGTCCGGCGAACAGCTTGAGGCCGCCCGCGTGGTCGAGGTGCAGGTGCGAGAGCCCCACGGCGACGACGTCGTCGAGCGCCAGGCCGACCGTCGCGAGCCCCTCCTCGACCGGCTCGCCCGGTCCGGGCAGGATCGCGCGGTGGTCCGGGGCGCCGTGGTAGCGCGCGGCCAGCCAGGGGTCGCGCAGCCAGGCGGTGTTGAACCCGGTGTCGAGCAGCAGCCACCCCCCGTCGCACTCCAGCAGCACCCCGGGCACCGGCTCGACGACGCGGGCGGCCGGGTCCGCCCCCTCCAGGGACACCGCCAGCGGCAGGTCCTCCCAGCCGAGGGTGAGCGGGACGACGCGGCGGACGCCCGCGCTCACGCGGCGTCGGCGAGCGCGGCGCGGCGCACGGCGGGCGCGTCGGCGTGGCGCAGCCGGGCGTGGGCCACCGCGCCGAGCACCCCGGCGACGACGAGGAAGAGCACCGCGAACCACTGCAGGTACCAGTGCCCGCCCTCGGGGTCGTAGACCTCGGCCCGCGGCCAGGCCAGGTTCACCGTCATGAAGGCGCCGTAGAGGACGGCGACGACGTTGAGCGGGATCCCCCAGCGCCCCAGGGTGAACCGGCCCGGCTCGACCGCGGGCAGCCGGCCGCGCAGCCGCTCGACGAGCGCGGGCACGGTGACGAACAGGTAGGCCAGGTAGACGATCACCACGGCGACGCCGGTGACGGCGGTGAACAGCTGCGCGTTGCCCAGGTTGACCAGCAGCACGGCGGCGGCGAGCGCGCTGACCGCGACGCCGGTGACGACGGGGGTGCCGGTGCGGGGGTTGACCCGGGACAGGCCGTGGGAGAAGGGGAGCCGGCCGTCGCGGGCCATGGAGAACATCACCCGGGACGCCGAGTTCTGGATGGCCAGCGTGGCCGAGACGATGGCGACGGCGACGTCGACGAGCAGCGCCTTGCCCAGCCCGGTGCCCAGCTGCGACTCGACCACGTAGGGGATGCCGCCGGAGGCCAGCTCGCCGTCGGACACCGAGGGCGCGGCCATGAGCACGGCCAGCAGCATGAGCCCACCGCCGATGGCGGAGACCCAGAGCGCCCGCAGGATCGCCTTGGGGGCGGTGGCTCGCGGGTCCTTGGTCTCCTCGGACAGCTCGGCGGCGGAGTCGAAGCCGTACATGACGTAGGCGGCCATGAGGGCGGAGACCAGCAGCGGGCCGACGTAACCCAGCCCTGAGCCGGTGCCGCCGGTGTCGAGCACCACCTGCGGGCCGCGCTCGGTGTGGGAGAAGAGCAGGGCCAGCAGCAGCACGACCCCGACCAGCTCGCAGGTGACGCCGACGATGTTGATGGTCGACATGACGTGCACGCCCACGATGCTGATGACGGTGCACACCGCGATGAGGACGGTGCCCAGGATGATCGCGTTGGTGGCGCCGCTGAGCGTGGTCACAGACGGGTCGCCCCCGACGACCTGGAAGCCGTCCCAGATGGACGGCAGCACCGCCTGCAGGGCCAGCGAGATGGCGGCGACGCTGATGACGTAGCCGATGACCATGAACCACCCGGCGAACCAGCCCACCAGGGTGCCGCCGGTGCGCCGCGACCACTGGTAGATGCAGCCCGCGATCGGGAACCGCGCCGAGAGCTCGGCGAAGACCAGGGCCACGCACAGCTGGCCGCCGAACACGACCGGCCACGTCCAGAAGAAGGCGGGCCCGGCGAAGCCGAAGCCGAACGGGAACAGCTGGAAGACGGTGGTGAGGATGGAGACGAAGGAGAAGCCGGCGGCGAAGGAGGCGAACCAGCCGAGCCGCCGGTGCAGCTCCTGCGGGTAGCCCATCGTCGCGAGGTCGTCGGTGTCGGCGCCCGCGGGTGCGGGCAGGGTGGGTGCGGCCACGGGGGGTGCCTCCGGGAGGACGGGCGGGCGCACGTGCGCCTACCGACGTGTCTCCCGGGCTTTTGTCCCGCCGTGGAGCGCGACCCCGCTGGGTGGGCCGCACCTGCACCTCTCGGACCAGACCGTCTCGCGACGCGGAACCCTAGGCACGCCCCGGGCGCGGTGCCCGGGTCGGGGAGAAGCGTCGCGGTCCCGTGTTACGGGCGGCCGCGGTCCCGGTTACCTGTGTGTGATCACTGCACCCAGGACGCGAGGTCCCGCTCACACAGCACGACGGCCCCCGCCCCGGGTGGGGGCGGGGGCCGTCGGCAGCTGCGGCTCAGGCGGGCTGGAGCTCCTCGCCGAGCACGTCCATCGTCCGCTGCCACGCGAGCTTCGCGGCCTCGGGGTCGTAGGTGCCCAGCAGGTTCTCGTCGTTGAAGAACGCGTGCCCGGCGTCGTAGGTGTAGAACGTCGACTTGTCGCCGGACGGGGCCTGCTCGGAGATCTTGCGCTCGAGCTGGTTGAGGTTGTCCACGGGGATCATCTCGTCCTGCGAGCCGAAGTGGCCGACCAGCCGCGCGGTGAGGTTCGTGTAGTCCGGGTCGCCCTGGACGATGCCGTAGAACGGCACGGCCACCGCGATCTTGTCGCCGAGCTGCGCGGCCATCGTGATGACGAACCCGCCGCCCATGCAGAACCCGAGGCTGCCGACCTTGTCGCCGGTGGTGGAGTCCAGGCCCAGCAGGTAGTCGACCGCGCCGGAGAGGTCCTTGGCCGCCTGCTCGACGGGCAGCTTCTGCATCAGCTCGCCGGCCTCGTCGGAGTCGTGCGTCGTCGGGCCGCCGTAGAGGTCGGGGGCCAGCGCCACGTAGCCGGCCTTGGCCAGGCGGTCCGCGACGTCCTTGATGTGGGTGGTCAGGCCCCACCACTCCTGGATGACGATGACACCGGGGCCGCTGCCGGACTCGGGCACGGCGAGGTAGCCGTGGGCGGTCCCGCCGTTGCTCGGGAAGGTGACGTTCTGAACGGGGTTCTCGGTCTCAGCCATGGCCCGAGCCTGTCACCCGGGCCGCCGTCCCGCACCGCGACGTCCCCCGTCGTAGCGTCGTCCCATGCCTGCGAACACCCTCCCCCCGTTCCGCGCCGACCACGTCGGCAGCCTGCTGCGCCCGCCGGAGCTGCTCGACGCCCGCGCCCGGCACGCCGAGGGGTCGCTGGACGACGCCGGGCTGCGGGAGGCCGAGGACACCGCCGTCGACGGCGTGGTGGCGCTGCAGCAGGAGGCGGGCCTGCAGACCGTCACCGACGGGGAGTTCCGCCGCACGTCCTGGCACATGGACTTCATCTACCAGCTCGAGGGCGTGCACCGGGCGGCCGAGACGATGAAGGTCCACTTCCGCAACGCCGCCGGCGACCTCGACTTCACCTCCGCCGCCCTGGCCATCGACGGCAAGGTGGGCCTCAAGGAGCCGATCTTCGCCGAGGCGTTCACCGCGCTGCGCGAGCGGGCGCTGCCGGGGCAGACGCCGAAGCTGACGATCCCGTCGCCGAGCATGGTCCACTACCGCGGCGGCCGGGCGGCGATCTCGGCCGACGTCTACCCCGACGTCGAGGAGTTCTGGGCCGACCTGGCCGCCGCCTACCGGGCCGAGGTCGCGGCCGTCGCCGACCTGGGCTGCACCTACCTGCAGCTCGACGACACCTCGCTGGCCTACCTCAACGACCCCGCGCAGCGCGCCCAGCTGGCCGCGCAGGGCGATGACGCCGAGCACCAGCACCTGCGCAACATCGCGACGATGAACGCGGCGCTGGCCGAGCGGCCCGAGGGGCTGCGGGTGACGACGCACCTGTGCCGGGGCAACTACCGCAGCTCGTGGACCGCGGAGGGCGGCTACGAGTTCGTCGCCGAGGCGCTCTTCGGCCAGCTCGAGGTCGACGGCTTCTTCCTCGAGTTCGACGACGCCCGCTCCGGCGACTTCTCCCCGCTGCGCTTCGTCCCGCCGGGCAAGCAGGTGGTGCTCGGCCTGGTGACGACCAAGACGGGGCTGCTGGAGGACAAGGACGCGCTCAAGCGCCGCATCGACGAGGCCGCGCAGTACGTCCCGCTCGAGCAGCTCTGCCTCTCGCCGCAGTGCGGCTTCTCCTCCACCGTCGAGGGCAACGAGCTCACCATCGACGAGGAGAAGGCCAAGCTGGCGCTCATCGTGGAGACGGCCGCCGAGGTCTGGGGCTGACCGACCCGTCCCCGGGGGGCGGGTAGCACGCTTTCCGCCCTCCGGGACCCCTCCCCCGAGGCAGATCGCGGGCTTGTCGCCCTTCGGGACCCCTCCTCGGGGGCGGATAGCGGGCTTTCCGCCCTCCGGGTCAGGCGTGGGTGAGGGCCGGCGCGACGTCGTCGGGCACCGTCTCGAGCAGCGTCGACCGGCGGGCCGCGACCACGGCCGCGACCGCGAGCCCGGCCACCCCGGCGACGATGAACGACGCCCCGTGCCCGACCTGCTCGACGAGCACCCCCGACACCGACTGCCCGGCCGCGAGGCCGAGGGTGACCGCGGTGATGATCCAGCCGAAGGCCTCGGTGTGCCCCGCCCGCGGCACGGCGATGTCGATGGCCGAGGAGTGCGCCGTCGACTGCGGGGTGATGAGCGTGCCGACCAGCAGCATGGCCACCGCGAGCCCGGCGAGGCCGGTGGGCACGGCGAGCACGGGCACGAGCAGCGCGAACCCGGCGAGCAGGGCCGGGAGCCGCAGGTGCAGCGACCGCGGCCAGGGGCTCAGCGAGTAGAGGACGCCGAAGACGACGGAGCTGACCGACCACAGGCTGAGCAGCAGGCCGCCGACCGCGGGCCGGCCCACCTCGGTCGCCGCTGCGGGCACGCCGACCTCGACGAACCCGATGACCAGCCCGAAGCCGAGCGCGGCGACGGCGAGGGTCTGCATGCCGGGGTGGCGCAGCACGCCGAACCCGCCGGCGCCGACGACCTCGGCCGAGCCCCAGCCCCGCACCGTGTCGGTGAGCGCGAAGCCGACCCCGCCGGCGACCATGAGCACCCCGCCGACGACGACCCCGGTGCCCGACCACGGGGCGTAGAGCAGGACCCCGGCCAGTGCGGGCCCCAGGATGAAGAAGACCTCCATGCTGATGGCCTCGTAGGCGAGCGCGGCCTGCCGCACGGGCCCGTCGGGCACCAGCCGGCTCCACAGCGACCGCGACGCCGGTCCGACGGCGGGCTCGCTGACACCGGTGAGCGCTCCCAGGACGACGAGCACGACGACCGGTGCCCGCAGCTCGACGGCCACGACGGACGCGGTGACCGCGACGGCGAACGCGGCGGTGACGACGAGCAGCGGGCGGGTCGGCCCGAAGCGGTCGATGGCGCGGCCCTGGTAGACGGAGCCGAGCGCGACCCCGACGAGGACGGACGCGGAGACGACGCCCGCGACGGCGAACGACGCGGTGGTCTCGCGGACGTAGAACAGCATCGCCAGGCCGACCATGGCGATCGGCATGCGGGCGAGCAGGGAGAACAGGACGGGACCGCGCGCGCCGGGCGCGGTCAGCGCACGGCGGTAGTCGTCGAGGCGAGCAGACTGGGACACGCGTACCAGTGTGTCACGAGTGTGACGCCCGTACCAGTCGGTGCCCCCGCCACGTGGGCGCAGCTCGCGTCAGGCCGCCCGTGGACCGCGCAAAGTGGGCGAATCGCGCGTCGAGGAGCCGTTGGAGCGCGAGAAGTGGGCGAAGCGCGCGCCAGGGAGCCGATGGAGTGCGAGAAGTGGGCAGAACGCGCGCCAGGCAGCCCGTGGACCGCGAGAAGTGGGCGGAACGCGTCGGGGCGGGTCAGCGGGCGCGGCGGGCCAGGCGCTCGGGGTCGGAGATGAGCACGCTCTTGCCCTCGAGGCGCAGCCAGCCGCGGTGCGCGAAGTCGGCGAGCGCCTTGTTCACGGTCTCGCGGGAGGCGCCGACCAGCTGGGCGATCTCCTCCTGCGTCAGGTCGTGGGTGACCCGCAGCGCACCGGACTCCTGCGTGCCGAACCGCTGGGCCAGGCGCAGCAGCTCCTTGGCCACGCGGCCGGGCACGTCGGTGAAGATGAGGTCGGCCAGGTTGTTGTTGGTGCGGCGCAGCCGGCGGGCCAGCACGCGCAGCAGCTGCTCGGCGATCTCGGGCCGGCGGCCGATCCACTCCTTGAGCGCGCCGCGGTCCATGCTCACCGCGCGCACCTCGGTGACCGTCGTCGCGCTGGAGGTGCGGGGGCCCGGGTCGAAGATGGACAGCTCGCCGAACATGTCCGACGGCCCCATGATCGTCAGCAGGTTCTCGCGCCCGTCGACCGACTTGCGGCCGATCTTCACCTTGCCGGACGTGATGATGTACAGCCGGTCGCCGGGCTCGCCCTCGTTGAAGATGACGTGGCCGCGCGGGAAGTCCACCGGCTGCAGCTGCGCCGCCAGTGCCTCCATCGCCGCCGGCTCCACGCCCTGGAAGATGCCTGCCCGTGCCAGGACCTCGTCCACGCCCGCTCCTCGCTCGTCGGGCACTGTGCCCACTCTCACCGGTGTCTAGCCCGTCACACGCCTCTGACCGTCACGCAGTGTAGAGCGAAACCCCGCCCGATCGCGGACCGTGGGCCGCGGGGAGCACCCGCGTCGTCGATCGGTGCTGCTCAGGGGCGCCCGGGGCGCTTGCGGGCGGGGCGGCGGCCGGTGCGTCGGCGCAGCCGGAACATGGTCAGCGCCCGGGGCAGGCCCTCGCGGACGAAGGTGTTGACCTCCGCCGGGTTGGCCGAGTCGAGGAACTCCTCGACCTCGTCCTCCTCCACCGAGAGCCGCTTGAGCCGGGACTCGACGCGCTCCATGGACAGGGCGAAGAGCATGAGCAGCACGGGGAAGACGACCACCAGCAGGCTCTCCACGTCGCCATCATGGCACCCCGGGCACCGCCCCGGTCGCCGCCGGTCCGAGCCCGCGCCGGGTGTCGGTGACCCCCCGTACTGTCGGGGGTGTGGGTGCAGCGGGGCAGCAGTCGAGGGCGCGGGCGCGCGCCCTGGCCGGGGAGTCGCGGACGGGCCTCGTGCGCCGGGCCCGGCGGATGCACCGCGACCTGGGCGTCGCGTTCCCCCACGTCTACTGCGAGCTCGACTTCACCACGCCGCTGGAGCTCTCGGTGGCCACCGTGCTCTCGGCCCAGTGCACGGACAAGAAGGTCAACGAGGTCACCCCGGCGCTGTTTAGCGCCTACCCCGACGCGGCCGCCTACGCCGGCGCTGCCCTGCCCGAGCTCGAGGAGTACGTCCGCCAGACGGGGTTCTACCGGGCGAAGTCGCAGACGCTGGTCAAGCTCGGCCGTGAGCTCGTCGAGCGGTTCGACGGGGAGGTGCCGGGCACCCTGGCCGAGCTGGTGAGCCTGCCCGGGTTCGGCCGCAAGACGGCGAACGTGGTGCTGGGCAACGCCTTCGGCGTCCCCGGCATCACGGTGGACACCCACTTCGGCCGGCTGTCGAGGCGCTTCGGGTGGACCGCCGAGGAGGACCCGGTCAAGGTCGAGCACGCCGTGGGGGAGCTGGTGCCCCGCGCGGAGTGGACCACGCTGAGCCACCGGGTGATCTTCCACGGCCGTCGCGTCTGCCACGCCAAGAAGCCCGCCTGCGGGGTGTGCGTGCTCGCCGGCGACTGCCCGTCGTACGGCACCGGCCCGACGGAGCACGACGCCGCCGCGGCGCTGGTCCGGGGCCCAGAGACGGCTCACCTGCTGGCCCTGGCCGAGCCGGACGCACACGCCCCGGACGCCACCGCCCCGGACGTCACCGCGGAGCCGGCCGGGTGAGCGTCACCCCTCCCGCCGGGCCGCGTCCCGGCCGTGCGCTGCGCTGGAACGTGCTCGGGGTCCTCGTGGTGGTGCTGCTCGCCGTGGCCCTGTGGCCGCGCGGCGCCACCGCACCCACGGCCGCGTCCGGCAGCGCCGCCGCCCCGTCGTCGGGCAGCGCCCCCGCCGCCCCGGTGGACCTGGCCGCGGCCCGTGCCGCGGCCGACCTCGCCGCGTGCCCGG